>CAZAZT010000046.1:15364-26569 GCA_964489645.1 uncultured Chthoniobacteraceae bacterium | reverse complement strand
GGGCTGGGTTAGTTCCAGAGTTCATCATTGCTCTGGGGCCATTTGTTTACGATTGCGGGATGGGAGCGTCAAACGAATACGCGATGAAAGATGCGAAAATCTTTTTCCCGATCATCCACTTACGGGAAAGCGAGCGCTCTTCAGCTGAGCAAGTCGAGCACTGAGGAGATGATCTCGGCGACGTCAGCCAAGCGACCTTCACCTTCGTAACCACATGCAAGCAAACCGCTTGATGGTCCGACGAAGTGGGCGCCTCTTGCGCGAAGTGTCTCGCGATTTGTGATGGTTGCGGGGTGCGACCACATCTTCCCGTTCATCGCGGGAGCGATCAGCGTGGTGCACCGTGTGGCGAGTGCGATCTCGGTGAGCGGATGGGATGCGAGGCCGTGCGCGAGTTCGGCGATGACGTTCGCGCTTGCTGGCGCGATGAGAAGGAGGTGCGCGGAATCGGCGAGTGCGATATGGGTCGGGACCCAATCAGGACTGTCGGATAAATCGTTGGTCACGACTGGATTGCGCGAGAGCGTCTTGAGTGTGAGCGGGGTGATGAAGCGTGTGGCGCCGGGGCTCATCACGACATGAACGGATGCACCGAGTTTGACGAGTTGGCTCGCGATGTCGGCGCTGCGATAGGCGGCGATGGAACCGCAGACACCGAGGACGATGTTCTTTCCGGAGAGAGGTGCTTCGGTTGCCATGATGAGTGTGGTCGGGTGGATCAGGGGTGGATGCGTGCGGCGCGGTTCCTTTCGGACAGCATGATGGCGCGGAACTGCTCGAGGTCGGCTTCTGGCGTGCTGCTGATGATGCGGAACATGTACTGATCCCACTGGCGCATCTCGTTGGTGGCGTTTGAGATGCGGACTGCCAGTTGTTCCTCCGTTTCGGTCGCACGGTTTCTCAGACGCTGTTCAACGATTGCGAGAGAGGCTGGGGTCAGGAAGACATCGACGAGGGCTGAGGTGATGCGCGGATCGGTGGAAGCGCGGATGGATTGGGCGCCTTGGACATCGATATCGAGGATGACGTCGTGTCCGGCTTCGAGGTGATGGAGCACTGAGCTTTTTCGGGTGCCGTAGTAGTTCCCGTGCACCTCGGCCCATTCGAGAAGATTATCGGCTGCGATCTCGTTCTCGAATGCGGACTTGGAGAGGAAGTGGTAATCGGATCCATCGATCTCGCCGGGGCGAGGAGCGCGCGTGGTGCAACTGACGGAGTACAGGTGGTCACCGAACGGTTTGAGGAGTTTGAGGAGCGTGCTTTTCCCTCCTCCGGACGGGGCTGAGAGGACGAACAGGATGCCGTTTCGTTTTTGCGGGAGGGAGGGGTTCATGGGTCATTCGATGTTCTGGACCTGTTCGCGAAGCCGTTCGAGTTCTGCTTTCGAAGCGACGATGAGCGAGGAGATACCAGAGTGCGCGCATTTGACGCCGGTGGTGTTGAGTTCGCGGGCGATCTCTTGGCAGAGGAAGTCGAGGGTGCGTCCTGGGGTGGACTCGGTTTTGAGAAGATTGCGGAACTGGGCGATGTGCGCGTCGAGGCGTGTGAGTTCTTCGGTGATGTCGGAGCGATCGGCGAAGAGAGCGAGTTCACGTTCTAAACGGTCTGGATCCGCTTGGAGTTCGACGCCTGCTTGCCTGATGCGTTCGAGCAGTGCGGAACGTTGTTTGGCTGGGACTTCTGCGGCGAGGGTGCGGATCGAGTCGACGTTAGCGACGAGCAGGTCGAGTCGACGCAACAGATCGTGTTGGAGGAGGGCGCCTTCTGTTTCGCGCATGGCGTTGAGGGTGTCGAGGGCGTCTGCGACGGCAGACGAGAGGAGAGGAGCGACGGTGTCTGGGGGGAGCATCTCATCGGCGGTCTTGAGCACGCCGGGCGCTTTCAGGAGGGTTTCGACGGAGAGTTCATCGGCCAGTCCGAAATGGTCGCAGAGGGTTTTTGCGGCGGCGACGATGCGGGCTGCTGCGGGGAGATCGACCACTGCATCAGCGAGTGCATTGGCGGTGGGAGTGATCTTCAGGGAGATATTGATGCGCCCTCGTGAGATGGTGGCCGCGACGCGATCCCGGAGGGGGGATTCAAGTTGGGCGAGTGATCGGGGCAGGTTTGCGGCGACGTCGAGTTGCTTGCGATTCACGGACGTGATCTCGGCGACGATCTCACAGGACGGGCCGCTTGCAGAGGCCCGTCCAAAACCGGTCATGCTTCGGATCATGGCCGTGCTATTTCAGGAGGATGGTGGCCGCTTGAGCGACGTCTTTGTCTCCGCGGCCGGAGAGGTTTGCCACGAGGATGGACTGAGGGTCCATGGTTGGGGCGACCTTGAGGACGTGCGCGATGGCGTGGGCGGACTCGAGGGCCGGGATGATGCCTTCGGTCTGGGAGAGTTTGGTGAACGCGTTGAGTGCGTCGTCGTCGGTGGCGTAGTCGTAATCGATCCGGCCCTGATCCCTGAGGAAGGCGTGTTCGGGCCCGATGGCGGCGTAATCAAGGCCCGCCGACACGGAATGTGTGAGTTCGATCTGGCCGTCGTCATCGGCGAGAACGAACGTTTTTGTCCCTTGAAGGATGCCGAGTTTACCTCCGTGGAATCGAGCGGCGTGTTCACCGCGTTTGATCCCGAGTCCTCCTGCTTCGACTCCGGTCATCTTGACGGACTCGTCGTTGAGGAAGGGCCAGAACAGGCCGATGGCGTTGCTGCCTCCGCCGACGCAGGCGACGAGGAGATCTGGCAGTCGGCTTTCTTTCTCGAGGATCTGTTGACGCGTTTCGTCACCGATCACGCGATGGAAGTCGCGGACGATCATCGGGTAAGGATGTGAGCCTAGGGCTGAGCCAAGGATGTAGTGGGTGTTCCGCACATTGGTTACCCAGTCTCGCATGGCTTCATTGATGGCCTCTTTGAGGGTGGCTTGACCGGCGGTCACTGGGACGACCTTGGCTCCCAAGAAGCGCATCCTGGCGACGTTGAGCGCCTGACGTTCCATGTCCACGGCGCCCATGTAGATGACGCATTCAAGTCCGGCGCGAGCGGCTACGGTTGCGGTGGCGACGCCGTGTTGTCCGGCACCGGTCTCGGCGATGATGCGCGATTTTCCCATGCGTTTCGCGAGGAGGATCTGTCCGAGGGCGTTGTTGATCTTGTGCGCGCCGGTGTGGAGGAGGTCCTCCCGTTTGAGATAGATCTTGGCACCGCCGAGTTCGCGGGTGAGGCGTTCGGCGAAATAGAGGGGGGTTGGTCGTCCGGCGAACTGGGTGAGCATCGCGTGGAGTTCGGCTTGGAAGGTCTTGTCCTCTCTCGCGCGTTGGTACTCAGCAGCGAGTGTCTGGAGGGCGTCCATAAGGGTTTCTGGGACGAACATGCCTCCGTAAGGACCGAAGTGGCCGCTGGCATCGGGAAGGTTCTGAAAATCTGGCATAGTGAGAAACTAGGTAACGGAGTGGAGCACGGCAACGGCAAGGATGAGTTGGGGCCGTCGGTTTGGAGGGAGAGGGAGGCGGCTCTCGATGGGCATCAGGGTTGCATGAGGAAACCGAAGAGGTCGCGCAGCAGCTTTTTTGGGAGGGACGAGATCAGGCCCTCCGGCATGAGGGACTCCTTGGTGGTCACGACGGATTCCACGGATTCTGCGTCGATGTCTTGAACGCCTCCGATGGTATTGAGGCGGAGCTTACGGGCATCTTTCCCAGCGATGATGCCGGTGAGAAGTCGGCCGTCTTTCATTTTCACGTGAGCGGTTTGGTACTCAGGTGAAACCGCAGCGGATGGGTTGAGGATGTTCTCGAGGAGGTAATCAAGGTTCCGGCGATCGCTTCCGGTGAGGTCGGGTCCGAGTTTTCCTCCTTGTCCGAACATCTGATGACAGGCGCCGCATGCGGCGACGAAGGCGAGTTTTCCTTGCTCGAGATCCGCTTTGGCGAGGAAGGCGGGGGTGAGCATGGATTTGAGCTCTTGCCGCTTGGCTTCGCGGGCTGCGGGGTCTGTGGCGGAGTCGGGTCTCAGCCGGCGCAGCTTCGCGAGAAGAACGTCGTCTTTGAGATCGCGGATCTGACGGATGTGGAATGCGGAGAGTTCGGAGGTGTCGAGTCGGCCGGCCTCGATCTCGGAGAGGATCGCGTCTGCGAAGTCCTTGCGAACGAGCGCGGCGGAGAGGGCTTCGGAGCGTTCGAGAGAGTGGACCTTGCGGATGGTGGTTGCGACTTTTCCGGCGGGCGGGAGTCCCGGAAGCGTGGCGAGTCCGCGGATGGCCAAGGTCTGGAGGTGGCGCACCTCCAAGAGGGGTTCGCAGGTCGAAAGCAGTTCTGGGTCTTGTTGATCGATGAGCGTTTGGAGAGCGCTCCGACGGGTCTCGATCGGGGAGTTCGAGTCCTTTGCAGCGGCGCGGATGTCGGCGAGGGCGCGACCTTCGCCGAACACGGCAGAGAGTTCTCGGAGGGTTTGGCGGGACTCGGACGAGTTCAGTTTGCCGCAGGCTAGTTCAAACGCAGACCATGTTGCGGGTGCGGGGGCCTGTCGGATGCCTTTGAGTGCGGCGCGGATGCCGCGAAGGGCAGCCTCTTGGAGCGGCTTGGGGCGCAGCGCGATCTGGGTGAGGATGGGGTCGAGGGTGCCGGGTTTTTCGAGGTGGATAGCGGCGGCGCGCCAGCAGAGGGCCTCGAGAGTGAGCGGGATCTCGCAGGTTGCTGCCAGGCTGGGCAATGCTTCAGGCAGAGAGTTCGCGACGGGGATGAGCGCGTACCACAGCATGAGGGGTAGGTTGTGATCGTCGGCATCGGCGGCGTGTTTGATGAGCTCTTTGGCGATCGGGATGCGTTCGGGAACGGGGAGCCGTTGGAGTGCTGAGGCCAGTGCGAGTCGGACACGAGGGGAACCTTCCTTTTCTGCGCACGAGCGCAGCAGGGGGGCGACTTCGCCGGAGACGGCGGGAGCGTCTTTTGGTCGTCGGCCGGAAACGAGATCGATGGGGAGGTGGTCTGTGAGCAGTCGGATGGCCCAGATGCGGAGATTCGGCGAAGGATCTGACAGGAGCTTTGGCAGTGAGACGGAGGGGTTGCGCGCAAGGGCATCGAGTCGGTGGAGGGCGAGAAGCGCGCGGATCCGGATGGGATCGGAGCGTGAGTATCGCAGGTTGGTCGTCAATCCATGCGCCATGTCGCGGAGGAGTGTGGGCGAGATGCGGGTGATGGCGGCTCCGGCGTGGCGGTTGGTCCAGGCGTCGGGGTTGCGCAGACGTTCCAAGAGCACGTCGGGTGATTGGTCAGTCAGGTTGGGAAGTGTGCTGTTGCGGAGGTGGGAGGGTACGATCCGGAAGATGCGGCCGGAGCTTCGATGCACACCGGTCCGCTCGTGGCATTCGCCGGTGTCTGACCAATCGAGAAGATAGGCGGCACCGTCGGGGCCTTGTTGGATGTCGATGCCTCGGAAGAAAGGGTCTTTGGCGAGGAGTGTATCGGGGAGATGTTTCGCGAGGTAGCCGGACCCTGAGGGGGTCAGGGATTCCACGTTTGCGCGTTTGCCGTGAAGGTTGAGTGTGAGCACCTTGGAGCGGATGGACTCGGGCCATTGATCGCCTTGGCAGATGAGGAGGCCTGTGTGTGCGTGTCCGCCGCCGAGGTCGTTGGCTGCGCCGTCGCGGGATTTGGTCCATCCTTGGTTGGTGTCGAAATGGAAATGATCGGCGTGTTGGTCGATCTGTTTGTAGATGTGCGGGTTGGGGTCGAGAAGGAAGGGGCGGTTGTAATGTGCGCCGGGGATCATGTGCCAGAAATGGCCATTGACGGTGTTGATGAAGAAGAGGTCGTTGAGTTCGTTCCAATCGTGCCCCCAAGGGTTGGTGGTGCCGTGGCAGAGAACTTCGAAGGTGCGGGTTCTGGTGTTGAACCGCCAGATGCCGCCGTTGATGGGGATACGCGATTCTGCGGGGGTGCCAGGGGTGCCGACGAGGCCGGGGCAAGAACCACCGCAGCGGCCGTAGAGCCAGCCATCGGGGCCGAAGCGGATCCCGTTCGCGAAGTTATGATGGCTGTCCCGTGCGACGGTGAATCCGTCGAGGACGGTCACTGGATCGGAGTCGGGTTTGTCGTCCCCGTCGCGGTCGGGGATGAAGAGCAGTTTTGGTGGGCAGATGGCCCACACGCCGTTGGGGGCGACTTCGAGGCCGGTGAGGTTTTGGAGGGAGTCGATGAAGACGGTGGGGGCAGGAGCGGGAGTGTCTGCGGTGTGTTGGGGGAAGATGACGATCCGGTCCTGGAGCTTTGTCTCGATGCGTTTGGGGTGTTCGGCGTACGTGAAGTTTTCTGCGACCCAGAGCCGGCCTTTGTGGTCCCAGGTGGACGCGATGGGATTGCGGATCTGGGGTTCGGAGGCAAAGACGGAAACGTGGAGGCCTTGGGGAACTGTCATCCCGGCGGCTGCGTCGTTCGCTGGAAGGGGCTTGTCGGTGGACTGTTCGGAATCGAAGGGTGCGGGGAAGGGGGGGGCCGCGATGCAGAGGAGGCTGGTGAGGAGGAGGGGAAAGCCGACGCGCATGGCCGAGGGCGATGCAAGATTCGTGCTGATTACAGAGAAGGGAGCGGACGGGAGGGCGTGGCATTTTCCTTTTTTGCGCGACGCGGGGCGGTAGGAATTCTGGGATGAGCACCCCGTTCGAGTTTCAGCGATTGTTCCAGTTGGCGAAGGATGAAACGGAGTATTACCGATTGGATCATGCTTCCGAGGGTGTGTCGGTGGTCGAGTTCGAGGGGCGCGAGGTGGTGAAAGTGCGGCCTGACGTGTTGACGGAGCTGGCGCGTGCGGCATTTCGTGATTGCTCGTTCATGCTAAGGACGAAGCACTTGCAGCAGGTTGCTGCGATCCTGGACGACCCGGCTGCCAGCGAGAACGATCGGTTCGTCGCGTTGACGCTTCTGCGCAATGCGGAGGTTGCGGCACGTGGCGTTTTGCCGTTCTGTCAGGACACGGGGACGGCCACGGTGATGGGGAAGAAGGGGCAGGCGGTGTGGACTGGCGGGGGCGATGAGGAGGCGTTATCGCGTGGTGTGCATGCGTGTTATGTGGAGGAGAACTTGCGGTACTCGCAGATGGCGCCGCTGAACATGTACGACGAGAAGAACACGGGCACCAACTTACCTGCGCAGTTGGATTTACAGGCGACGGATGGTGGGGATTACGAGTTCCTTTTTGTCGCGAAGGGGGGCGGATCGGCGAACAAAACGTACCTTTTCCAGGAGACCAAGGCGTTGCTCAATCCGCGGAGCTTGGTGCCGTTCCTTGCGGACAAAATGCGGTCGTTGGGGACGGCTGCGTGTCCGCCGTACCACATCGCTTTCGTGATCGGGGGGACGAGTGCGGAGGCCTGTCTGAAAACGGTCAAGCTGGCTTCCACCCGATATTTAGACACCCTTCCGACGGAGGGGAGCGTGGGTGGTCGAGCGTTCCGGGATGTCGCGTTGGAGCGTGAGGTTTTGGAGGCAGCGCAGGGATTGGGGATCGGGGCGCAGTTCGGCGGAAAATATTTTGCGTTGGATGTCCGGATCATCCGGTTGCCGCGCCACGGCGCTTCTTGCCCGGTTGGGATGGGGGTGTCGTGTTCGGCGGATCGGAACATCAAGGGGAAGATCACGCGCGATGGCGCATTTTTGGAGCGGCTTGAAAACAATCCTGGACGGTTGATCCCTGAGCGGTATCGGGGAGTTGCGGAGGTAGGCGTTGTGAAGATCGATCTGAATCGCCCGATGGAAGAGGTTTTGGCTGAGCTCTCTCGGCACCCTGTTTCGACCCGGCTTTCGTTGAGCGGCACCATCGTTGTGGCGCGGGACATCGCTCATGCGAAGATCAAGGAGAGGATCGATTCAGGGGCGGGGATACCGGATTACCTAAAGGCGCATCCGGTCTATTATGCGGGCCCGGCGAAGACGCCGAAAGGAATGGCGTCTGGTTCGTTCGGGCCGACGACCGCAGGTCGGATGGATAGTTATGTAGATCTTTTCCAGGGTCTTGGCGGTTCCAAGGTGATGATCGCGAAGGGGAATCGGAGTCCTCAGGTGACGGAGGCGTGCCGGAAACACGGAGGGTTCTATCTGGGGTCGATTGGAGGGCCGGCGGCGATTTTAGCGCAGAACAACATCCGGAAGGTGGAGGTGCTGGAATATCCGGAACTGGGCATGGAGGCTGTTTGGCGGATCGATGTGGAGGATTTCCCTGCGTTCATCCTTGTGGACGACAAGGGGAACGACTTTTTCCAGCAGATCAAAGGTGGCTGCGGGACGTGCTCTGCGTGAGGGCCTCGTATTGCAATTGAATTGCAATAGGATTCCGGCTTTCATGGTGGGATGAAGTTGGAGTCCAGATCGGGTCGTCTGTGGGTGTTCGTGTTGTTGTTTGCATGGGTGGGAGTGCTTCGAGCGGAGGTGGTTGTGTCGTCGTTCTCGACGGTGCTTTCGGAGATTGCGAGGGAGGTGGGCGGGAGTGGTGTCCGGGTGATTGAGCATGTGAAGCCGGGTCAGGATCCGCATGACTTCGAGCCGCGGCCTGGCGATTTGAAGCAGGTCTCGAAGGCTGCGGTGGTGCTGCTTTCTGCGAAGCACATGGAGGGATATGTGGGTAAGCTGCGCGAGGTGGTTGGTGCGGGCACGGAGGTTGTGGAGGTTGGGGATCGGTTCCCTTCGTTGAAACGTGTTGGTGAAGCGGAGCATGTCCACAAGCCTGGGGAGAAACATGTTCACGGTTCGGAGGAGGATCCGCACTGGTGGCACAGTGTGGACAATATGCGGCGCGCGACGCGGGTGGTGGAGGGAGTTTTTGTGAAGGCGGATCCGACGGGAGCCGTTGGATATCGGCAGCGCGCGGAGGGGTATGTTGCGCGGTTGGATGCGCTGCACAAATGGGTGAAGGGGCGAGTGGCAGAGCTCCCGCGGGGGAAGCGTACGTTGGTGACATCGCACGATGCTTTCCAATATTTCGCGAAGGAGTATGGGTTCAAGGTGCTGACGGTTGTGGGGTTAAGTTCGGCGGATCAGCCGTCTTCCAAGGCGGTGGCGGAACTGATCGCGACGGTGAAGAAGACGGGGGTGAAGGCGGTTTTTGCGGAGGAGACGGCGAACCCCAAGGTGATGCGTGAGGTGACGCGAGAAACGGGGGCGGTTTTGGGGCAGCGTTTGTATGCGGACGGTTTGGGCACGGGCGATTTGGCGACTTACGAGGGGATGGTGCGGCACAATGTTTCCGCGATGGTTGATGCGTTGAAATGAGGTTGGAATGAAGGGTTCTCCGCTATTGAGGGCGTTGGTGACGTTTGGGGTGTTGTTGTTGTTTGGCATCCCTGTTCGCTGGGTGATGCGGAGTGGCGGCGCTGAGTCTGGTACTGCGTTGGGGTCTGGCAATGGGGGGCGTGAGGGCGTTGCTGAGGTTGCGGTGGGAGGTGCGCGTGCGGCGGGCGAACGGGATCGGTTGGAGGTGGAGTCGACCGCTGAGTTGAAGCGGATCGTGATCCGGTGTTTGGGCGTGGAGATCCTGCGGGTGGAAGGGGGGGCGCGGCGCGGTGAGGCGAATCTTCCGGTGGCTTCGGGCGAGGGGATGGATCTGTCGGTGGAACTGGAATGGGCGGGGGAAGGGGTTGCTGCGGTGAGATTTCGGAGGGTCCCTCGCGACGGTGCGGCGCCGGTCGATCGGTACGTTTGGGGTGCGCAGGGTGGGCGGGTGGAGGACGTCGTCACCTTTCCCGAGGGATAACCATGAGCGCTCATTCTCATCATTTGCGGGTGCGAGATTTGACGGTGAGCTATCGTCGCATCCCGGCGTTACACCACGTGGGGTTCGAGATCCCGTGTGGCAGTGCGGTGGCTGTTGTGGGGCCGAACGGGGCGGGTAAATCGACGTTGCTCAAAGCGTTGTGCGGGCTTGTGGCGGTGGAGGGTGGGGAGGTGTGGTTCCATGGTCGGCGGATGTCGGGTCCGAGCCGTGATTTCGCCTATTTACCGCAGCGGGAATCGGTGGACTGGGATTTTCCGATGACGGTGCGGGGGTTGGTGGAGACGGGGCGATATTTGCGGATTGGGTGGTGGCGCAGGTTTGGGGGGGCGGATGCGGATGCGGTGGATGCGGCGTTGCGGGTTGTCGACATGGAGGCTTTGCAGGATCGGCAGATCAGCGCGTTGTCTGGCGGCCAGCAGCAGCGAGCATTTTTGGCGAGGGCGATGGCGCAGGAGGCGCATGTGATGTTGTTGGATGAGCCGTTCACCGGGTTGGATGTGCCTTCTCAAGAGGGGTTGCGGAAAGCGATTGAGGCGATGCGTGCAGCGGGGAAGTTGCTCTTGGTGACGCACCATGACCTCGAGACGGTGCGCGGTATTTTTGATCATGTGATCTTGCTCAATGGAGAGCAGATTGCGGCGGGGCCTGTGGCGGAGTGCTTCACGGCGGAGAATCTTTCGCGGGCGTTTTCGGCACGGGTATTTTCTACGATGCGACATGGAATGGCTGTCTGAACCGTTTTCTCATCCGTTCATGGTGCGCGCGGCATTGTCGTGCGTTCTTGTGGGTTTTTTGAATGGCTTCCTCGGGACGTTCGTGGTGTTGCGGCGCCTTGCGTTGATGGCGGATTCTCTCTCCCATTCGTTGCTACCGGGATTGGCGGTTGGGGTGATGCTGTTCGGATTGGAGCCGCTGGGGCTGTTTGTTGGTGCGCTGGGTGCCGCGTTGGTTGTGGCTTTGGGGGCGCAACTGTTGTCTCGCGGGACTCGCATCAAGGAGGACACGGCTTTGGGCATCCTGTACACGGTCGCGTTTTCGGTGGGCGTCGTGCTTCTGAGCGTGGTGCGGACGCGGGTTTCGTTGGTCCACTACCTTTTCGGCAACATCCTTGGGGTATCGAATCAGGACCTCGGGATTCTTTACGGCATCGCGTTGGCTGTTTTGCCGGTTTTGGTGGGCTTTCAAAGGCCTCTATTGCTGACGCTCTTGGACCCGACCGTGGCTCGGGCGCAGGGCATCCGTGTGGGCTTGGTCGAGGGGGTGCTGACTGTGTGTTTGGTGCTGACGATGATCGGGTCCTTGCAGGCGGTGGGGGTGATCATGCTGCTGGGCTTGCTGATCGCGCCTGCTGCGACGGTGTATCTGCTTTGTGATTCTTACACTGCGATGCTCTGGGGCGGGGCGGGGCTTGGTGCGGTGGGAGCTTTGGGTGGGTTGCTGTTGTCGTACTGGAT
>CAZAZT010000046.1:0-15264 GCA_964489645.1 uncultured Chthoniobacteraceae bacterium | reverse complement strand
ATCCGGATTGCCGACAACAACGCGACGGCTCAAGCGCGCCGAGAGCTTCAGGCGCGAGTGCGGTTCCGCGAGTTGAAGGATATCGCGCTTCGGGATCCTGAGCTGGTGGAGTTGGATCGCAAGGTTCGGGCGGCCTCGAGTGATCGGTCTCTGCGGTCGGCACTTACGAGTTACAATGAGCGTCTCTTCGGTCTGATCCGGAAGCTGGATCCCTCTTTGGCACCTCTCATCGAGGAGCGTAAAGCCGCTGCGCTCAAGGGAGTCTCGGGCAAGGTCCGCGAATGAAAGGGATCAGCGGTCTGTCTGATGGGGGCTACTGGTGCAAGTTGCGACGCTCGGTCGGGTGGGCTTGAGTCTACGGTGCCGGGGAATCCGCGTTCTTGGTGTTTGCGGATGAGAGGCTTTTGACCTCGTCCCACAAGAGGTCCAGTTCTTGGAGCGTGGCGGTTTCCATGGTGATCCCCCTCTGGTTTGCGAGGTGTTCGACGGCTCGGAAGCGTGACCCGAACTTGTGTGTCGCGCGTCGGAGAGCGACTTCGGGGTCGACCTTGAGTTTTCGTGCGAGGTTGACCGCTGCGAACAGCAGGTCTCCGATCTCTTCCTCGAGCCGGGTCTGTGGCTCACCGTGCTTCCGAGCTTCATCGATTTCCGTCAACTCCTCGTGCACCTTCTCGATGACAGGGTCGATTTCGCGCCAGTCCATCCCTTTTGAGGCGGCGCGTTTTTGGACTTTTGCGGCGTGAATGAGGGAGGGCATCCCTTCGGAGATGCCGTCCAGTGCAGAGGAATGTGTGATGCCTTTTTCGGCACGCTTGATCTCTTCCCAGCGGGTGACCACGGCTTCGGCATCGGCGGCGTGTTCAGCGCCGAAGACATGCGGGTGGCGATGGATCAGTTTGTTCGAGATCGCGTTCGCGATCTGGGTGAAAGAGAAACGGTTCTCCTCCTCGGCAAGTTGTGAATGGAAGATGACTTGGAGCAAGAGGTCTCCCAGCTCCTCGCATAGATCGGTATCCACACCTCGCTCGATTGCGTCGACCACTTCGTAGGCCTCCTCGAGCAAGGAGGAACGCAAGGAGAGGTGCGTCTGTTCTCTGTCCCATGGACATCCTTCAGGAGCGCGCAGTTGCGCCATGATGCGGCGGAGTTCGAGAAGAGCGCCTGCGGGGGTTGAGGTCGGGTCGGACATGCTGGAAGTGTGTTCTCACTGCGTGGTCCGGACGAGGAACTTGTGAGGAGTGTCTCAACGCAGATCGCTCACCTTGAGGATGCGACTTAGGTCGCTGATTCCGGAGAGGGGGCGTGTCAGAACTCCCGGCGGATGCCGATGGACCACATGCGAGGGGTGCCGACCGAGATCAGGCCGGAATCGGGTTCTCGGCGTGTCATGATCTCGGTGTTCGCGATGTTCTCGATGGCTGCGAAGAGGGTGGTGCGCTGATCGAGACTGAAATCGGCACGGGAATCGACCACGACAAAACCCTGCAGCTTTGCGCGATTGAGGTCATCGTCCCATGCGGTTGAGTTCCAGCGCGCTTGAGTGGTCCATAGCAACCGATCCATCCGGGCTCGGATGCCGATGGAAGCTTGGTGTGAAGGCACTTGGGGAAGGGATTTTCCAACCAGTTGCGGCGCCTTCTCGCTGCGCACCACTTTTGAATCCGTGTATGCGTAGGCGGCATCCAGGGTGAGGTAAGATCCCACATCGTGGGACATCCTGAGTTCGGCCCCACGGACCTGCGTTCGATCGATCTGATCGCGTTGTTGGGTGGTGGCGCTCGTTGTCAGGTTGGCGATGGCGTGATCTATGTGGTTGAAAAAGAATCGCGTGTGGAGATGGGTTGCGCTGGAAAGCGTGTAAGAGCTTGAGGTCGAGATGCCGCGGATCTCTTCGGGGCCAAGAGCGGGATTTGCGGAGGTGGTGACGGAGCCGACCCGGAAAGGGCGGTACAGTTCGTTGAGGGTCGGAAAGCGGAAGCTGGTGTAACCGTCGATTCGCCAGACCCATGATGGTGTCGCTTGCCAGCGCGCGCCAAGGCGGTAGCTGGGTCTGACGTCGGTGGCATTCGCGTACCGTTCGTCCTTGATGATGGAACCGTCTGAGCGGCTGGTTTCGAGCAAGCGACCGCGGAACTGGTTCATGCGATCGAGGCGCGCACCGCTCTCGAAAGTCCATTTTTCGAGGCGCAATGTGTCCACGAGGAAGAGGCCTGTTTGCCACTGTCGGCCGCCTGCATTGCGTTCACGGAGCGGGTTGCCGTTCTGAAAAAAGAAGTGTTCGTGCGTTGTGCCAGAGATGAGACGCGTGTCCCAACCCGTCCCGAGTTGATGGGCATCACCGAGGGGGAGTCGGATGCGCTGGATGAGGCCTGTGGAGCGGGACGGTACGTTGTGTTGATCGAGCGTAAGTGTTTCCGCGGAGCGGTCTGGTGCGATTGCAGTGAAGGTGCTGGCGAATCGTCGTTCTTGATGGAACAGGATGTTCTCCATCGCCCATTCATCCTCGGTGGTGCGTCGGTCTAAGCGTGCGGAAAGGTCGAGGGCGCGACTGCGGTTGGTTCCGAGGGGAGTGCCGTTGCCTCGGGATTCGTCCCAGCCTTGGACGCGGGCGGTTGTTTGCCAGGGGCTATCGGGTTGGATGATGCGGCGGAATCCGAGATCGAATCTCGAGGTGGTGACGCCGGCATGGCTGTCGACGGTTCCTCGTTGGGATGCACGAATGACGGGATATCCTGAGAAGTCGGTGGTGCTTAGTGAACCGAACCATCGGGTTGTGTTGAGTGCTCCGGAGGCGAAGGTCACCGCAGCGTCGTAGGGCATCCGATTGCCCGCAGCGAACGACGTGGTGAGGAATGGCGTATCGTGGAGGGCGCGGCTTTCGAGTGCGATGGTTCCGCCGAGGGAGGGAATGCCCCAAGGCGAGACGCCGCCGTCGGGGAGCAGGCTGATCTGGGTGAGGTCGGATGCTCGGTATCGCGTCCATGGAACCCATCCGCCGAATGGATCGTTGATCGGCACGCCGTCTTGTAGGACGACGGTCCGGCTTGCGCCGTTTGGGCCGACGTTTCCGAGGCTGACGCCTTGTGTGGTGGGGTGTGCGGCGAGGCTATCGGTCCGGCGGAACAGTCGAAAGCCGGGTTGTTGGCGCAGGGCGCTATCGAGCGTGGAGGAGGGGGTTGTGCGGAGAGTCTCCGCGAGGAGGACGTTTTCGCGCGTGGGATCGGATCCGAAAAATGCGCTGGGAAGGGGCGGAGCAATGACGACGGTTTCTGGGAGTGTTGTCAGATCTGGCGGATCCGCGGCCAGCAGCGGAATGAGGCGGCACGATGTGGCGCATGCGAGGTGGGCGATGTTGCGAAACGCCTTCATGGTTCGAGCGTGACGGGGTGATGCGCTGGATGCGTTACCCGTTTGACGGCGGCGTTGGAGACCCTGAGGCGGGGTTGCCGATCGTGCGAACCGATTTTGCGGGGATCCAGCCTTCGGTGCCGTCGGGTAGGCGTGCGAGGATCCAGCCGGCATGTTCGTGACGGAGAAGCAGTTGGGAACCTGTTGAGATCACGGTGAGGACGTTGCCTTTGGGCACCGGAGCGCTTTGAAGGTCGACATTGCGTTCGATGAGGATGGCGAGATGACCGACGCGTTCTTTGAAGTGCAGATCCAATGCGGCGAGCGAGGCGGTGATGAGGGAGAGAGCGAGCGGCGCGATGGATGCGGTGGATCGGCGAGTCAGGCTTGCGATACCGATGGCGACGCCGAAGAGGGCGATGCTGGCGTAAAGCACATTGAGGGTGTGTTTTCGTTCGGGGAGCAGTCGGCGGAGGAGAAGTTCGGTTGACGTGTTTGTGAAGGCCTTGGCATTTGCCTCTTTGCGGATGCGTTCGAGGAGTTGTGCTGAGGGTTCGTGGTTCGGGAGGATGCGGAGGGCTCGTTCGAGTTCGAGGATGGCTTGTCCCAGCCGCCCATCTTCTTGGAGGGAGCGGGCTAGGTTGAACCGGATGGCGACATCGTTTGGGTGCAGGGCGGTGAGGCGCTCGAAGGCGTCGGCGGCTTCGTCGAATTTCTGTTCTGCGAACAGGGCGGCAGCCGACTCAGGGGTGGTTGGAACGCGATCCTTTGTGGCGGTGATCGCTGCGGAAGCGAGGGTTGCTGCCGCGAGGAAGGCGAGGGTTGCCCGGAGGAGGCGGAGGGCGCGGGGGGCGTTCATCCGGCGAGTCGTTCCAAGGTTCGGGCGAGCGCTGCGGCTTGGATGGCATCCACGGAGGCCGCTGCGTTTTTCTGGAAGTTCTCACCGGTGTATCGGAGCGCGACATACTCGTTGAGCATGCTTTCGAGGGTTTGTGCGTCGGCGGTGTTGGGATTGAGAAAGCGCAGGAGTTCGGACGGATCAAGGCTTTCCGCCGAGGTGTGACCGCGAGCGGTACAAATGGAGCGCAGGCAACTGACCACCTGTGCATGGAGTTCGCCGGTGCTCTTTGCTGCGGCGAGGGATCGGATGATGTTCCGTGCTTGAGCGGTTGCTTGTTGGCGAGGGGTGCGATGGAGCGCGCGGCGGAGCCCTGCGAGGATGAGACCGAGGATTGCAAGACCGCCGGCGGTGATAGCGGCACTCTTCAGGGCGGGCGTTGCTCCTTCCGCGAGTAGGCGGGCGGCAGCGTCTTTCACCTCGGAAGGTGTCTTGAGCAGATCAGCGGTTGGATCAGGCGGAGTTTGTTGAGGTTGCTGCGGTTGTTGGGGTTTCGCCGGTTCTCGTTCTGGTTCAACGGGGGGAGCTCCGGTCACCTCGAGTCGCCGAGCGTCCGTGGTTTTTGTCACGTAGTTCCCGATTGAAGGGTCGAAGTAACTGAAGACGAAGATTGGAGCGACCGGTTTCGCTTCTTCCGGAACGAGGGCCAACTCGAAGCTTTTCGTTCCGGTTCGCCCGATCTCGTCGGCCTTTTGGAAGTTGGAAGTCGGTGGGTAGGGGCGCCAGCCTTTGGCGTCTTGGATGGGTGGGAGATCGATCCGATCGAAGTTCCCTTCTCCGGAGATGTGGACGGTGGCGGTCACTGGATCGCCGACTTTCACGTTGTCCGGCTTTGAAGTGGAACGGATGTCGAATCGTCCGATTGCGCCTTGGAAGGAGTCTGGTCGGTTCGAGCTTGGGAGTTCGGCGATTTCAATGGTCTTTTCCTTGGACGTCAGATGGCGCTCTGCCATCACGGTGGTGCTACCGGCGAACGCTGCTGCGAAGGGGTCGCTTCCGAAGATCTCCTCGAACGAGTTGCTGCCTCGACCTTTTCGGGAGGTCTGCATGGTCACGAGCGAGCGGATGGGCGGGAGCTGGAGTTTTCCTGCTCGGATGGGGGTGAGCGTGGTGCGGAACGTGGCGATGTCGAACGCGCGCCCTCCGATGTCTTTTTGATGCTGGAAGGGTTGCGTGACAGGGCCGCGGGTGAAGTGATCGGTTTCGAACTCAGGCATGCGCAGGGGTTTCCATCGGATGTCTGAGGGCACGCAAAGGTTGATGTTCACGGGGATGTTCTCTCCGACGTAGAGGGTGCGGTCGGGGAATTCGACCTCGATGAATGCGCCGTTGTTGGGTTCTGGATTCCCATTTTTCCCGGGTTCTTGGACGCGGAGCGTGACTTTTTGGGTCTGGTAGTTGTTGCCGTCGATTTGGACCGCGATGGGGGGAACCTCGAGATCTCCTGTTTTTTGGGGGATCGCTTGGAACCGGTGCGTGAGCGTGACCGACATCTGGAAGTTGTTGATGACGGTGCTCATCTGAGGGCCGATGTAGCGGAACTGGATCCCGTCGGCCGCAGGGAGTGGAGGGTTGCCTTGGTTGCGGTTGGTTCCGCTGATGGTGACGCTGAACTCGACGGGTTCCCCGACCACGGTGGTGCCCGGGTTGAAGGCGGCATTGACGGAGATGTTTTGCGCGAAAAGCGGGTGGAAGAGCGTTGTGACGAGGGCAACGAGTCCGGTCGCCGTGACGGCTTTCAGGAGCCTCCGCAATGGCCTGAGTTCGAACAGCGCGTTTCTCATGGTCTTACCAGTTCTTGAAGGTGCGGATGCGTCCATCTCTTCGTTGTTCCGGACTCATCAACTGGACCCTGCGCTCCTCAGCACGTAGCGCATCGATCAGGGCTTGCGCCTGTTGCGGGGTCATGCGGATCACCCCGCCGGTTCCACCTTCCGACTCTTGCTGTTCGCCACCTTCGCCAACGGGCTTTGCGCCTTCTGCGCCCTGTTGTGGCTCTGACTTCAGCTCGCCCTTTTCACGCTTTTCCAGCTGGGATCGTTGTGCGTCCTGCTCTTGGTTCGAGCCATCGGCATCCTTCTTGTCACCGGATTTTGAGTCCTTCTTGGATCCTTGTTTCTCGTCTTTGCGGTCGCCGGAGCCGTCCTTCGAAGACTCTTTGTCCTGATCGCTCGGGTCCTTTTCGTCTCCGGCGTCTTTGTTGTCGCCCGATTTCTCAGACTTTTTCGAATCCCCTTTTTTCCCGTCTTTGCTGTCGGACTTCCCTGACGAGCCGTCGTTCTCGTCCTTTTCGTCGCCGTCTTTGCCGTCCTGGGATTGCTCGTCTTTTTTGTCCTCCTTCTTGTCCTGATTCTTGTCCTTGTCTTTGCTGCTCTTGCCCTTGTCTTTTTGCTCGTCGAGCTTCTTGAGAAAGTCGCGGACCTTTTCAGCATTTTCGCGTGCTTGCGAGAGGTCGGGGTCGAGGCGGAGCGCTTCTTCGTATTGGGTGATGGCGTTTTCGAGTGTGGGTTTATCGGCGCTGCGGCGATTGCTTGTGGCGAGTTTGACGAGGCTGTTGGCGATGTTGTAGCTCGCTTTGGAGCGGAAGGAGGGGTTCTCGCTTTGGAGGGCTTGTCCGAACAGGTTGACGGCTTCTGCGAAGGCGCCCTTCTGGTAGGCGGATGTCCCGGCGTTGTAGGCGTGTTCGGGAGAGTCCGGATGCGATTCGCGGTCCGCATCGAAAAGGCGTTTTGCTTCGTCGAAATCCCCTTTTTGGTAGGCGTCAACAGCGGCGTTGTTGGCGGCTTGCGCGTTGGGTTGGAGGGAGGCAAGGGAGGAGACCGCGAGGAGGGCGGCGGTGAATTTGGTTTGGGCGGAAGGGGTGGATCGGTTCATGGCGTTGGATTTTTCCTTTCTGCGTTCCGACAGGATTGTGCTGAGCAGGAGGAGTGCGAGTGCTGGGGTGACCAGCCATTCAAAGCGGTCGATGGGTTGGCGTTGTTCATGGCTGTTTCCCATGGTCTCTTCCATCCGGGAAATACCTTCTTCGAAGAGGCGCCGCATCTCTTGGGGGCCGGAGCGGAGTCGTTGATAGAATCCGCCGGTATTCTCGGCGATGGCTTTGAGTTTTGCCTCATCGAGGGCTGATTTCACGATCTGTCCGTCGGGGCCGCGCACGTACTCGACGCCGCCTTTTGCCGAGGGGACCGAGAGGATGGTGCCTTCTGGGGTGCCGATGCCGAGGGTGAAGATACGGATCCCTTCGGCGTCTTTTTTCAGGCTTTGGATGACGTCATTTTCGAGGTCTTCGCCATCCGAGATGATGACGAGAGCGTGGAGCGAGCCTTCGGCCTGTTTGAACGCGCGTTTTGCTTCTTGGATGGCGGCGGTGACGTTGGTTCCGCCGAGGGGGATGATTTCGGTATCCAGTTCTTGGATGCAGACTTTGACGGCGGAATGGTCGGCGGTGATTGGGGCTTGGAGGAAGGCGCTTCCTGCGAAGGCGAGCAATCCCACGCGATCTCCTGGGAGAAGGGAGATGAGGTCTTCGGCGGCCATCTTTGCGCGGAGGAGACGCGAGGGGGCGATATCGTTCGCGAGCATGGAGCGGGAGACGTCGATGGCGATGAGGACGTCGCGGCCACTGGTCTGGATATTGGTCACTTTTTCGCCGAGCGTTGGGCGGGCGAGACCGATGATGCCGAGAGTGAGTGCTAGGAGGAGGAGTGCGTTTTTCACGGCTCGCCGACGGCGGTCGACGCTTGCGGTGAGGCGGTCGAGGAGGCGGAAATCCACGAGGGTTGCGAGGCGGCTCCGGTCGCGTTTTGCGAGCAGGCTGGATGCGACGGCGAGGGCGACGGGAACGACGAGCAACCAGAGGAGGGCGGGGGATTGGAAGATCATGGCAGGGAGCGTCGGAGCCCGTTTTGGAGGATGGATTGTGCGACCAGCAGCAGGAGTGCTGCTCCGAGGGTCCACTGGAAGAGTTCGTGGAATTTGTGGAAGCGGTCGGATTCCACCTCCACTTTTTCCATTTGATCGATCTGTCGGAAGATGGACTGCAGGGTCTTTTCGTCGGTGGCGCGGAAAAACTCGCCGCCCCCGATTTCCGCGAGTTTTCGGAGGGCACCTTCATCCACGCTGACTGGGATCTGTTGATAGGTGACTCGGCCGAACATGTCTTTCACGGGGATTGGAGCGAACCCTTTGCTGCCGGCTCCGATGGTGTAGAGGCGGATGCCGAGAGCGGCGGCGGCTTCCGCAGCGCTATTGGGGCTGACCTGTCCGGCGTTGTTGTCGCCATCGGTGAGGAGGACGAGGATGCGGGATTTGGCGTTCTTCGATTGTCCGAGGCGTCGCACGGAGGCGGCGATTGCGGAGCCGATGGCTGTACCGTCTTCGACGAGCCCGATCTGGAGGCGTTCCAAGTTCGATTTGAGCCAGGTGTGGTTGAGGGTCAGTGGGCTGACCATGTACGGGCGCCCGGCGAACGCCATGATCCCGATCCGATCATTCGGGCGACTGTCGATGAACTCGTCGGTGACCTGTTTGACGGCTTGGAGACGGTTCGCCTTTTCGCCGGCGATGGTGAAGTCTTCGGCGAGCATGGAGCGGGAGACATCGATGGTGAGCAGGATGTCGAGGCCACTGGAGCGGGTGATTTCGTGATCGGTGGCGATCCTTGGTCGGGCGAGCGTGAGGATGAGGAGGGTGAGAGCCGCGAGTGCGGGAAAGGCGCGGACCTTTCCTGAGGCAGAGCGGACGGGTGTGCCGAGGCCGTGAAGGGTTGTGACTCCTGGGAACCGGAGGGCTCCGGTTCCGCCGGGTGCACCGACGGACAGGGCGACGAGCGGAAGGATGAGGAGCAAGAGGAGGGCGTAGGGATTGGCGAAATCGAAGTGCGCGTTGGCGCCTTCGAGGGAGAGCCAGCGACCGAGGGTGTGGCCCCAGAGGTCGCCAAAGGCCGCGAGGGGATGGGTCATGGCTTCACCTCCTGTGCGGGTGGATCGGTCGGGACGGGTGGCGGTTGGGAGGCTTGGGGTGTGGTGGGTGATGATGCTGCTGGGTCGGGGGTGGGGATGGATGTGAGGTTGGAAGCCGAATCCCACAGTGCGCGCATCTCGCGCGTTGAGGCGTGGCCTTCGGCATACTTCAGTGCGTCGCAATGTTTCACGAAATCGTCCAGTTGTTTGCGGGCATCGGAGGGCAATCGTTCGCGGGTCCTCGGGTCGGCGAGGAACTCTTCGGACGTTTGACGGGTGGATTCGATCTGGAGAACGGATTCGATGAACTGTCTGGAGATGGCGGAGATCTCGATGCCGAACGCTTTGGGAGCGAGCACCTCGAGACGGCCTGCCAGATCTTGTAGCGCTTGTCTTGCGACGAGGCGTGGGTCGGGCAGGGGGGCATCCTTTGCGGGTTGTCGTTTTTTCCAGAGGAGGAATCCCGCGATTCCCGCGAGCACAAGCAAACCGATGATTGCCCAAGGGATCCATTCAGGCGGGCCTGGGATCACCTCTGGAGGCAGGATGTCGTGCAGTTCCGCGAGAGGGTCTTGCGGGGCTGGAGCGATGGGAGAGGGAGGTGCCTGCATGGGGAGGGTCGGTTCAGGCGGGAGAGGAGAGGCGGCGTTCTCGATTTGCGAAGAAGCTGCGAAGGACGGGGATGTAGTTCATGCCGGTACGCAGCACGAGGTGATCGACCTTTTTGGATCGGAACACCTCACGGAGCGCGCTGGCTTTTTCGAGTGCGCGGGATGCGTATTGATCCCGCACTTTCGGATCGCTCGTGTTGATGCGCAGCAGTTCGCCGGATTCTGCGTCTTCGACGATGAGGGTGCCTACATCGGGGAGGTTTTCCTCCACGGGGTCGAGCGTTTGCATCGCGATGAGGTCATGTTTTCGCGCGGCGGATGCCAGATCCTTTTCGAACGGAGGGGTTTGGAAATCGGATAGCATGACCATGATGGCGCGGTGACGCTGGAGGCGGATGGCGCTTCGGAGTGCTTGAGCGAGGTCGGTGCGAGGGGATGTCGGTCGGAAGAAGAGGATCTCGCGGATGAGGCGCAGTGCGTGACCGCGCCCGCGACCTGGGGGGATGAAGAGTTCGTTCTGATCGGTGAACAGGAGGAGGCCGACCTTGTCGTTGTTCTGCACGGCGCTGAAGGCGAGGACCGCAGCGATCTCTGCGGCGAGTTCGCGTTTGGCTCCGGAGGAACCGAAGGTCCCTGAGGCGCTGATGTCGACGAGGAGGAGGAGCGTGAGTTCGCGCTCTTCCGTGAACTTTTTCACATAGGCTTCGCCTCGCACTTCACCGATCCGCGCGGTGACATTCCACTCGATGAAACGGACTTCATCGCCCGGTTGGTATTCACGGACTTCCTCGAAGTTCATCCCGCGTCCTTTGAACACGCTGCGGTACTGACCCGAGAAGGCGGCGGCCATGGCGTTGCGGGTCCGCAGCTCGATGCGGCGGATGCGCTTGAGGATTTCCTGAGCCTCTTGGGTATCGGGTGTGGCGGTTGGCATGGTTCGTTGGGCTCGCGCGATCGGGGGAGGAGCGGCTTCGAGTCAACGTTTAGGGTACTGGGAGTTTTCCGAGGACGCGGGAGACGATGTTCTCGGTGGTGATCTCTTCCGCATCGGCTTCGAAGCTGGTGATGACGCGGTGTCGCAGGACGTCAGCCGCCACGGATTTCACGTCGTGCGGGGTGACGAAGCCTCTTCCGCTGAGGTAGGCGTTGGCGCGGGCTGCGAGGGTGAGCGCGATGGTGGCGCGCGGGGATGCGCCGTAGCGGAGGAAGGGGACGATATCGGAGAGGCCGTAGGAGGCGGGTTCGCGGGTGGCGAAGACGATGTCGACGATGTAATCTTTGACCCGTCCATCGACGAAGATGGAGTTCACGAGTTTGCGGGCGCTGATGATGTCGGAGGGTTCGAGGATTCGTTGGACCTCGAGGTTGGGGGCGGAAGTGCCCATGAGGTCGAGGATTTGGCGTTCCTCCTGTTTGGACGGGTAGCCGACTTTCAGTTTGAGCATGAAGCGGTCGAGTTGCGCTTCTGGGAGTGTGTAGGTCCCTTCCTGTTCGAGAGGGTTTTGGGTGGCGAGCACGATGAAGGGATCGGCGAGCTTGTAAGTGGTTTCGCCGATGGTGACTTGGCGTTCTGCCATGGCTTCGAGGAGGGCGCTTTGGACTTTTGCGGGGGCGCGATTGATTTCGTCGGCCAAGACGAGGTTGGAGAAGAGCGGCCCTTGTTTGGTGGAGAACTCGCCTGTTCGCGGGTTGTACACGAGGGTGCCGATGAGGTCCGCGGGGAGGAGGTCAGGTGTGAACTGGATCCGTTGGAACTGGGTGTGGATGCAGGCGGCGAGGGTTTTGACGGTGAGGGTTTTTGCGACGCCGGGAACGCCTTCGAGGAGGATGTGGCCGTTGGTGAGGAGGCCGATGAGGAGGCCGTGGACGAGCGCCTGTTGGCCGACGACGACGCGGGAGACTTCGTTGTTGAGCGGTTCGACCCACTGGCTGGATTGGGCGATCTGTTCGGAAAGTTCCTGTGGGCTGGACATAGGTTGGTGAGAGAGGGTTGTCGCGTTGCACGAAGTGTGCGACCGATGGCTAAATGTGCTTTTGGGAAGGCGTGTGACGAGGATTTTTGAGGAGAGCGAACGGGTTATTTGAATCTTTGGTTGCAGATCCGTTCAAAATCCTTTGGTTCGCTCGCTTGAAGGATATCGGGGACGCCCCTAGGTTTTCTTCCTTATGAAATGGTTCCGTACTTTGTGGCTGAGGGGTTTTGCACTGGTTTTGCCGAGTTTGTGGATGGGGTGCGACAAGCCGGCCGTGAGCGACGCGGGAATCCCTGACAAGCCGATGCCGAAAGTAGCCGAGGGAACGGATTCTCAGGCGGAGCGGCCGGCGGTGAAGGCTGATGCGGACAAGGGGGCCTCGGAGGAGGTGAAGCCGGCGGAGAAGCCGGTAGCCAAGGTTGAGGTGGATCCGAAGCCTGCGCCCGCCCCCGCGCCACCGGTCCCGGACGCGGCGGCGGAGGCTGCGGCTCAGGCGGCGCGAGAGGCGGAGAAGGCGGCATTTGCGAAGGCGGTGGGGGAGTCGAAGGCCAAGGTGGTTGTCCAGTTCCCGGAGATCGGGAAGGCGGGTTCGCCGTTGAACGTGGAGTTTGTCGCGTTGGCGAAGGCGGCGCAGTCGGGGGACGATGACGTGTTGAAGAACACGGATTGGCCGTTGCGACTGGCGGCTAAAGCGGCGGAAAATCTTGAGAGAAAGGAGAAAGAGGCCAAGGAGGCGGAGGAAGCGGCCATGAAGGCGAAGGCGAAGGCGGAGGGGCTTGTTTCGGTTGCGGAGTTGACGGGCAAGTTGGGTGAGTACCAGGGCAAGCAGGTCACGATTTCGGGGAAGGTGACGAAGGCATCGATTTTTCCGCCGAGCTTTGTGTTCATCGAAATTGATGAGCGGGTGAACTTCAATTTGCCGGTGAAGGAGTTGGTGCCGGACCTCAAGGATTTTCCGAGGTTGCAGATGAAGGATGGGAAGGTTGTTGCGCTCACCTTTCGCGGGTCGATGGAGCCGCCCAAGGCGCCTTCGGCGAAGCCGGATGGATTCAAGCCGTTGGCGGAGGCGGGGATGACGGTGAAGGTGCGCGGCGAGGTGGAGGTGAAGGGCCAGAACACGGCGGGCTTGATCGGTCCAAAAATCGTTCGCTAAGCGGGGGCGGATCGCGTGGTGAGATTTATGTGAACCTTGCAGTTATGAACCTGTTCCCGAGGTGGTTGCTTGCATCCCTGTTGTTGGGGAATCTGGGTGTTTTCGTGTTGGCGGATGACGCCCGAGGGCATGGGCGATCGGTCCACGGGGAAGCCTTCGATGAGGGGCCTCGGCAGGCTGCGTCACTTTTGGGAGAAGGTGTTACTGGGCGAGTGGTCTTTCCGGTGACGGCATCGGTTGGGGAGGCGCAGGCTTTTTTCACGCAGGGGGTGGCGCAGTTGCATGCATTCCTCTTCTTCGAGGCTGAGCGCTCGTTCCGTCAGGCGCTGAAGATCGATCCGGGGTGTTCGATGGCGTACTGGGGCTTGGCGGTGGCGAACCGTGCCCAACCGAAGCGGGCGCGGGAGTTCATGGAAAAGGCGGTCGCAGGGAAGGGGAAGGTCGCGGCGAAAGAGGGGCGGTGGATGGATGCCTACAAGGCGTATTTTGCGGAGAAGCCTGACGAGACGGCGCGTCGGAAGGCGCTTGTGAAGGCCTTGGAGGGGTTGGTGATGGATTTTCCGGACGACGTTGAGGCGCGGGTGTGGTTGGTCTTGGAACTTTGGAACAACAGTTTCCACGGGATCCCCCTGACGAGTCACGTTGCGGTGGATTCGTTGATTGCGAGTGTATTACGGGATGCTCCGATGCATCCGGGGGCGCATCATTATCGAATCCATCTTTGGAACTATGAGGATGACAAGCGGGCGTTGAGTTCGGCGGCGTTGTGTGGTCAGTCAGGACCGGGGATTGCGCATCTATGGCACATGCCGGGGCACACTTACACGCGGTTGTCGCGGTTTGCGGATGCGGCTTGGCAGCAGGAGGCATCTGCGAGGGTGGATCACGCATGGATGCGAACGCGGCGGTTGATGCCGGACCAGATCCACAACTACGCGCACAACAACGATTGGTTGGTGGAGACGCTGGGTTTTTTGGGGCGGGTGGATGAGGCGATGGAGTTGGCGAAGAACATGATCGAGTTGCCGAGGTTGGGGCCTCGCACGGCGGTGGTGGGGCGCAAGGGGGACAAGGATTCCGAGTCGAGCAATCGGATGGGGACGAGCCGGCTGATCGATCTGCTTTTGACGTTTGAGATGTGGGAGGCGTTGGATGGCCTGAAGGAAGGGCCGTATCTTGGGGTTCAAGAGCACCTTCCTTCTGAGGCGGCGCGGCAACGGCTGTTGGCGGCTGCCTGTCTGGCGCGGAAGGATCGGGCGGGAGCGGAGCAGGTGCTGGGGGCGTTGGATGAGGTGATTGCGAAAGCGGTCCGGAAGCGGTTCGAGGCAGCGGACGCAGCGGAGCGGAAGGCGCTTGAGGCGGGGAAGGGAGGGGTTGATGTGACCAAGGCGGTCACGGACGCGTTGAACGCGGAGAAGGCGGGGGTTGAGGATTGTCGCGCTTATCGGGCGGAGGTGGAGTTGCTTTTGGCGGCGGATCGTGGGGATGGGGATCGGGTGAAGTTTTTGATGAAGGACGCGAAAAAGCTGACTGGTGCGCGGAAGGCGGTGTTGCAGTTTGGGGCTGGGGAGGTGGAGGAGGGGTTGAAGTTGGCGAAGGAGACCGCGGAGAGGGATCATTCGCGGGTGTACCCTGAGTCGGTGTACGCGGAGCTTTTGTGGAGGAAGGGGGATCAGGAGGGCGCGAAGGAGGCGTTCGGGAAGTTACGGAAGACGGCTGCTGACGCGAAGGAGGGTTTGCGGATGTTTTCGCGGCTTCGGGATTTGGCGAAGGCGTGCGGGGTGGAGGGGGATTGGCGCGAGAAGCGGGCGGTGCCGTCGGATTCGGGTGTTCGGCCTGCGTTGGATGGATTGGGCCCGTTTCGATGGGAGCCGGTGGCGGCGCCGAGGTGGTCGTTGGAGGATGAGAAGGGCGCGATCCATTCCTCGAAGGATTTTGAAGGGGGGCCGGTATTGATGATCTTTTACTTGGGCAGCGGGTGTGTTCATTGCATTGAGCAACTGAACGCGTTTGCTCCGTTGGCTGATCGTTTTCGTGAGAGTGGGTTCCCGATTGTGGCGGTGAGCACGGATTCGAAGGACAAGTTGGGTAAGACGTTGGAGAAGGCGCGGGAGAAGGGCGGTTTTTCGTTCCCGGTGGTTGCGGATCCGGATTTGGCGACTTTCAAGGCGTTTGGAGCGTACGACGACTTTGAGGAGCAGGCGTTGCATGGGACATTCCTTTTGGATGGTGCGGGGAGGGTGATGTGGCAGGACATCTCCTACGAACCGTTCGACAAAGCGGAGTGGCTGTTAGGGGAGGCGAGGCGGTTGAAGGGGTT
>CAZAZT010000045.1:0-26635 GCA_964489645.1 uncultured Chthoniobacteraceae bacterium | reverse complement strand
TACCGGAAGCGTGCGGCGCGGGAGAAGGAGGAGGCGGTGAAGTTTGCGAACATGGGATTGATTGAGCGGTTTGTGCCGATTTTGGATAATTTCGAGTTGGGGTTACTTTCTGCGCGGTCGACGGAGGGGGCGGGTCAGGTGGTGATGGGGTTTGAGATGGTGGGGCGGCAGTTGCAGGATTTTCTGACCCAGAGTGGGGTTGAGGTGATCACGGGAGAGGGTGGGGATTTTGATCCGAACATCCATGAGGCGGTTCAGCAGGAGGAGAGTTTGGATGTGCCGGAGGGGCGTGTTTTGCGGGTATTGCGGAAGGGGTATCGGTTGAAGGAGCGGTTGGTTCGTCCGGCGATGGTGGTGGTCTCGAAGGCGCCTGCGGTCTAGTTTTTAGCACACTGAACGAGAAGGGATTGCATGGCGAACAAGCGTGATTATTACGAGGTGCTGGGGGTGGCTAAGGGGGCTTCGGCGGAGGAGTTGAAGAAGGCGTACCGCAAGTTGGCGGTGCAGTATCATCCGGACAAGAACCCTGGGGATGCGTCGGCGGAGGAGAAGTTCAAGGAGTTGGGTGAGGCTTACGAGGTGTTGTCCGATCCGGAGAAGCGTGCGGCGTATGATCGGTTTGGGCACAATGCGTTTGCGCAGGGTGGGGGGATGCCGCGTGGCGGGGCGGGGGGTGATCCGTTCGATATTTTCCGTGATGTCTTCGGTGGGGGCGGTGGTGGTGGAGGGATTTTCGAGCAGTTTTTTGGTGGGGGCGGTGGTGGAGGACAGGGTGGGGCGCAGCGAGGGAGCGATTTGCGGTATGATTTGCAGATCCGGTTGGAGGAGGCGGCAAGCGGTGTGGAGAAAGACATCGAGGTGACGAAGCCGGACACGTGTCCGGATTGTGGTGGGTCTGGGGGGGAATCCGGTTCGAAGGCGGTGTCCTGTCGCGATTGTGGCGGGCGGGGTCAGGTCTTGAGAACTCGCGGATTTTTCCAGGTTGCGCAAACCTGTGCGAAGTGCCAGGGCGCGGGGAAGACGGTGGATAAGCCGTGCAAGCGGTGCGGGGGGGAGGGGCGTCGAAATCAGGCGTCGAAGATTCGGTTACGGATTCCGGCGGGGATTGAGGATGGGTCGCGATTGCGGACGAGTGGCAAGGGGGAGGCGGGGTTGCGGGGGCAACCGTCGGGGGATCTGTATGTGGTGGTGCACATCAAGGAGCACGAGGTGTTTGAGCGGGACGGGGAGAACCTGTTTTGCGAGGTGCCTTTACCTTTCACGGTGGCGGCATTGGGGGGTGAGCTTGAGGTTCCTACGCTGAGCGGTTCGGCCAAGATCAAGATCCCGGCGGGAACCCAGAATGGCCGCGTGTTCAAGTTGCGTGAGCGCGGGATGCCGCTTCTCAACAGCAGCGTGCGCGGGGACCTGATGGTTCGGGTGGTGGTGGAAGTGCCGACCAAGCTGAACGACGAGCAGCGCAAGAAACTTGAGGAGTTCTCAGCCCTGATGGGCGATGAGAACTCGCCGATGCAGAAGGGATTTTTCGATAAGGTGAAGGACTGGTTGTCCTGACCGATCGGGCGAATGAGAGGAGAGCGACGCGGTGTGCGTTGCGAGGGGAAGAGGGCGGCAGTGGCCGCCCTTTTTCGTGGAGGCGTGTCAGAGATTGGGAGGGCCTGATGGGCTGTCGGCCTCTTGCAATCGTTTCAAGAGCGTGGGGTATTTTGGGAGGAGGGAGGTGAGGCGTTCGATTGCCTTGAGGGTATCTGGGCTGACATGATGTTCCATGCCTTCCACGTCGTGGTAGATGGTGTCGTCGTCCAGATTGAGGAGCTTGAAGAAGTCGGTGAGCAACTGGTGTCGGCGCGTGATGTTCCTGGCGAGGGCTTCACCGGAAGCGGTCAGGGCGAGGCCGCGATACTTCTCGTATTTCAGCAAACCATCGGCGTCGAGGCGTTGGATCATGTTGGTGACGCTGGCTTGCGAGATGTTGAGGCGCGCTGCGATGTCGACCACGCGTGCGTAGCCCTTGGTGTTGATGAGTTCGAGGATCTGTTCCAGATAGTCCTCCACTGCGGATGATGCGGGACGGTTCGGGGGGCGACGCACAGCGCTCATGGGGAGAGACTACGCTGCGAACGGGTTTGGTTGGAAGGCGGTTTCGCGGGCTTGGGTGAGGCGCGCGCGACATTTTGCCACTGCTGTCGAATAGCGGTATCTGGAATGCCGGTTTGACTCGCCTTGAAAAGCGGTATTTGGTTTACGTGTTTAAGAAACCAAAACCTCCTATGAACCTCCTCAAATCTCTTGGCATCGTGCTTGTGCTTCCGGTGAGTCAGTTGATCCCGTCCGCTGTTCTGGCGCAGGGGGCCGCCGCTGCGGCGCAGGCAGGGGCGTTGAACACGACGTGTCCGATCAGCGGTAAACCGGCGAATCCGAATATCACGGCGGAGTATGAAGGGGTTCGGTACGCGTTTGCGGAAGAGGCGTGTAAGGCGAAGTTTGTGGTGGCTCGCGAGGCGAGTCTTTACCACAAGCTGGGCGGGAAAGCGGCGATCGACGCGGCGGTGGAGCTTTTCTACACGAAGGTCCTTGCAGACGTTCGAATCAAACATTTTTTTGATGACGTGAACATGGGCAAGCAGCGTCGTCGGCAGAAGGAGTTCCTTTCGGCGGCGTTTGGGGGTCCGGTTCCTTACACGGGGAAAGACATGCGGAAGGCTCATGCGAACCTTCCGGGGTTGAATGAGACGCATTTTGCTGCGGTTGCGGAGAACCTTCAGAAGACGCTGGAGGAGTTGAAGATTTCCAAGGAGTTGATCGGGCAAGTCATGACGATTGCGGCGAGCACGAAGGACGACGTTTTGAACAGGCCGAAGAAGTAGGTTGCCTGATGCGTTCGCCGAGGGTTGTGAGGGCCATCGGCGGGGCGCTGAGGTTTCGCCTTGGAGAGGCGGAGTGAAGATTCCCGGGAGACTGGGGATTTTCTTTTTCGGGATAAAATGGCGGGTTGGCTCCCATTGATTGCTTCAATCGGGGGGGCATGCTTTTTCAACTCACAGCTTTGTGGGGAGCGGTTTAGGGTGAGAGGCATGCGTGATGAAACCAGGTCAGTTTTCGGTGTGAGGCGGTTACGGCAACGGGTGCTGGGGTTCGTGCTGTGTTTGGTGGGGGTGGTTGCGGGTGGGGTTGAGGCGGTGCCGCGTGGGGGGATGAACGTTCCGAGTGTTTTGAAGGATTGGCAGGGATGGGTGTTGGCGGGGCGTCCGTCGGGTCCATCGCCTTACAATGATGGGGCG
This sequence comes from uncultured Chthoniobacteraceae bacterium, assembly GCA_964489645.1. Taxonomy (GTDB): domain Bacteria; phylum Verrucomicrobiota; class Verrucomicrobiia; order Chthoniobacterales; family Chthoniobacteraceae; genus JBEEPE01. The sequence goes on along the minus strand of CAZAZT010000045.1, from coordinate 23,354 downwards.
AAGGTGGAGCCGTTGTGGTGGGATGTTTGTGGGGTGAATGCGGAGGGAACGCATGCGGCGTTTGTGTTGAAGGTTCACGTGTTTGACGAGGCGTGGCTGCGACTGCCGGGTGGGGCGGCGAACTGGCCTGAGGGAGTTTTGGTGGATGGGGTTGGGGCGGTGGTGGTGGAGCATGACGGGTGGCCATCGGTCCGGTTGAAACCGAAGCCGGCGGATGCGGGGTTGCATCGGGTGGAGGGGCGGATCCCGTACGGGGTGATGCCGCAGAAGTTGGCGATTCCGGGGGATGTGGGGCTTTTGGAGTTGGTTGTGTCAGGGGAGCGAGTGGATATCCCGGTGTGGGAGGGGGCGGACCACGTTTGGCTGCGTCGGACGGCGGTGGAGAAGACGGTTGGGACGGATTCGCTTTCGGTGCAAGTGACGCGTTTGGTGGAGGATGGTCAACCGGTGTGGTTGCGTACGCAGGTGGATTTGAGTGTGGGGGGGCGCAGTCGGGAGGAGGTGTTGGGGACGTTGATCCCTGAGGGGTGGAAGCTTTCGCGGTTGGAGAGTCGGATCCCTGTGGCGGTGGATGGTGCGGGCCGGATGAAGGCGCAGGTTCGGCCGGGCAAGTGGACGGTGGTGGCGGATGCGTTTCGAGCGGATGACGTGAAGGAGTTGCGTTTTTCTGCGGACGCGAAGCCGTTGGTGGCACGGGAGGTCATCGGGTTGAGGGGCAAACCGGATTTTCGGGTCGTGGAGTTGGAGGGGGTGGAGGCGGTTGACCCTGCGCAGGTGAAGTATCCGGATGGGTGGAAGGGGGTGTCGCTTTTTCAATGGGAGACTGCGCGGGCGGTGGGGTTGGTTCAGCGGTTACGGGGTGCGGCAGGGGGGACAGATCCTGGGGTTGGGGCGGGGCTGACGGTGCAGAGGTCGCTGTGGTTGGATGACGACGGGCGTGCTTTCACTTTTCGCGATCGGTTGACGGGTTCGGTGCGAGGGGAATGGAGGTTGGACGTGTCGAGCGATGTGGAGTTGGGAGCGGTTTCGCAGGCGGATGCGCCGTTGTTGGTCACGCGCAATCCGGTGAATGGTGCGACGGGGGTGGAGCTTAGGGATCGGGCACTTTCGCTGGATGCGAGGGGGAGGGTGAGGGTTCCGGAGGACGGGGTGGTATCGGCTTCGGGATGGTTGCGGGATGCGGAGCGGGTTTCTGTGGAGTTGATGTTACCGCCGGGGTGGCGTTTGTTCGGGTTATTCGGGGCGGATTCGGTGAAGGGGGATTGGTTGTCTGCGTGGAGTCTGCTCGATCTTTTCCTGTTGTTGCTTTTCGGTCTGTCGGTGGGGCGGATGTTCGGGTGGGCGGGCGGCATGTTGGCGTTGGTGACGTTGGGGTTGACGTACCATGAACCGGGTGCGCCTCGGTACTTGTGGTTCATGGTGTTGATCCCGATCGCTTTATCTCGGGTGGTTCGCGGGCGTGTGGCGACCACATCGATCGCATCGTTGAAGTGGGTTTCGGTGATCGGTTTGGGGTTTGTGGTGGTGCCCTTCATCTATTTGCAGGTGCAGTCGGTGATGTATCCGCAGTTGGAAACGATCCCGAACGGGCTCTCGCGCGCGCATGGTTTGGCAGTGGATGCTCCGACCTCTTTGGCATTGGGTTCTGCGGCGCCCTTGGCGAAGGCTGCGGACAATCAGGCTCGGCGGGTTGTCCGAGACAACCTTGCCCAGGATGTGGGGGCTCAGATCCAGACGGGTCCGGCGGTTCCCGAGTGGAATTGGCGAAAGGTGACCTTTGGGTGGAACAGTCCGGTGTCGCCGAAGGATCGGGTGCGGCTTTTGTTGATCCCGGGGTGGTTGGGGAGAGGGTTGGGAGTGTTGCGGGTGCTTTTGGTGGCAGGGGTTTTGGGGTTGCTGTTGCGGCGGCGCGAGAGGGCCTCGGGAGAGGGGGATGCTGGATCTGGGGTGACGGGGCATGCGTCGGTTCCGGCGGGAGTGGCGGTTGCGTTGGGCGTTGGGCTTTGGATGATGGTTGCGGGGGATGCGATGGCGCAGACCGCGTTTCCTCCGGCGGAGCTGTTGAAGGAGTTACAGGAGCGGTCGAGCCGGTTGGATGATGCGTTTCCGCATGCGGCGGATGTGACCCGTGCGCGTTTGCAGATCCGTGGAAATCGGATGGTGTTGGAGGCGGAGGTCCATGCGGCGGCGCGGTGTGCGGTTCCGTTGCCTGGGAAGGTGGCGTCGGGAACCCCTTTGTCCTTGAAGGTGGATGGCAATGGAGCGGTTTCGGGGAGGCGTGACGGTTATCTTTGGGTGGTCTTGGACGCAGGGGTGCATCAGGTGCGTGTGGAGTCGATGTTGGCGGAGCGAGGGGATTGGCAGTGGACGTATTTGTTGCGTCCTCGGCGGATGGAGGTGGATGCGCCGGAGTGGGAGGTTGGCGGGCTTCGAGCGGGAGGGGGTCTTGAGGAGCAGCTGTTTTTCAGTCTGAAGGCGCGGCCTACGGAACGGACGAGCGAGTATGAGCGACAGGAGTTAGCGGCGGTGTTGCGGGTTGAGCGAACGGTGGAGTTGGGGTTGGCGTGGCAGGTTCGGACGACGGTGCGGCGTTTATCGCCGGTGGGATCGGGGGTCCAGGCGTTGGTGCCGTTGGTGGACGGGGAGCGGGTTTTGACGTCGGGTGTTGTGGTGCGCGATGGGGCTGTCGAGGTGCGGTTGGGGGCGCGGGATGAGACGTTTGTTTGGGAGAGTGTGTTTCCGGTGCGCGAAGGGTTCCGGTTGGTTGCGGGAACGGGGGGATGGGTTGAGACGTGGAAGCTTGAGGTTTCGCCTGTTTGGAATGTGGAGTTCAAGGGGTTAGCGCCGGTGTTCGGAGGGACGCTGATGCAACCGGAGTGGAGTCCGTGGCCTGGCGAAGCGGTGGAAATTGCGGTGAAACGGCCGGATTCTGTGCCTGGGCAAGTGGTGACGGTGAACCGGTTGCGGCATCAGATCCAGCCGGGGATGCGGCATCGGGATCTGCTGATCGATGCGGAGATCCGGAGCACATTGGGCGGGGATTTCATGGTGACGCTTCCCGCTGGAGCGGAGGGGGTTCAGGTGAAGGTTGGGGGGAAAGGTGTGCCGGCGCGTGTTCGGGAGGGGCGTGTGGCGGTGCCGCTTCAGCCGGGTGTTCAGGCGGTTGAGATCCGGTGGAGTGTTGCGGAGGCGCAAACGCGGGTCACGTCCGTCGATAACGTGTCGTTTCCGGTGGAGTTGGCGAATGTGAAGATTGAAGCGGGGGTTCCAGAGAGTCGCTGGGTGTTGTGGGCGTGGGGACCGTTGCGAGGGCCTGCGGTGCGGTTCTGGAGTTTGGCTGCGTCGTGCGTGATCGGGGCGCTTGTGTTGCGTCGGTTCGGTTCGGTGCCCTTGGGGATGTGGTCGTGGCTTCTCTTGTTGGTGGGGTTGACCCAAGCGCCGTTGTTGGGAGCGGGATTGGCGGTGCTCTGGTTCTTTGTGATCGACTGGCGTGGTGGAGTGTCCGAGCGGGACTGGTTTCGTCGCAGGGCTGTGCGTTACCCGGTGCAGGTGGCGTTGGTGGGGTTCACGGCGATCTTCGTGGGGGTGTTGGTCTTGGCGGTGTCAGAGGGTCTGACTGGGCGACCGGAGATGCGGATCCTCGGGAACGACTCGACGCGGGTTTTGTTGAAATGGTTCGAGGCTCGGGCGTCGGCAGCGTTGCCAGATGCGGGTTATCTATCGGTATCGATCTGGTGGTACCGGTTGATGATGTTGTTGTGGGCGTTGTGGTTAGCGAGTTCTGCGATCCGTTGGTTTGTGTGGGGGTGGCGTCAGTTCTCGAAGATGCCGCTCGCAGGGGGTGAGGCGGAAGCGGCTACGGAATCGGGCGCATCTGGTGCGAGTGCACCGCCGCCGTTGCCGAGGAATGATGAGGTGTGAGGTGACGGGGTGCGCGGTCTTTTCTGGGGGCGTGGCTAGCGGAAGAGGCCGCGTCGTTTGACGGTTGGGCAGGCGCAACTGCTGGAGGATTCGTATTTGGCGCGGCCTTCGTTGGTGAGGTCGTAGCCGATGCGGATCAGGGTGTTGCGGATGGATTCCGGGGGGCAGGAGGTGGAGTGGAGGACGAGGAGATCCTTGCGATCTTCCCCTTCGAAGCGGATTGCGCGGATGCCGGATTGTTCGCCGAGTTCTTCTTCGATGCCTACGCGGCAGGCCTCGCAGCGGATGCCATCGAGTCGGCACCGGAACTCTTGGGTGTGTCGCGATTGGTAGATGTTGTAGGCACCGGTGACGCTGATCAGGGCGATGAGCATCGCGAGGGCAAGGAGATGTTTTCGCATGGTGATGGTGAGGAAGACGTGGTCCCGAGATTGCGCGAGGATTCCGGGATCGGTTGTGGGGCTTGGGGTGAGGGTTACCAGCGGAATTCTATGCCGATGAAGAAGGCGCGACCGTCACCGGGCAGGAATTGCGCTGGGCTCCCGCCTTGCGCTTTGGGTTCGGTTGCGTCGCTCACGACACCGGTTGTGGCGGCGTAGCGTTTGTCGGCGAGGTTCCGTCCTTCGACGTAGAATGACCAACCGCTGGGGCGCCGGACTCCTGCGCGGGCTCCTATCAGGAAGTACGGATCGGTGAACAGGGTGCCAGCAGCGTCGACGCGATAGCCTTGGGGCACCCATTCGATGTTCGGTCCGAAATAGAACCCGCTGGGTGTTGAGTAGGTGAGATCGGTGCGAACGTAGTGTTCGGGGATGCCTGCGAGGAGTCCGTTCCCGTAGGTGGCGTCACCGTTGTACCGGAAGTTGTTCCAGAGGTAGTGGGTTTGGATGACGAGTTTGTCGCGACCGGATTTTTTTGGGGCGGGGTCTTCGTTGCCGGAGTGGAGGAAATCGAATCCGAATCCGAGTTCGACGCCTTCGTGGAAGGTTTTCCCTGCGTTTTTGGTCTGTCCAACGCCTGGAGCGATTTGGAACTCGAGGAGTTCATTCTCGATCCATGAGAAGTAATAGGCTGCGTCCCATTGGAATGCGCCGCGGGTGCCTCGGGAACCCATCTCGACGGTGGTTGCGGTTTGTGCTTGGAGGGTTCGGGCGGGGGTGGAGTCGAGGTACAGTCCGGTCGGGAACTGGAACTTCAGGTTGGACCCGACCAGTTCGCCGAAGGAGGGAGGTTCGAAGCTACGACTGACGTTTGCGAAGACTTGGGTGTTCGGGTCTGGTTGGAAGAGCAGCCCCATCTTTGGGCTGAAGCCCCACCAGCTCTGGGTATCGTCGAATGCGGGGTTTGAGCCGATGGCGGCATTTTTGTTGGAGCGCTGTGCGTAGGAGAGTTGGGCTCCGAGGGTGACGGCGAGCGTTTTGTTCAGCCAGAGTTGGTCTTCGGCGAAGGCATCGAAGTTCAGCGCTTGCTGCTGCATCGAGGCGCGTTGGGTGCCTCGGCGGCCGAGCGCGTTATCGAATCGATCATCGTCGATGGAGGCCCATGTGGGGGTGATCCCGAGGGTGAAACGATTGGCGCGGCCCGAGATCTCTGCGGTGTTGTCGTAGCGAAGGCCTGCGCCGAAGTCGTTGGTGAGCTGGTCGATGACGAACAGGATTGGGTGATGCAGGTCTTTTCTAGACCAGAACGAGGTGAAGGTGAGTTTTTGGTCGTCGTCCTGCCACGTTGTCTTGTTGGCGATCCGGATGAGGTCGAAGTCGCGTTTCCAGTTGCTGTCGACGTAATCGAAGATCTTTGCGCCAGTGTTGCGTTGGGCTTGTCTCGGGTTGTCGTTGAGTTGGGCCTTGGTGAGGTTGCCGGGCAGTTCGGAGTCGGTGAGTGCGATGGTGAGGTAGAACCGGGTTTCCAACTGGTCGTTGAAGCGGTGTCCGACATTGGCGAAGAGGCGTTGGTTGCTCTGTTTGCTGTGGTCGCGGAACCCGTCTTGAGAGACGTGGGACAGGCTGAGGAAGTAGTCGTTAGGGCCTGAGACTGCGCCGGATGAAAGCAGGCCGCGGACGGTGCCGAAGCTGCCGAACTCTGCGCGTGCGGTGAGCGGGGATGCGTCGTAGCCGGAGGGCGAGATGAAGTTGATGGCGCCGCCGAGGGTCGTGGATCCGAACTGGAGGGCATTGGCTCCGCGATAGACCTCGACGGCTTTTGCGACGAGAGGTTCGATGGCTTGGAAGTCGAACCCGCCGTCTGCGATGTTCACGGGGACGCCGTCCTGCATCAGTTTGAGGCCGCGTCCGTGGAAGGTCCGTTGGATTCCGGAGCCACGGATGGAGATACGGGCTTCTTCGGCGCCGAAGCGCGGTTGGACGAACACGCCGGGCGAGTAATCGAGGACGTCCTTGAGGGTTGCGGATTTGCCACGTTTATAGGTTTCTGCATCGATGACATCGATGCCTCCGGGGATGGATCTGAGTTCCGTGCGGAGGGTTTCGATGGTGGGCACGGTGAGGGAGAGGCCTTTGCCATAGACGACGGTTTCTTGCATCGTTTCGGCGCCGTGCGAAAGGATGGGCGCCATTGCGGGAAGGAGGAGAGTGACGAGCTGAGTGCGGATTTTCATTTTCTAGATCTGTGAGAGTTTTTTTGTGGAGGACGGTTTGTCCGTGTTGTGACGCGGTTCACGCGGGTGCGCTGATGCGCGCAGGGAAAAGGCTCGCGGGTTCAGGAACGTGCGGTGGCAGGCAATCCCCTCCAGGGGTTCCGCGCGAGCTTTGAGGCTGCCGTGCGGGCAGCGGATGGACTTACGCCAGTGGGGGCGGAGTCGAGGGCGGGTGGAGTCGGGAGATCCAGGTGTGTTGGATGTTCGCTCCGAAAAGATTGGGGGGCAGGGGGGAGCAACTCGGCTGGATCTGCGTGGGAGTTGGGAGAAGCGCTTCGGTTTTGAGGGTGAGGGAGAGGACGGTTTGTTGGGTTTCGTGCTCTTGCCCTGTTCGAACGGCTTTACACATTTCGCAGGGGGCTTCGCCGCTCACCGCTTTGAGGAGGGCTTCATGGACGGGCATATCGGCTGCGAATGCTACGGTCATCTTGGTCCACGCTACGGACTGCAACGCGACCCAGTGTCCACCGAGGAAGTGGAAAGCGAGGAGCAGGGAGAGCAGCCGGAGGGCGCGTGACATTGGGGCGGATGATGTCGGTGGAGGCGGGGTCTGTGTCAACGGGAAAGGCGGGTTGAGACAAAACGACGCAGAGCCGATGAGGCTTCGGTGCGGGTGGGGAACGGGCTCCGGTGGGTGGCGAGGGGCTGTTGGGGATGAGGGACTGCTGCGTTGTTCAGATGTTTGGGAGCGAGGCGCTTGGGCTCAGGGGGAAGGGGGGATGATGGTGTCGATGATGGTTTTGATGACGACCTTGTTGCGGACCATGAGCGGGTGGAGGAGGCAGTCGATCTCTTGGTTGGTGGCTTCGGGGAGGATGGAGCTTTTTGGGGGGATGATGAGGAGGTCGGCGGAGGTCCAGAATGAGGTGGTGGGGACGGGGAGTTTGGTGTTCCAGTCATCGTTCAGGTCTTTGAGGAAGGGGCTTCCTGGGGCCATTTGGCGGGTGGATTCTGCGGGGTAGAGGGGAGCGGTTCGGGTTCCGTGGTGGGGGCCTGAGATCGAGAAGAAGTGGAGAGTTCGGTGTTTTCCGCCGAGGCGTTGGAGGTAATAGCGTGAGACGAGTGAGCCCATGCTGAAGCCGACGAGATGGATTTTCCGGTTGGGGCCTGCTTTGTCGTCGATCTGTTGGGAGAGCTTTTTTGCGAGGTCTTCGAGGCCTTTTCTGCCATCACGCGGTTCCAGCGTTGGGGCGAGTGTTTCGATGCCTCGGGCGTTCAACGCTTTCTCGAGGGGAGCGAACACTTCGCCGGTATCCCAGAATCCGTGGACAAGCACGACGAACGGAGGCGGCGTTTTTGCTGAGGGCTCTGCGAAAAGAGCGGGTGAGAGCAGGGGAAGGAGACTGGTCGCGAGGAGGCGTCGGCGAGTGATCGTTCGGGCGGAGCGATGTTGCGCGGATTCCATCGGATGGGGGATAGCACGCTGGGGGATCCGGAACAATCGGCAATGGGTGATTGGAGGTTGGTCGCAGGGTACGCGGTTGCGGGTGGGTGTTCGGGTTGTCTTTCGGTTTGAGCCGCGGCCGTTACGACGACACTGTGGAGCCATGAACATGACGCAGATCGGTCGGAGAGGGCTCCTGTTGATGGGCCTGATGATGCCTTTTGTTGGAGCGCTTGCGCAGAGCGACGAAGAGGTGGCGAAGCGGTTTTTGGATATCTGGTTGGATGCGCAGAACCGAGGTGATTTCCAGCAGTACTCGGTGCTCTATGGGCGCGGATTTTCGGGGGTCCGGAAGAGCGGGAATCAGACGGTGCGCATGGATCGCGCGGGTTGGTTGAAGGATCGGGCGCGGATGTTCAAGAGTCCGATGAAGGTGGAGATTTCGGATGTGGTGGTGGAGCCGGTGGATGGCGGGATGTTGATCCATCTGACCCAACGCTTTCAGCAGGGGACCTATCGGGATGTGGGTCCGAAAGAGTTGTACCTTGCGATGGAGGGGAATGGGTACCGGGTGTTTGGGGAGCGGATGTTGTCTTCGACGTTGCTGAAGAGTGCTCCTGCTGGGGGAGATGGGATCGTGGCGGTCCCGAAGGACGCGTCCTCTTGGCTTGTGGGACGATGGGAGGTTCGGACGGCTAGAAATGCGGAGGATCTTGTTTTCAACCGCGATGGGACTTTTCGATCGGAGAACGGGCGCGGTCGGAGCGGTAGCGAGTGGATCAAAGAGGATCCTTACCGAGGGCGTTGGGCATTGAGAGGGAACGAGTTGGTGATGAAGTATTCGGGGATCGAGTCCCAGAGTAAGGTGCGCAGGATTGATGCGAACAGTGTCGAGGTTGTGGAGGAGGGCAATGTGCCGGTGATCTGGCGCCGAGCGAAGTGAGGGGAAACAAAAAGCGGACGGTCGGAACCGTCCGCTGTGATGTTCACGTCTGTTGCTGTTGGATCAGCAGGAGAGGGCGGCCACGCGTTTCATGACCAACGAGCGCCGGCGGTTCCTTTCTGCGGGAGGCAGCTTGGCCATGGCTTCGAAGGCGCGCCGTGCTTTGACGATTGCGAGTTCAGCGATGCGGCGAACCCATTCGTGGGATACGCCCATCCGCCGGCCGAGTTCGCGGAAGGAGAGGGCGGGTTGCGCTTTCAAGCCGAACTTCATGGAGAGCACGGTCAACTCGCGGTCTTCGAGTTCGTGAAGACACGCGATCATCTCTTCTTGGAGCTCTTCTGTGCCGAGTTTTCCTCCGGGGATCTCTGCGTTCTCATCCGCGAAGGTTTCCGAGAACGGTCTCGCGTCGGACTCGGATTCCGATCCTGCGGCAGGTGCGTCGAGGGACATGACTTCGATGCGATCCGCGCGAAGTTCGGAGAGTTCGTCGGTGCTGATGCCGAGGCGATCGGCGAGTTCTTCTTCCGAGGCTGGGCGGCCGAGTTGCGAGGAGATCTCCTCGTGGATTCGGGTGAGCTTTCGCAGCCTTTGAGAGCGCCAGACGGGGATACGCACGGCCCTCGCCTGCGAGGTGATCGCGCGGTGGATACGTTGTTTGATCCAGACGGAGGCGTAGGTGAGGAAGCGGGTGCCGAACTTGGGGTTATAGAGCTCAGCGGCCCGGATCAGGCCGAGATTGCCCTCTGCGATCAGGTCGGCAAGAGGTAAGCCGAACCCTGCGTACTGGTGCGCGATTTTCACGACCAGTCGGAGATGAGATTTCACCAACTTCTCTTGGGCATCGACGTCGCCTTGGCAGCCGACGGCGCCGAGGCGGAAGGTCTCCTCGTCGGAGAGGTTGGGGTACTGGGCTACGTCGCGAAGGTAAGAGTCGAGGGCACTCCAATCGCCGGATTTTGCTGAAGTGAGTCTGTTCATCGCGTGATTTGGTTACGCGAAATGAGACAGGCAACCTCGACAAAGGTTCAAAACTTAAACAAGGTATTTTGTCTAACTTCAGGGCCTGTCTGTTTGAGATCCTGTCTAAGTTGATCAGTCGATGGGCAACTCGCCCTCGTCGCCGAAGATGTCGCGGTATTGGTTGTCCATGATCATCTGGATGCGTTCAGCGACGAAGAGTGGATCCTTTTGTTCGGCCTTGGTGTCCAGGTACTTCTCGAGCATCTCTTCGATGGAGAGTTCGCCGATGAGGTCGAAGGTGACCTCAAAAAGGGAGTCATTGAATGCGAGGCGGTGTGTGGCTTCGAACGTGTTGAGAGCGATGTCGAAATCGCTTTCGTTGAAGTCATCGTCCACGATGGCGCGAAGTTTGGTTGAGGCGTCGCAGTTCACGTGGTCGTTGCTGAGGAAGCGAACGATCTCGATGAAAGAGTTCACGTAGAAGTCGAGAGGCATAAGGGATTTGTGGGGCCAGAAATGAAACGACCCGCCATGAGGCGGGCCGTTTGCAAAGGGGGTGAGAAGCTGACTACTTTTTGGCGGATTCGATGAACGAGAGGAATTTCTCGCGGGATTCTGTGATGGTGGCTTTGGGGCCGGTCATCTTGACGAAGATGAGGCCTTCTGGGCCTTCGACCATGGCGCCGAGGAGGGCGTAGTTCTCCATTGGGGTCATCGCGCCACCGGGCATGCCGCTTTGGAAAACTCCTTCGGTGGAAACGAGATGCACTTTTTTTCCGCCGAGCGAGACCTCTTCCATCTTGCCGTTGTCGGGTTTTTTATCGAACTGGTTGAGCCAGCGCTGAGCGTTCTCTTGGACACCGCCGCCTGAGCCTTGGCCGAAGTGGAAGAAGACGATTTCGGCGGCTTTGAGATCGCCTTTTGAGGGAACGGCGAGTTGGGCTTTGCGCATCATGGAAGCGACCTGCACCCATTTCCAATCGGCGGGGCGTTGGAAGCTCAAACCACCGACTTCGAAGGATTTCGGGGCTTCTTGGGCGAAGGAGAATGGTGCTGCTACGAGTGCAGCGACAACCGGCAACAAACGGGCGGAACAGTTCATGGTGAAGAGGTTGTTTCGGGAAAGGGGGGACGGCAAGCGTGATGAGGGTTGAAATCTGAGGGTTGCTCACTTCAGAGCCTTCACGAATGGTTTACCGACATTGCCTGAGGGTTCGTTCATCCGTAGCACCACGCTGAGAGTGGGAGCGATGTCGGTGATGGCGAAGGGGTCCGCATATCGCCCCGGTTTGAAGGCTGGGCCGTGGAAGGCGACGGGGATGTGGGTGTCGTAACTGAACGGGGCGCCGTGGGTCGTTCCGCTCTTCCCTGCGCCGGGTAAGACGAAAGGCTTGAGGGTGAGGACAATATCGCCGCCTCGCTCCGCATGGTACCCCTTGAGGATGCGTTGTCCCAGTTCGCCGGGCGCGCGTCCGTCCAGCAACTGGTTTCGGGTGAACGCGGCTTGGAAGCGGCCGGAGGTGAGAGCCCATTCACGGATGAAGTGGCTTACGTCGTCCGCCGATATTTTCTGCGCTGCGAGTTCTCGGTGATCGTAGAACAGGTGTCCGTCGTAGAACCGAGGGGACAACAGGATGCGCGACGATTGGAAGCGCTGTGAGAGGGCCTTGAGAAGATCGGCCATCAACCCGGCTGGAGCGGTTGTCGCGGGCTTCTCGGAGTCGGCGGACTTTTCGTCCTCTTTCTTCGGGTTGCTACTGGTTGTGATCGAGGTCGATGCGGCGGTGTTGTCCTTTGGACTGTCCTGAGGGGGAGTTGGTTTCAGGTCGGGGAGGTCGGCTCTTCCCCCTTGGAATCCATTGGTCACGGCGAACTCAGGCACGGGGGCGACGCCGTGATCTGCGGTCAGGACCATTGTGACGTTGTTCAACCCGATGCGTTGGTCGAGAAACTTGAAGAAGCGTTCGAGCTCGAGGTCGAGTCGGAGGATGATGTCCTGCATCTCTTGGGAGTAGGGGCCGAAGATGTGTCCGCATGCGTCGGTGGAGGAGAAGGAGACCGAGAGGAAGTCGGTACAACCTGGGGCACCGAGCTTTTCGCCGTCCACGGCGGCCTCGGCGAGTTCGCGGAGGAGGGTATTGCCGAAAGGGGTTGGAACGATGGTCTCGAGGCCTTCGGTCGGTGACGGTTTGATGATGTGATCGAAGGTGGAGGTTTTTTCGCCGGCGAGCCGTCCTTCGCCTGCGCCGTTGTCGGGCCATTGGTAAGCGGATTCTGGGAGCAAACGCTTCCATGTTTGGCCGACGTAGGAGGCGGGCAGTTGACGTTCATTGAACGAGTTGAGCCATGCTGGCAGGGCGTCTCGGTACCAGGTGCTGGTGACGAAATGGCCGTTGGATGAGTCGAGCCAGTACGCGCCGGTCGCGTTGCGTCCTGCAGGGAGGATTGCGCCTCGGTCTTTGAGGGATAGGCCAACGACCTTGGATTTGAAGCGGAGTCGCATTTCATCGGAGAGGGTGGAGCCGATGAAGTTTCTCGGGGAACGTTTTCCGGAGGCGGGGCTTTTGACGCCGACGCCCGTAACATCTGGGTCGCTGACGCAGTTGATGCTTTTCCCGGATTTTTTGTCGAACCAATCGTTACCGACGATTCCGTGAGTGGCGGGAGTGGCGCCACTGAGGAAGGACGCATGCCCTGGGCCTGTGACCGTGGGGGCGTAGTCGTATTGGGCGAAGGTCATGAAGGCACCTCGGTCGGTGAAGGTGCGGAACCCGCCTTCCACGAAGTGGGAATGGAATCGCTCGAGGTAATCGTAGCGGAGTTGGTCTACGAGGATGGCGACGACGAGACGCGGTGCTTCCGTTGTTCTGTCGGTGACAGGGGATGGAGCGGCTTGGAGGAGAGGCGTTAACGAGAGGGTGATCAGGAGGTTTCGGAAGGAGTGCATGGTGGAGAGGGTGGAGAGGATGGATACGGTGAGGTCGGGCCGATCAGCGGCCTTCTGCAGCCCAACGTTTCATGAGTTGGATGTTATCGCGAACTGGCGAGGGGGTGTCGGTTGCGTGATTTTTTCGGCCGAGATAAACGGCCATGTCGCTGTCGTATGCGGCTTCGGTTTCTGGGCCGTGGTCGCGGGTTTCGCGCATCCAATCGTCGAGGGTTTTGCGCAGGCTGGAGAGCGTGTTTTTGTGCTCGGGAGAAGCGGCGAGGTTCTGGGTTTGCCACGGGTCGCGGATCCAGTCGTAGAGTTCTTCGGGGGGGCGTTCGGGTGCAAAAAGCAGGTGATCCTGGAGTTCGGAGAGTTCTCCTTTCGCATGCAACTCTTTCAGGCGTTGAAGGATGGGTTTTCCGTCCTTGTAGGCGTTGGGTTGGAGGAGCGGACGTTTCGGGTAGAAGTTCCGTATGTAGAGGAATTGTTCGGAGCGGACGCTTCGGAGTCGTTCGACGGTTTCGTCGCAACGATCGCGTGCGGCAAACACGTGGGGGCGAGGTTTATAGGAGGATGCGAACACATCCTTACCTTGCATGGTTTCTGGGATGGGGATCTGAGCGGCGGCCAACGAGATTGCTGCCATATCGATATGCTCGATGAGGTCGGAGCGTTCGGCGTTGGTGGGGATGTTCGGACCGGCGACGATGAAGGGGATGTGGGTGCCCTCGTTGTAGAGGAACTGTTTACCGCGGGCGTGGCTGATGCCGTGGTCGGTCATGAAGATGACGAGCGTGTTCTTTTTGAGGCCCTCGTTCTCGAGCCGTTTGAGGACGGTCCCGACGTGATGGTCGGTGAGGCGAACGGCATCGAGGTAGGCGTGCCAGTCGGAGAGGATGAGGGATTCCCTTGGGTAATAGGGTGGGAGGACGAACTGGTTGGGGTTGAGTGCAGAGCCGAAGAGTTTTTCGGCGCGCTGGTTGAGGTTGCGCGCTGCGTTGGGGCCTCCTTCACGAAGTTTGCCTCCGTGGAGTTGGACCTGCATGAAGAAGGGTTGATCGGGTTTGCGAGAGGACCAATCTGCGTCGTCGTAGAGCGGGGTTTTCCAATCGAAGTTGTAATCGGTTTTTCCGAGGGGAGAACGTCCTTCGCGGAGTGGGGATCCGGTATGGTCGAGCCCGATGAGACCGCTTCCGATGCAGGTGTGGTAGCCGGCTTTTTTGAAAAGATCTGGTACGGGTGAGACTCCGGTCGGCAGCTGGATCCGGAGGGTGCCTCGGCCGCTGCGGTGGTGGTGAGAGCCGATGGTCGTTTGGTACATGCCGGTGATCATCGCGGAGCGCGAGGGCGAGCACACGGGAGCGGTGATGAAGGCGTGCCGGAAGCGGGTGCCTTCTTTGGCAAGTTGGTCGACGTTCGGGGTTTGGATGGCGGTTTCTCCGTAGCAGGAAAAGTTCGGGGACATGTCATCCACCACGAACCAGAGGATGTTCGGACGAGGTTTCGGGTCAGGAGGAGCAGCGGCTGAGAGGACGCTGCCAGCGAGGGTGGCTGTCAGCGCGATGAACGATTTGAGCGTCACAGAGGGAGGGGTGTGCCGTGGGGGGGGCGGGAGAGAGTTAAGGGGTCTTTTTGGGGCCGATCCGGTAGAGGGTGGAGTCGCTCCGGACGTAGATCGCACCTTGTCCGATGGAGGGGGTGCCGATGACGGTGTCATGGAGGTCGAGGCTGGAGACGACATTGCCCTCTGGGGCGGTGGTATCGACGGTTTGGACGAGACCTTTTTCGTTGACGAGGTAGAGGTAATCGCCTGCGGCGACGGGGGATGCGCTGTAGGGGCCGGTGGTTCGGAGTTGCCACGACTTCTCGCCATCGACGGCTTTGGATCGCTTGAGGATGCCGGCGTTGTTCAGGGTGTAGATGCTGTCCTTGAGGATGACGGGGCTCACGGTGGAGCTTTGCATCTGGTTATTTTGCCAAGCGGTTTCGGGTTCAGCGGGTGAGGTTGCGGGTTTGAGTGCGGTGGTGCCCTTGGTTGGAACGAAGAGCATCCCTTTTGTTGCGGTGAGCGACGACATTGAGGAGCCGCCACCTTCGAAGGTCCATTGGGTTTTGCCTGTGTCGGGGTCGACGAGGGTGACCCCGGAGTTGGACATGAGTGCGATGCCTTTTTGGAACAGAACGGGGGTGGTCCAGTTGGAGACTTTTGGGCGGTCGAGCTTCCATCGGTTGGAGCCGTCGTCGGGGTTGAGTCCGATGGTGAACGATTCGCTGTCGTTTTCGACGGGGAACACGAGGGTGTTTCCGGTGAAGACGAGGGATGAGGCCATGCCGAGGCTGTTACTGGCGTTGGGGTAGTCTCGGGTGAGGCCTCGGAACCAGAGCAGGTTTCCGTCGAGATCGAGGGCGACGACGTCGTTGGAGGAGAAGGCGGCGAAGATGCGTTTTCCGTCGCTGCAGGGAGAGGAGGTTGCGACGCCGATTTTGGGATGGGTCATGGTTCTTCCGGTTGCCCAGAACTGGCGTTCCCAGATTTTTTCTCCGGTGGAGGCATCGAGGCAGAGGACGTGGAGTCGATCCTGTTCTGGGCCGCTTGATGCGGTGAGGAAGAGCTTGTTTCCGAGGATGATCGGGCTGGATATGCCGCGGCCTGGGAGGCTCTTTTTCCAGGCGATGCTTGTTTCGGAGAGGGCGGTTGGGAGTTCGGGCTCGGGGGATACGCCGGTGCCGTCTGGGCCTCGGAACTGGAGCCAATCGGCGGCGAGGAGTGAGGGGGTGGAGGCGAGGAGCGTGAGGGCGGCGAGGGGGGAGCGTAACGGGTTCATCGTGTTCGGATGCGCTGACGGTTTGTGGTGTGGGTGGGAGATCCTTTTTTGGTGGATGGGTTGGCCGCTTCGGTCACTTCTTTTTTGGAGAAGCTTTTGGTTCTGAGGGTTTTGGCGGGCGGTCTGTTGCGAGGATGGCGGTGCCAGTGCTATCGCAAACGCGGAGTTGGAACTCCCATTCCTTGGTCCAGTCCTTCACGTCAGCGTTCTGGCAGAGTTTGATGAGGAGGGTGTTGGGGCCTTTGTTGAGGGTGACGGGCATGCGGTATTGGTCGATCCGCGCGCCGCGATGGTATTCGTCGCGACTGAAGAGGAGTTTGCCGTTGATCCAGAGTTTCCAGCCGTTCTTGCAGCCGAGGCGGAGTTCGGCGGGACCTGCGATGGGGCTATTGAACACGGTGGTGGCGTAGCCGGTGACCTCTTTGAGTTCGCCGAGGGGCCTGTTCAGGTCGACTTTTCCATAGTCCTGACCTGTAGCGGTTTCTGTCCATCGGACTTTCCCGTTCTTGCCATCGTATTCCGCATCGAAGAGCAGTTCTTTTTCTGGGGGGAAGGGTTTGTCAAAACCGGCGAGGTTGGTGTTGTCGAAGGGGCCGATGATGCGCCAGTGGGTGAGGAAGCCGAAATGTTTTGGGAGATCGACCTCTTCACCGAGTGCGCGGAGTTCGGTGGTGATGGAGTCGATCTGTTTTTGGTCGCGGGCGGCATCGAGCGCGGTTCGGAACGCTTTGATGGTTTCGCCTTTGTTTTTGGATGGTTTCAGGGATTCAGCGGATTTGATGAGGAGTTCGACTGCGTCATGTCGGAGTTCGACACTTGGGTCATTGGCGAAGGAGGGGATGAGGCGTGCGGTTTCCTCGGGAGCGATGCGGAGGAGGATCTCGTAGGCGAGGCGCCGGGCTCTGGGGTGATTTTTGGTATTGGCGAGGAACGCGTTGAGTTCGCGTGCGGGGATGGTGCTGTTGGAGGACAGGGTGCGATCGACGATGGTGTCGATGGCGGAGCGGAGGTAGTTGGCGGCGAGGTCGTTGGCTTCACCGATGGCGGAGAGCAGTTCTGGGATGCGTGAGGCGGGCGATTGGGCGAGTGCGGCGACGGCGGCTTGGGCGGTGCGGTTGTTTTGGGCTTCAGGGCCGACGGCGAGGATTGGGCGGATATCGGCTGCCAACTCGGCGGATTGGGTGTGGGGTTGGATGCTGAGCGAGAGGAGGGCGAGCGATCCGGCGATGAGATTTCGAGAGGGGGCGAGGGAGTGCATGTTGGTCTGGTTGGGTGCGATTTTCGGGCCAACCGATTTTTGTGCACGGGATTTATTTCGCCTCAGGGGTGGGTAGGGAGGTAAGGTGTTTCCCATGGCGACTGACGCAACCACGACAGAGTCGGCGATTCCTGTCCGATTGTCTTTTCCGCTGGGATTGTTCGGGTTCCCCGAGTTGACGGAGTTTGAGGTGAAGCCTTTTGACGGGGGGGCGCCATTTTTGAGCATGACGTCTGTTGGGGAGGATCCTGTGGAGTTTGTGGTGCTTGACCCGGCGGAGATTGATGCGGATTACCGCGTGGAGTTGCGCGAGGAGGATGCGGATCGTTTGGGGATTGCTTCTGGGGGGGATGCTCGGGCTTTTGTGATTGTGACGATCCGTTCACACATCCCGCAGTTTGCGACGGTGAATCTTGCGGGTCCGATTGTCTCGAATCCGGAGACGGGGCGCTCGGCGCAGGTGATTTTGGCGAACTCGGCGCACTATTCGACGCGGTATGTGTTGGTGGACGAGCGGCCGGTTGGGGATGAGATTGGGGAGGCGGAGGGTGGTGCGGTCTGAGCCTAGAAATAAACGACTGAACCCATGCTTGTTTTAAGCCGAAAGGAGGGGGAGAGCGTGATGATTGGTGACCAGATCCGGGTCACGGTCACGCGGATTGACCCGGATGCGGTGAAGTTGGGTTTTACGGCACCTTCGAAGACGTTGATCTATCGGGATGAGATTTACCGGGAGATCAAAGAGGCGAATCGCGAGGCGTTGAGGCGGCCTGTTGTTGGGTCAGGGGTTCCTGCGTTGCGGATTGATCGTCGGGTGGGCGGGGCTGATTTGACGGATTCGCAAGTTTCGCAGAAGGAATCGGTTGTGGAGACGTCGCGAATTTCTGAGGCGGAGGTGGAGGATATTTCTCTCAAAAAGACGGATGATTCGCTTGATTCCGATCCGGCCCCGTAGTTCAATCTTCGTCCCGCCAGCGAGCGGGTTCACGGGCACCCGTAGCTCAATTGGATAGAGCATTTGACTACGGATCAAAAGGTTTGAGGTTCGAGTCCTCACGGGTGCGCCACTTCAGGAACAAACTAGAAGCGAACTCGAAGCGAATGTTCTCTGGGGGGAGTTTTGAAACTCAGTTTGGTAACATTTGCTCGACGGCGTCTTTCAAGCGGCGATGTCAGGCGGATTGGGGAGGACGTCAAAGAGGTGTGTATTGAGGCGAGTTACCATCCGGTACGCAATCTGAATGGGAAGGTGGTGAAGTGTGCGACGGATCTCACGTCGGGGAAGAAGCAGAACGCCGTGTTGGCGGGTGAGTTTGAGCGGAATGTGAAGTCGTGGGTGGGGGTTTCATCGAAGAGCGCTTTGACGTTGGAGAATGCGGCGCAGGCTTTTGCAGCAGCGGCTCATCAGACGAATGAACAATCGTTGATCGTTTCCTCGGCTGCGGAGGAGTTGATGGCTTCGATCAGTGACATCACGCAGGAGGTCAACTCGATGGCGTGGATCACTTCTTGGACAGTGTGAAGGCGATGTGACGTTGCCTTTGAGATTCACGATCCGTTGACACTGGCTTTCCGATGGTCTGTGTAGGCTTCTCTCACAGCGACATAGGGGTCCACGGTCATTTCCACGGTTGCGCGGTAGGCTTTCATCCGGTGGCGATTTTCATCGATGCCTTTTGCTGCTCCGATGGACGACCTTACTTCGGTGGGGATATCCGCTTTGCCCATGTAGACGAGTGGATTCAAGGCCCAGTCGCCGGCTTTTCCGACGAGGTCGCGACAACTGCTGGGGCCGAGAACTGGGAGGACGAGGTAGGGGCCGGGAGGCACGCCTGCTTTTCCTAGAGTTTGTCCGGTGTCAGCGGGTTTGACGTCTCTGAGCGCGGCGAATGATTCAGAGGGTTTGAACAGCCCACCGAGGCCAATCGTCGAGTTGATGACGAGTTTGGTGAACTCTTTACCGGCTTGCATGGGTTCAGCTCGGACAAGTCGGTTGACCAAGCGCACGGGGGTTTCGATGTTTTGGCCGAAGTTCTGCAGGCTCCGAAGTGCAGGGTTGGGCAGAACGGCTTCGGTCCCTTTGCTGATGGGCTGCATGACTCCTTTGTAGAGTGCGTCGTTGGCTGTGAAGGTGGCGCGGTTGACCTTCTCGAGAGGGTCATATGTGGGCGATTTTTCCGTACCTGGAGGTTGCAGATTGGGAGCGGTGCTTTGCCTCTCGAGTTTTGCAACCCGTCTTGATTGACCATGGCCTGCATTGGCCGGTACGGGCACTGCCAGCAAGAGTGCCACGGTCGTCGGTAGCAAAGTTTTCATTTGAGGGTGGCGAGGCTTAGTCGGTATTGCGTTCAGCGAAGCATCCCACGAAGGCTGTCGAGGATCGCTTTCGTCCCTGATTTTGTCCGGATGGCATCGAACTGAGCGCGGTAGGAGTTTGTGAGGGACACGCCTTCCACCAAGATCTCGTAGATGACCCAACTTTTGCCCTTGGATTCGAGTCGATAAGTGACTTGGACGTTTGTGCCGTCATTGTTCACCGAGGCGAGCACTTCTTGACGGCTGGCATCAAGTTTTTTGGGAGCAGAAAATTTTACGACGGGAGTTTTTTCCGGTTTGATCTTTGATGCGTAGCTTCGGATGACGACTTCTGAGAAGAGCTGTTGCGCATCTTTTTGTTCTGCTGGGGAAAGATCCTTCCAACCGATCCCGAACGCGCGACGCGTGAGGGAGGGGAAGTCGATGTATTGTTCGAGCGTTGGTCTTGCGGCTTTCGCTAGCGCAGCGGGATTGTTGCCGGATGAGCGTTTCGTTGCGTCCAGCAGCTGTTGAAGGCCTGTCTTGAGAGTCTCATCGGGAGATGCGGCATGGAGGGGTATGGCTGGAAAGAGAACCGAAAAGGCGGCAAGGCAGAGCGGTAAAAGAGCGCGTCGAAGCATGGATTTTCCCTATTTTACATCCTGAGGGGGTGCATTCAACTCCTTGATGGTCGGTTCTGTCGCAGAGGACTTTTTTGAGTCAACGTTGCCAAAGGCGAATCGACTGAGCAGTGATTCAAGGTCGACGGACGATTCGGTGTCGGTGATCAGAGCGTCGGGAGAGAGGTGTTGATCGGAGCCACCTGGGCTCAGGGCGATGAACTTGTCCCCCAGAAGCCCCTTGCTTCGGACGGAGGCGACGGAGTCGTCGGGGATGCGGATGTCCTTTCGGATGCGGAGTTCTGCGATCGCTGAAAAGTCGTCCGAGAGCGAGAGGTTTGTGACGGATCCGACGGGGACGCCTGCGACGGAGACGGTGGCTCCGCTGGATAGTCCGCTGAGATTGGAGAATCTTGCGCGGATGGCGTAGGTTTCTGAGCGGGAGACGTTTTTCGTGCCGAGTTGGAATGCTAGGTACCAGAGGCAGGCGAGTCCGCTGAGGACGAAAAGGCCGACAGATTTTTCGTGTTGAGCTTTCATGGGGTGAGGCTGCCTTGGGTTGGATGCTTCAAGAAACTGACGTTGTCGCGGAACAGCGCGGCGTCTGGTTCAGGGAGGGCGTTGAACTCTGAGGGTGTTCCCGCGAAGCGGATGGTTTTTTGGTCCACCCAGAGGATTTGGTCGGCTACGGCGAGTGCTTCGGGGACGTCATGGGTGACGATGAGGGCGGTGAATTGGAGGGTGTTCCGGAGGTGAAGGATTTGATGGAACACGGCATTCCGGCGGATGGGGTCGAGGCCGGCGGTGGGTTCATCGAACAGGACGATTTTGGGATTGGTGACGAGTGCGCGCGCGACGGCGACGCGTTTTTGCATGCCGCCTGAGAGCTCGGAGGGGTAGCGGTCGGCGTCGGCGTCGAGTTCGAGGGCTGCGAGCGTTTTTTGGATTTGGGGGAGGTGTTGATGGGGGGGGATGGCGGTTTGAGCGCGCAGGGGGAGGGCGACATTTCCGGCGACGGTGAGGAAATCGAGGAGGGCGTTGTGTTGGAACACGTAGCCGCATTCGGAGCGGAATGTTTCGAGAATGCGCGGTTCGCTGAGCGGTTGGTTTTGATAGAGGAGGGTTCCGGAGTCTGGAGGGAGGAGACCGACGAGGAGACGGAGGAGGACGGATTTCCCTGAGCCGCTTTTCCCGAGGATGCAGGAGACGGAGCCTTTTGGGATGGCGAAGGAGGCGTTATGGAGAACGGCTTTGGATCCGAACGATTTGGACAGATTTTCTCCGGCGATGAGCGGGGTGGCGCCAGGGGAGGTGGTGGCGTGATCCGTCATACGAGGAGGGAGGTGATGAGGTAATCGGTTGCGAGGACGGCGATACTGGAGGCGACGACGGCGCGGACGGTACCGAGGCTGACTGCGCGGGCGCCGGAGAGACCGGAGAGGTGGTTATGGAAGCCGGAGTAGCAAGCGATGGTGGTGCAGAGGAGACCGAAGGTGAGGGATTTGATGAGGCATTCTTGGATGTCGCGCGGGCGGATGGCTTCGTGGACGGAGGCCCAGAATTCGGTAGCGGGCACGGGGAGCAGGACACAGCCTGCGAGGTAACCGCCGTAGGTTCCGACGAGGACGAATGCTCCTGTGAGGATGGGGTAGGTGAGGATGGATGCGATGAGGCGTTGACCGACGAGGAAGCCTTCGGGTCGGATGCCGAGGAGGTCGAGGGCATCGATCTGTTCGGTGGTGCGTTGCATTCCGAGTTCGGCGGCGATGGATGAGCCGGCTTGTCCGGCGATCATGAGTGCGGCGAGGACTGGGGCGAGTTCACGGCACAGGCTGAGCGAGACGAGAGTGCCGAGGAGGCCACTGGCGCCGAATCGGGAGAGGACGTAGTGGCCTTGGAGGCCGAGGACCATGCCGGTGAAGGTTGCCACGATGAGGATCACTGGCACGCAGCGGACTCCGCTTTCGTGGAGGGCGCGGATGAATCGTTCCCAAAAGCTTCCGCCACTGGAGCAATGGCGGAAGGCGTTGATCAGGAACAGCGAACACCTTCCAACGGTCTCGGTGCAATGGATGGCGAGGCGTCCTGTGGTCGCTAGGGGCATTGTGGCCGAGGGATGAGGGGAAGATGCGCTCGGCGCAGGTCAACGGAGGCGGGAGGTGAAGGGGATCCCGTAGGCTTTCTGGAGTGCCTCGGTGGTTTCCACGGTTTTGGATGCGTCGAGGTAGAGCACTCCGGGATCGGAGGCTAGGCGGATGTGGTGCGTTCCATTGATGGGCTTGGCGAGGGCGTTGGGGACGTCTGCGATGCTTTTGAGTTTGGTCCCGTTGATTTCTGTAACGGGCACAAATGTGACCTCTTGGTATCCGATCGTGAGTTCGGAAGGGATGATCTGGGTGAGGATGACGTGATGCTCGATCTCGAGGTTTGTGTCGTTCTGGGTGCGGTCCAGATTGAGGAGTTCGATGGGAGCCTTGCGTTGCCAGTCGGCTCCCCATTCCTTGAGCATTTGGCGCGACAGTTCTTGGAGGATGAGACCGCCGACGATGATGAACTTGGGTCCTTGGGAGATGACGTATGGGGGGACCACGAAGGAGTCCGCGGATTTTCTGAGGGGTTTGAGAGCGGTGCTGATGGGTTTTCCGTCGCGGAGCAGCTCGA
Source organism: uncultured Chthoniobacteraceae bacterium (assembly GCA_964489645.1). Classification (GTDB taxonomy): domain Bacteria; phylum Verrucomicrobiota; class Verrucomicrobiia; order Chthoniobacterales; family Chthoniobacteraceae; genus JBEEPE01. Next base: position 902 of record CAZAZT010000045.1, on the reverse strand, counting down.
CTTTGAGGATGTCACCGGATTGGTGGGCGGTGGAAATCAGGTGCGCGATGGAGATACGACCGTAGGAGGAGTCGTTGTAGTTGGCATCGGAGTCGACATCTTGACCGTCGATTTGAGTGATGACGTCGCCTTTTTTGATTCCGGCTTGGTCGGCTGGGCCGTCTTTGAGAACGGAGGAAACGTAGACGCCGCCTTTGATTTTCGAGATCTTGAGGAAGTTCCGGAATTGGGGGTCGCGGGTTTGGGAGAAGGCCATGCCACTTTTGGCGAAGCCTTGGTAGTTGCCGTCGGCGATGTCTTTGAGGAAGTGGCGGATGACGGGGGTGGAGACGCATTCCATGATATTGGAAGCGGGGTCATAGCGCATGAGGAGACCGGCCAACCGGTTATTGGCGAATACGGGGAGGGTTGCGGAACCGTCGCGGATTTGCAGTGCGCCGCTGAAGCGGTAGACGAGGAAGTTTTGGTCTTCGAGCCAGTACCGAGCGACGTCGATGTGGGCGGTGGTGCCTTTGGTGGAGCTGAGGTTACCGTTTGCCTCGAGTTGGACGGCTTCGATGGCGTCACCGCGTTTGACTTCGGTGAGTTCGATGGGTTGGAAGGGGAATGCGCTGTTCTGATCTTCTGGGGTGAGGAGGGCGAGGTTCGCCTCATAGTCGATGGCGATGATTTGCGCGGGGACCCTTTGGTCTCCTCGGGGCGATTCCATCTCGATGTAGGTGGCGTTCGCGAGGAAATCGGCGGTGGTGAGGATCGCTTTGGGGGCCACGACGGTTCCGATGGCGCGTCGAGTGGCTGGGTTCTTTTTGGACCAAGGGCGCACGAAATCGAATGCCTGTGTGGTGGCATTGATCCTCACGACGCCTTGTTGGACGTTGGGAGCGGCTTTTTGAGGTGCGTTT
>CAZAZT010000044.1:15702-27571 GCA_964489645.1 uncultured Chthoniobacteraceae bacterium | reverse complement strand
CGTGGGGATGTGGTGACGAAGTACGAGGCGGGTTTGGGGGAGTTGCAGATGGGGTATCAGAAGGCGGCGGATTTGGAGGCGGCGTTGGCGGTTCGGCGGGAGCGTGTGCGATTGAAGGAGGATCGTGTTCTGTCGGAGGCGAACTTTGTGGAGGAGCCGCGTCAGTTGCGGTCGGTGCAGGAGCAGTATGTGCAGAACCAGCAGCGGTTGGTGGTTCAGGCGGTGAACAACTCGCTCCCGCGGTTGGTGGAGTTGAAGCGGACGTTGACGGTGGCGGGGAAGTTGGATGACGCGGTGAAGGTTCGCGACGAGATCCGGCGGATCCAGCAGGCGTATTTGCCGGAGATGCGGAGTGGGGAGGGGGAGGTGGTGACGGTGGACGAGTTGGCTGGGGCGTATGCGGCGAATGCGGAGCGGGCGGACATGGCGTATCGCGGTCGGCGGTTGGTGGTGCGAGGTCGGTTGGTTTCGTTTCGAGGGGAGGGGAAGGAGGCTGGCAAGGGTGGGGCTTCGTTGGTTTTGGCTGGGGGAGAGGGGCGATTTGTGGAGGTGGCTTTTGGGGAGGGGACGAAGGTGCGTGCGGAGACGGCGGGGGTGGCGGGAGGGGTGGCGTTGACGACGGGGGATGGAGCGGTTTTGCGTTTGGCGAAGGGTCAGGCGGTGGAGGTTCGGGGGAGGTGCGAGGGGTTGGATGGGGTGGTGCGTTTGGTGGAGGGTCAGGTGAAGCGGTGAGGGGAGGGGAGAGGGGGGGAGCGATGCCGCGAAATAGGGTTGGAAATTGCTGACGTGAGGGGGGCAGACTGAGGAGATGCAGAGTGGGAGTTCAACGATTGGAGCGGGCAACCGGCGCAAGGGCGGCTGGTTCTTTCGCTTTGTGCGTTGGATGTTGCTTTTGGTTTTTTTGGTGGGGCTGGCTGCGGGCGGATTTTTGTGGTGGTTCAAGATTGAGTGGGAGGGGAAGGCACGGGCGTTGGATTATGACCGTTTGAGGGAGATGGAGTCGGCGAGCGTGATTTTCGATCGGCACGGGGACGAGGTGGCGCGACTGTTCATCTTCAATCGCGAGGTGGTGCCGTTGAAGGAGTTGTCGCCTTTCCTATTGAAGGCGGTGGTTGCGAAGGAGGACGCTCGGTTTTATCAGCACCGCGGGGTGGATTTGCGTGCGGTGGTGCGTGCGGCGCAGAAGAACTTTGTGAAAGGGGCGAAGAAGGAGGGGGCGAGCACGATCACGCAGCAGTTGGCTCGGAACACTTTTCGGGAGGAGTTGCCACCGGAGGAGCGCACGATCCGGAGGAAGATCTTGGAGATGTTTGTGGCGTGGGAGATTGAGAAGCGGTTTAGCAAGGACGAGATCTTGGAGTTGTATTTGAACCGGATCTTGTTTGGGAGCGGGTTGTGGGGGGCGGAGTCGGCTTCGCAGGCATATTTTGGGAAGACGGCTCGGGAGTTGGGATTGGAGGAGGCGGCGATGATGGCGGGATTGATCCGGAGTCCGGGTCGGTTCTCTCCGTGGTCGGACCGGCAGCGGAGCACGCAGGAGCGGAATTACGTTCTGTTGCGGATGCGGGAGATGGGGATGATCAGCGACAAGGAGTACGAGGTTGCGAGGGATCGGGATGTGGTGGTGAAGAACCGCAAGGCGGCTCGGAGGGACAGTTACGCGGCGGACATGGTGGCTGCGCAGATGCGGAAGTTGTTCGGGACGGAGAGTGCGTTGAGTGATGGGTACCGGATCCATACGACGTTGGATTTGCGGTTACAGCGGGCGGCGGAGAAGGCGATGTCGGAGCATTTGACGGTATTGGAGAGTCGGGCGGGATACAGTCATCCGACGTTTGCATCGTTTGAGGCGTCGTTCCGTAAGATGCGGCAGAAGGCGGAGGAGGAGGGTAAGAAACCGGTTGAGCCGGATTATCTTCAGGGGACGTTTGTGATCTTGGATAATCGGACGGGAGCGATTCGCGCGATTGCGGGTGGGCGGGATGCGGCGCACAGCGAGTTCAATCGGGCGATCTCTTCGAAGCGGCCGGCGGCAGGGGTGTTCACTCCGTTGGTGTTTGCGGCGGGGTACTCGCATGGGATGAACCCTTACTGGGTGGTGCAGGATGCGCCGATGGACAATCGGCAGGTGATGATGGGTGGAACGATGGGTTTGTTGGGTGAATGGGGGGTGGAGCAGTTGGACAACGGGTGGGAGGGGGGGATGAGTGCGCATTCAGTTCTTGTGAAAGGAAAGAATGCGGCGGCGGTGCGGTTTGGGATGTCGGTGGGGAGTGATATGGGGCAGTCGTTGGATCGGGTCCGGGCGAAGGCGATGGAGTTTGGGGTTCGGAGTTCTTTGCGGAGTTACTCGTCGACCTTTTTGGGTGCGAGTGAGGTGACGGCGATGGAGATGGCGTTGGCGTACACCGCTTTTCCGAATGGCGGGGTGCGTCCGGATTCGCCGTTTTTGGTGGATCGCATCGAGGATCGGAAGGGGCGGGTGTTGTTCAAGTTCGTGAAGTCGCAGCAGCCGGTGGTTTCGGCGGGGGTATCGTATCAGGTGCATCAGTCGTTGCGGGAGGTATTGACGAAGGGGACGGGGGTGGATGCGACGGCGAGTTTGGGTTTGAAGCCGATGGATGCTGGGGGGAAGTCGGGGACGGCTTACGATTCCACGGACGTGTGGTTTGCTGGGTACAATAGCGAGGTCACGTGTGTGGTGTGGGCGGGATTCGATCGGCAGCGTCGATCGATTGGCGAGAACGTGTTCAGTCGGTCGGTGGTTTTGCCGGTGTGGGTTTCCTTGATGAATACGGCTTCGGAGATTTTTCCTCCGTCGGGAATCCGGGATCCTGGGGGATGGGAGCGGCACATGATTTGTTCGAAGTCTGGCATGATGCCGACGCCGCTGTGCCATGAGGCGGTAGCTGGCGGGGATGTTGAGGACAAGAAGATGACATTGGTGGAGCGGAATCTGGCTCCTGGGCAGGCGCCGCGGGAGGCGTGCGAGGTGCATGGAGGGGCTCGGGCTCGGGCGGCTCGGGGGCGTGGGGGGGAAGCTGGAGTGGTTCGTGCGACGGCGGTTGGAGGCGGCGGTTCTGGTGTGGTGGAGCCGGTGAAGATCTCGTTACCGACGGTGGAGGGCGAGGACCCGTTCCGCTCTTATCTGGCGGCGGAGATGGCGTCAGCTATCCGTGCGTGGAAAGATTCTGGGTTGAACGCTCCGGTGCGGAACACGACTCAGGGGCCGGATGGAACGGCGGGCGTGAGCGGGGCTGGGGGCGGGGAAGCTGCGCCCAAGACGGCGCCGGTGTTGGTTCCCAAGGCGATGCGGGTCAATCCGGTGGCGGAGGAGGGTGCGGTGAAGGAGTCGGCTCCAGCGAAGCCAGTGCCGAAGTTGGATTTTTGATCGGGCGGGTTGAGTGATGGGGACGCGAGTGATCAAAGAGCGGTTGGATGTGTTGTTGGTGAGGCGAGGTTTTTTTGAGAGCCGCGAGCGCGCGCAGCGTGCGGTGATGGCGGGTGACGTGACGGTGGGAGGGCAGGTGGCGTTGAAGTGTGGAACGGTTTACGGGGTTGATGCGGTGATCGAGGTGCGTGCTCCGGCGAAGTATGTTGGTCGTGGGGGGTTCAAGTTGGAGGGTGCTTTGGATGGGTTTGGGGTGGATCCGAAGGGGTGGACGTGTTTGGACATTGGAGCTTCGACGGGAGGCTTCACGGATTGTCTGCTTCAGCGTGGGGCGGAGCGTGTGTATGCGGTGGACGTTGGTCATTCGCAGTTGGATTGGCGGATCCGTTCGAATCCTCGGGTGGTGGTGAAGGAGCATTTGAATGCTCGGTATTTGAGTGGGGAGGATGTGCCTGAGGTGATCGATTTGGTTGTGATCGATGTGTCGTTCATCTCATTGACCTTGATCTTGGGGCCTGCGTTGGAGCGGGTGCGATCGGGTGGGTTGGTGATCCCGTTGATCAAGCCGCAGTTCGAGTTGCGTCGTGAGGATGTGGCTCGGGGAGGGGTGGTTCGGGATCCGGAGTTGCATGTGCGAGCGGTGAGTCGGGTGCGGGATCACGTGAGTGGGTTGGGGGGAGTCGAGTGGCTCGGCGAGATGTGTTCTCCGATCACGGGTGGGGATGGGAACGTGGAGTTCTTGGCGTTGTTGCGCAAGGGATGAGGTTGAGGTTGGGCGGGGTTGACCTAGGATTGAGGCCATGAAGGAGAACGTTCCGGTACGGATCCGAGCTGTGGTGGGTATCAATGCGGGGCATGCTTTGTTTTTGGAGGCGCCGGAGAAGGTTTTCGTGATTTACGTGGATGAGCATATGGGCCGAATCCTTGCGGATTTTGCTGAGGACAAGCGGTATCCTCGACCGATGACCCATGACCTGTTCCAGCACACGTTGTTGGGGTTCGGGGTGACGGTGCGCAGCGTGGTGATCCACGATGTCCGTGGGGACACGTTTTATGCGCGGGTGGTGTTCCGGGGGCAGAACGAGGTGTTAGGGACGGAGAAGGTGGTTGAGGTGGATGCGCGTCCGAGCGACGCGTTGGCGCTCGCGTTACGGAGCAAGTGTCCGATGTTGGTTTCGCGGCGTGTTTTGGAGGAGGTGGACGATCGGACGGACGCGATCGTGCAGTATGAGAGGGAGATGCGCGAACGGGAATCGGGCGAGGGGGAAGCGTAGGAGGATGCTTGAGTGTCAGCGCGCGGGTGGTTCTGCGGTGTGGCTGAGGAGGACTTCGGTGAAGGCTTTGAGGCGAGACGGGATCTCTCGGAGCCGGGTTTTGAACGAGAGTTTGAGGGGGACAGGTGTGCTGGAGAAACCTTGGGCGGAGATTCCGAAATGCCGTGCGAGGAACAGGCAACGGGGTTGGTGAAAGTCGTCCGTGACGGTGATGAGGGTTTGGAGGTGGAAGGTATTGCGGGCGTTTTGGAGGGAAAGGAGGGTGCGTGTGCCTGCGTTGTCGGGTTCCAGCATTTCGGCGGGAACGTTGCGCTTGATGAGGGCGTCGCGCATGGCGAGGGGTTCGTCGTATTCGGGGCGGCGTCGATCTCCGCTGAGGATGATGCGGCGGGTTTTCCCTGCGTGGTAGAGGGCTGCGGCGGCATCCATACGGCCCTCGAAGAAGGGGTTGGGCTCGAGGTTCCGCTTTTTTGGTGATGTACCGAGAACGAGCAGGGTTGAGTTGGTCGGGATGCGATCGACTTGTGTGGTGGTTCTGCCGATGGAACCGATGAGGATCCAGATGTTTGCGATGACGATTGGGGTGAGGGGTAGGGTGATCGCGGCGAGAAGGAGTTTTTTTAGGAGGGAGCGTGGTTGTGGGTGGGGGGCCTCGGCGGATGGAGATGCGGGGGGCTGATCCATGGGAGGTTCCACGCGGTGGAGAGGGTCACTGCATGCGGTTGACGCAGCGGAGGAGGTAGGGGAGCAGTTGTTTTTTTCGGGAGACGACCCCTGCGAGTTCCCAGATGAGGGGCGCTTTTTCTGGATAGTCGATGGTGTGAAGGAACCGGGGTTCGCCGCGCACGAGAAGGAGGGAGGTCTGTTCGTTGATATCGGTGACGAGGAGAGAGGCGAAGAGGAGGTTTTGTTGGGTCCTGCGGTTCTCGAGTGCTTCGAGGAGGCGTTCTCTTTTTTCTGCGAAATGAGCGAACGAGAGTTCCTCGATCTGCGCGACGGCGAACCGTTCCCCATTTTCTTCGTAGACTTTTGAGTCTGCGTTGATGGCTTGGTCGGCGGACATCGTGAGGAGCGGTGAGCCGACGGAGAAGATGTCTGCGGCGAGTTTTGCGGGATCGATGCCTGTGATTTTTGCGAGGTTGGACAGGATGGTCCGGTCGGTGGGGGTTGCGGTGGGGGAGGTCAGGTTGAGGGTATCGGAGATGAGGCCGGCCATGAGGAGACCTGCGATTTTTTGGGGGATGGGTATTCCTGCGTTCTGGAAGGACTGGGCGACGATGGTGCTGGTGGAACCGACGGTGGTGTTGAAGAAGTGGATGGGGGTGTGGCTGGAGAAGCCGCCGAGTTTGTGGTGATCGATGACCTCTACGATGGGGATGCGGTCTGCTCCTTTCACCGCTTGGGTGAGTTCATTGTGATCGACGAGGATGAGCTGTCTTTGGATGGGTTTGATGAAGTCGGATTTGGAGAGGATTCCGGCGAGGGTTCCGTGGTCATCGAGGACGGGAAAAACGAAACCTGCGCTTTCGGCTGCGATTTCGCGGGCTTCGTCGAGAGGGGTGTCGATATGGAAGCTGGTGAAATCGCGGAGGACCATCTGTTCGACGCGCACGGCGCCACGGGCGAGGAGCACGGAGGTGGCGGTGTCGTGGGGCGAGCTGATGACGGTGACATTGGAGGACCGAGCGGTGGTTCGGATCTCTTCGCTGATGGCGTGTCCACCGGTGACGACGATGGCATGGACGCGTTCGCGGATGGCGATCTCTTGGATGTGGGGTCGGTCACCGACGAAGAGGACGACGCGTTGGTCTTTGTAGCGTTTGAGACGTGGCACGAAGGAGTCTTGTGCCATGGCACCGACCATGAGGAGTTGTTCGACGGGTTCGGGGCTGAGAGAGCCGGTGACGAGTGAGCCACCGAAGGTGGTGACGATATCGGCGAGGGAGGCGGTGACGATGCGCGCGGAGGCGGCTTCATCGCGGGAGGGGAAGAGGTGGCTGGTGATCTTGAATGCGCTGAGGAGGCCGAGGCAGCGGTGATGGGCGTCGGTGACGGGGAGGCCGCGGAGGCCTTTATCGTCGATGAGTTGGATGGCGTCGTAGACGGGGGAGTCGGCGCGGACGGAGAGGACTTTGGATTGCATGACGTCGCGCACTTTTGGGCTGACGTCGGTGAAGAGGGTTGGCGCTTCGGCGTTGAAGAGGCGGAGCACGAAATCGATGCGTTCGTTGGTGGTGCCGGCGCGACCGGCGACGACATCGGGTACGCCGGAGAGCTTCTTCAGTTCTGCGTAGGCGATGGCTGCGCAGATGGAATCCATGTCGGGGTTTTTGTGACCGATGACGATGGTGAGCATGGGGTGGGAGGCTAGGGGTGGCGTGGTGTTTTGGCGAGGAGGATGGGGGGGGGCGGGGAGTGGGGTTGGCGAGGATTTCGCGATGGCGTGCGGGGAGGGTTGGTGGCAACGTGTTCGGCTCACAACGACAAAGGCCATGGCATATTTGAACGACAATTATTTGAAGCTGAAGGCGGGGTACCTGTTCCCTGAGATTGCGCGACGGGTGAAGGCTTTTTGTGATGGGAACCCGGAAGCGGCGAAGCGGTTGATCCGGTGCGGGATTGGGGATGTGACGGAGCCATTGCCGGAGGCGGTGCGAGTGGCGATGCATGCGGCGGTGGACGAGTTGGGGCAGCGTGAATCATTTCGTGGGTATGGGCCGGAGCAGGGGTACGAGTTTTTGCGTTCGGCGATTGCGGCGAACGATTTTCGTGCGAAGGGGATCGAGGTTGCGGATGACGAGATTTTCGTTTCGGACGGGAGCAAGTGTGATTGTGGGAACATCTTGGACATCCTTGGGGACAAGAATCGCATTGCGGTGATGGATCCTGTTTATCCGGTGTATGTGGACACGAATGTGATGGCGGGTCACACGGGGGATGCGTTGGAGGGTGGTGGGTATGGCGGGTTGGTTTACTTGCCTTGCACGGAGGCGAACGGGTTTGTGGCGGATGTTCCGAAGGAGGCGGTGGATCTGGTGTATTTGTGTTTTCCGAACAATCCGACGGGATCTGTTGCGACGCGTGCGCAGTTGGAGGCGTGGGTTGCGTATGCATTGCGGCATGGGGCGATCTTGTTGTTCGATGCTGCGTACGAGGCGTACATCGCGGATCCGGCGGTACCGCATTCGATTTACGAGATCCCTGGGGCGAGAGAGTGTGCGATCGAGTTCCGTTCGTTCTCGAAGAATGGAGGGTTCACGGGGACCCGTTGTGCTTACACGGTGGTGCCGAAGTCCTTGAAGGCGCGAACGGGTTCGGGGGAACTGCATCCGTTGCACGGGTTATGGAATCGTCGGATGAGCACGAAGTTCAATGGGGTGCCGTACATTGTGCAGCGGGGTGCCGAGGCGTTGTACTCGGAGTCGGGGCGTGCGCAGGTTGCGGCGTTGATCACGCATTACATGGGGAATGCCGCGGTGTTGCGTGAGGCTGCGTTGGGGGCGGGGTTGTCGGTGTGGGGCGGGGTCAACGCTCCGTATCTTTGGGTGAAGACGCCGGGTGGGATGACGTCTTGGGAGATGTTCGACCGGATGTTGTCTGAGGCTTCTGTGGTGATCACGCCTGGGAGCGGTTTTGGTTCAGCGGGGGAGGGATATTTCCGGATCAGCGCGTTCAACTCGCGGGCGAATGTGGAAGAGGTGGGGCGAAGGATTCGCGGAATTGCTTGGTGATTCACGGGGCTGCGGTGCGGGAGTTGCGTCTTGGTGAGGATACGCTAACTCCTGCTGACGGTCGGACTCGGTAGCAGTCCGTTGAGGCGGAGGACAAAAACAAAAGGAGACAGAACGATGCGAACGATGAAAGCGATGTTTGGATTATTGGTGGGGTTTGGATTTGGCGGAACGGTTTTGATGGGGGCGGACGGTGCGGTTGCAGGTGGGGTTGGGCGCGAGCGTTTGACGCTTGGCGGCGGGTGTTTTTGGTGTGTTGAGGCTGTTTATCAGCGGATTGAGGGGGTGACGAAGGTGGTGAGCGGCTATGCGGGTGGGCATGTGCCGAATCCGACGTACGAGCAGGTTTGTGAGAAGACGACGGGGCACGCTGAGGTGGTGCAGATCGAGTTCGATCCTGCGAAGGTGAAGGTGGAGCATTTGCTGGAAGTGTTTTGGGTGGCGCATGATCCGACGACGCTCAACCGGCAGGGGGCGGATCGTGGGCCGCAGTACCGGTCGATCATCCTTTTCGAGAACGACGCGCAAAAGGCTGCGGCGGAGGCTTCGAAGGCGAAGGCGCAGAAGGAGATCTTTGAGCCGATCGTGACGGAGATCGTGAAGTTGGAGAAGTTCTATGCGGCGGAGGGCTACCATCAGAACTACTTCAACCAGAACGCGTCCAAGAACCCGTATTGTGCGGTGGTGATTGAGCCGAAGGTTCGCAAGTTGGTGGAGAAGGGTGTGATCAGTCGGAAGCCGTTGATCGGGTTGGAGGGGGGAGCGAAATGACTGGTTCCGAGAAGCGGGGGTTGCGTTCGCGGGCGCAGCGATTGGCGGCGGTGGTGCGGGTGGGGCATGCGGGTTTGACGGACGGGGTTGTGGCTGCTTTGGATCAGGCGTTCACCGCGACTGATCTGGTGAAGGTCAAGTTTGATGGGCAGCGGGAGAGTCGGCACGAGATTGCGCCGGCGATGGCGGAGCGTACGGGTAGTACGTTGGTCCAGGAGCTTGGGCATGTGGCGGTGTTTTTCCGTCCGTTACCGGCGGCACGGGGGGTGTGAGGTCGCACAGGTTTGAGGAGGCGAGGTGTGATTGATCTACGAGCACGTTTTCTGGGTGGGTTGGCGGTGTTGTGGGGAGGATGGTGTGGGGCGTTGGCGGGTACGGTTGAGGCGGTTCGAGAGGGGGGGCGTGTGGTGTTTCGGGAGGGAGAGCGTGAGGTTGGGGTGTATCGTGGTGTGGCGGGGGGGGTGCCGGAGGGGGTGGATCTGCGGCATTCACGTGGGGGGTATTTGCATCCGTTGCGCACTCCTGCGGGGCATGTTGTTACTGGGGATTTTCCTGCGGATCATCGGCATCACCATGGGGTTTGGTTTGCTTGGACGAAGGCGGAGTGGAAGGGGCGGGAGACGGATTTTTGGAATTTGGGCAAGGGGTTGGGCGGGGTTGAGTCGGTGGATATCAAGCGGGTGTGGGCGGATGGGGGGAGTGGTTGTGCGAGGGTTGGACACCGTTATGCGGACTATTCGGGTGGGGTTTGGGATGCGGTGTTGGATGAGGAGTGGGAGGTGCGTATGACCTCTGGCAGGAGCGGTGGCAGGGTGTTCAATCAGGTGGATGTGACGGTTGGGCAACGGGTTGTTTCTGGGGGGGTGTTGGGGTTGCCTAAGTATCATTACGGGGGATTCGCTTTTCGAGGGGTGGATGGATGGTTGGGGGCTGGGGGGATGGAGGTTTGTGGGCGAGGGGGGGTGCGGAGTCGGGAGGGTTTGGAGTCTTCGGAGACGGGGTGGGTCATGGTGAGTGGTGCGGTTGGTTCGGGGGCGAGCGATCGAGCGTCGGTGGTGGCGATGGGGCATCCGAGCAATGTGGGTTTTCCGGAACCGGTTCGGATGCATCCGACGGTGCCGTATTTTTGTTTTGCGCCTCAGCGGCGGGAGGGGTTGGTGTTGGATTCATCGAGGCCGCATCTGGTTTCTTATCGGTTGATGGTGGTGGATGGGGTGCCTTCTGAGGCGGAGGTGGAGGGGTGGGTGAGGGAGTGGGCGGCGGTGGATGTTTCGGAGCGGCGTTGTTGCGTATCACCGACAAGTCGCGGATATTTTTTCCGGCGTTAGACGAGAACTCGGAGGCATTTTATGAAGAAAGTTGGATTCATCGGTTGTGGGAAGATGGCGTCAGCTTTGGCGCTGGGTGGAGTTCGTGCGGGGGTCTTTTGTGGGGACGATCTGTTGTTTTCGGATGTGCACGGGCCGTCGGCTGAATCGTTGGCATTGGCTGCGGGAGGTCGCGTTGTGGGTACGGCGGCTTTGGTGGTGGAGGCGGATGTGGTGGTGGTTGCGGTGAAGCCTGCGGACGTTGAGGGGGTTTTGCGGGCGAATGCTTCGGGTTTGGAGGGTAAGTTGGTGGTTTCGATTGCGGCGGGATTGGGGTTGGGGCGATTGGAGGCGTGGGTTGGGGTTGGGGCGAGAGTGGTGCGGGTGATGCCGAACACGCCGGTGATGGTTGGGGTTGGAGCGGCGGCTTACTCGTTGGGTTCGGCTGCGACGGAGGGGGATGGCGAGTGGGTTCGGGGTCTATTTTCGGCGACGGGTTTGTGTGTACGGGTGGCGGAGAAGTTGATGGATGCGGTGACGGGTTTGAGCGGGAGTGGTCCGGCGTACGGGTATGTGTTGATTGAGGCTTTGGCGGATGGGGGGGTGTTGATGGGCTTGCCGCGGGATACGGCGTTGAAGTTGGCTGCGCAGACGCTGATGGGGGCGGCGAGGATGGTGTTGGAGGGGGGGAGTCCGGGTCCTTTGAAGGATGCGGTGGCGAGTCCGGGTGGGACGACGATTGCTGGGTTGGAGGTTTTGGAGGTGAGTGCGGTGCGAGGGGCGTTGATGAGGGCGGTTCGGGCTGCGGCGGAGCGTTCGGTGGAGATGGGGGGATGAGGGTATGGGCGGTTATCGGCAGGGTTTGCTGGGGGTTGCGTTGGTATGTGCCGGTTGGGCATGGGGTTTTGGAGGGAAGGAGCAAGAGGGCCGTGTCGTGCAGCAGGTTGGGAGTGGTCCGGTGATTGGGGGAAGCGTTCCTGAGCAGTTGCGCAATCGGGCTGGCTTGAGGCGTGGGGTGGTTGAGAGTATGGCTGCTGGTCGGTGGGATGAGGCGGCGCGGGGCTTGGGGGAGCTTTTACTGATCGATCCGGCGGACGTGGAGTCGTTGCTGAATCTGGGTCAGGTGCGGCAGCGGCAGGGGGATCTTGGCGGGGCGATCGGTTTTTTCCGGGATGCGGTTCGGAGGGACCCTGAGAATGCGGCGGGCTGGATGATGACGGGTATGGCGGAGATGGAGCGAGGAGAGGTGTTACGAGCTTGTGCGAGTTTGGCGATGGGTGTGGCGTTGGATCCGAAGAATGCGCGTGCGCATCGGTGGTACGGGATGGCGTTGGCTCGACGCGGGTGGAATGAGGCTGCGGAGGCGGAGTTGAAGCAGTCGCTGGAGTTGGATGG
>CAZAZT010000044.1:1627-15602 GCA_964489645.1 uncultured Chthoniobacteraceae bacterium | reverse complement strand
GGGGCTGCAGGATGGGATTCTATGGCTACGTATATTTATGAGACCACGGACGAGACGGGCCCTGTGAAGCGGTTCGAGATCCAGCAGAGCATGAAGGACGCGCCGTTGACGAGGCACCCGGAGACGGGCGAACCGATCCGGCGAGTGATCAGTGGGGGGTACGGAGTGATGGCGAAGGGAGGCGGACAAAATGACGCACCGAGCGCGCAGAGTGGTGGGGGTGGGTGTGGAACATCCTGTGGTTGTCATTGAAATCGAGTACTTTCCAGTATTTTTTCAGGGGTATTTGACCCGATATTCATGGAGGGACTGCAAGATTTAGCTGTCCTTCGGACTCGATTCGGTGTTTTTGGCTTCTGACAGAGCGAATTGGACGCGCTGTTTTTCCCCTCAGTCATCGAGTATCCGGGTGGAATTCACTGACTGGCCGTTGTCCCGGAGCGTGATCTTTGGGTGGGCGATCGAGGGGAGGCCGCGTCCGTTTGCGTCATGAACTATGGACAGTGCTCTTATTTGGATTTTATCAATCGGCGGCTACTTCTTTGTGTCGTCGTTTTTTGAGTGGGCTTTGCATCGGTATGTGATGCATCGGCCGGTGGGATGGTTTGTTTATCCGTTTCGGGCGCATGCCCAGATCCATCACCAGATTTTCAAGGCGGATCACAGTTATCATCTGATCAATGCTCCGGACAAGGAGACGATCCCGATGGCGTGGTGGAATGGACCCGTTTTGGTGGTGTTGGGGTCTGCTCCGATGGCGGGAGTGGCTTTCTTGTTTGGCGAGTGGCGCATCTATGTTGGTGGGGTGATCTCGATGGCGTTGTATTACAGCGTCTACGAGTACATCCATTGGTGCATGCATTTGCCGAAGGAGCGGCAGTTGGAACAGACGTGGATTTTCCGTCGTCTGAATGCGCATCACCTTTTGCATCACCGGTACATGCACAAGAACTTCAATGTGGTGTTCCCGTTTGCGGATTGGGTTTTGGGGACGTTGATCAGTCGTGCGAAGACGCGGTTTGCTGCGCCGGACACGAAGGCGATCACGGATGTGCAGCCTCTTTTCGACGGTTTGACCGAAGAGGCAGCGGTTGCCGGGATGGGGAAGTGAGGGATTGGGGACGAGAATCGTCCTGAGTATGTTCCGGGTTTGCGTTTACGCGGGCTCCCGTTTTGGGGCCCGCGTTTCTTATGTGGAGGCTGCGGCGGCGTTTGGGCGTTTGTGTGCGGCGGCGGGGGTTGGGATTGTTTACGGAGGGGGCGGTGTGGGGGTGATGGGGGCTTTGGCGGACGCGGCGCTTGCGGCGGGGGGTGAGGTGATCGGGGTGATTCCGCGGGTGATGATCGAGCAGGAGCGGGGGCATACGGGGCTGACGCAGCTGATCCCTGTGGATTCGATGCACGAGCGAAAGCGGATGATGGCAGAAATGTCGGATGCGTTCGTAGCGTTGCCTGGGGGTGTGGGAACGTTGGAGGAGGTTTTGGAAGCCCTGACCTGGTTGCAGTTGGGGTTGCAGTTGAAGCCGGTGGGATTGTTGGATGTTGACGGGTTGTATGCGGGTTTACGGACGTTTTTGGAACATCTGGTCCGGGAAGATTTTGTGACGCCAGTGCATCACGAGATGCTGTTTTTCGAGACGGATCCGGTCCGCATGTTGAACCGGCTCCGGGAGCATCGGCACGAGTTGGTGCCGAAGGAGGTGTGTCGAGTGCCGCGCGGGTGAGGCGGGTGGGTGTGGCGTGGGGGGGGACGTCTATTCTTCGAACTCGTCTGAGGGATCGAAGGGTGGCATGGGGACGTTGATGATTTTCAGGTCACCGACGGCACGGTGGACGCATCCGGGTTGGATCATGATGCTTGTGAGGGGTTTGAGGGGGATGATTTCGCCATCGGCTTCGAGGTGTCCTTCGCCTTCGAGGACGACGTAGATTTCGGTCATCCGTTTGTGGTGGTGGGGTCGGCTTGTGGCGTGGATGTGGGTGAGGTGGACGGAGGCTGGGGCATTTGGCACATCTGCGAAGGCGCGTCTTGCTTCTCCGCAGGGGCATGGGACGGGGGTGATGGTATCGAGTTGGGCGACGTGGAACCTTTTCATGGGCGTTGGAAGGTGAGGGGGAGTTGGTGTGGATCGAGCTCGATGGGTTGGAAGATGAAGCTACTTGAGTAGCGGCCTTGGTTGAAGCGTTTGCAGCAGCGGAGGCATGCGGCGTTGCGGTGCATGGGGCGGACGCGGCGAACGATGATGTGGCATTGGGGACAGATGTAGGACAGGCGTTTGAGGGTGCGTCTTTGGGGGAGCGGGAGGGTGTGGCGTGCCGCTTCACCAGGGATTCCGAGGTCTGCACAGGCGATTTTCCATTCGGCGCCGTGTGCGGCGATGCGTCGTCGACCGTTCCGATCTTTGGCGATGAGGTGTGCGAGTTCGTGAAGGACGACGCGTGCGATCTGTTCTTCGGAGATGTCGGGTTGGAGGAGTTTGGGATTGAGGGAGATGAGGGCGTCTTTGGGGGTGGCGAGGCCTGCGGTGCTACGGAGTCGGTGCGACCATTTCACGGAGATGCGTTCGGCGAGGGAGGGGAGGCCGAGCGCGCGGGTGGCGGAGCGCACATCGTTGAGGAGCGCTTGGAGATGGGGGTCGTCGGGATCGGATGTTTTGGGAATCCGGATGGGGAAAGGGGATGCGCGCATTGCGTTCAGTGGACGAGTCGGGACCGGATTGTGGCGAGGGCGGTGACTGTTTGGTGGATGTGATGTTCGGTGGTATCGGGTCCGAGGGAGAAGCGGACGACTTGGGATGCTTCTTCGCGGGATTGGCCCATGGCGAGGAGGACGTGGGAGGGGAGGATGGATCCGACCATGCAGGCGGCGCCGGAGGAGGCGGCGATGCCTTCGAGGTCGAGGCACATGAGCATGTCTTCGGAGGAGACGTTGGGGAAACGGACGTTGGAGGTGTTCGGGACGCGTTGGGCGTTGAGTCCATTGATGTGGCAACCGGTCCAGACGCAAGGGAGGGCGTTCTCGAATTCGTCGCGCAGTTGTTGGATGCGTTGTGTGTTGGAGTTGAGTTTTTTGAGGGAGTATTCGGCGGCATGAGCCATGGCGGCGATGGCTCCGGCGTTTTCGGTGCCGGGGCGGCGACTGTTCTCTTGAGCGCCTCCGTGGAGGCAGGGTGTGAGTGGGATCCCGTTTTCGAGGTAGAGAAATCCGACGCCTTTTGGGCCTTGGAATTTGTGAGCGGCAGCGGAGGCGGCGTGGACGGCGCGGAGATTGACTGGCAGTTTGCCGATGGCTTGGACGGCGTCGGTGTGGCAGAGGATATTTTTTTGGCGACAGGCTTGGGCGACTTCGGCGATGGGTTGGATGACGCCGGTTTCGTTATTGGCGGTCATGAGGGAGACGAGGATGGTGTTTGGGCGGATGGCTTCTGCGATGGATTCTGCGTGGACGGTGCCGTGTTGATCTGGGGGGATGAAGGAGACCTCGAACCCCTCTTTTTGGAGGTGTTCTGCGGCGGAGAGGACGGCGTGGTGTTCGATGGCGGAGCAGACGATGTGGTTACCGAGGTGGCGATGGGCTTGTGCGAGGCCGATGACGGCGAGGTTATTGGATTCGGTTCCTGAGCCTGTGAAGATGATTTCGCTGGGTTTACAGCCGAGGGTTTGTGCGAGTTGATCGCGGGCGTGATCGATCAGTGCGCGTGCTTTTCGTCCTTCGGCGTGGGTGGATGAGGGGTTGCCGAAGAGGTTGGAGTCGAGGGAATGGCGTAACGATTCTAGCGCGGGGAGGCAGAGGGGGGTGGTGGCGTTGTGATCGAGGTAGACCATGGGATTTGAGTGGGAGTGTAGGTGGGGGGAGTGGGCTTGTTGAGAACGAAGGGAGCGCACTTGTTCTGCGGCGGGATTGGGGCAGATTTTGAGTATGAGCAGTGATTCGTCATCCGACGGGGTCGGCGGAGCTTCGTCTACTGGGCCATCTCCTTCTGGGGATCCGCCGAAGGGGGGCGGTGCGAGGCGTTGGTTGGGGGGAGTTGCGGTGGCGTTGGGGTTTGCGAAGGCGGGGAAGTGGTTGATGTTGTTGTTGAAGTTGAAGTGGGTGGCGGGGGCTTTGAAGTCGGTGGTGTCGATGGCTGCGATGCTTGGGGTGTACAGTGCGATGTATGGGTGGCGGTTCGCATTGGGTTTCACGCTCCAGTTATTGGTTCACGAGTTGGGGCATGTATTTGTGGCGTGGCGGTATGGGTTGCCGGTGTCTGCGCCGATGTTCATCCCTTTTGTTGGGGCGTTGATCCTTTTGAAGGAGCGGCCTGACAAGGCACGGACGGAGGCGTGGATGGCGTTGGGAGGCCCGATGGCGGGGGGTGCTGTTGCGGTTTTGCTGCATGGAGCGGGGGTTTGGATGGACTCGACTTTCCTGATCTTGATGGGGCTGATCGGGTATATGTTGAACTTGTTCAACCTGTTTCCTGTGGGGCAGTTGGATGGAGGTCGGGTGGCGTTGGCCATTTCGCCGCTTTTGTGGATCCCGGGATATGTGGCGATGGTTTGGTACGCATTCGAGCATCCCTCGGTGCTGATCTTCTTGATCTTGGCTCTGGGGTTTCGCCAGTTCGTGTCGGCGTTCCGGCACGAAACGGAGGAATTGAAGGCGTACCGAGAGATGTCTGGAGTGGCGCGTTTCGCGATCACGGTCGCGTATTTTGGGACGATCGCGATTTTGGCGACGGGGTTCTTGATTGCGGAAGGGCAGTTGGCGGTGTTGATGCCGAGGAAGTGAACGGCTTTTACTGCGGGACCGATTCCCGGGTCACGGAACGTGGATCGGGAACTTGAATCCGGAGAGGGTTGAGGGGTTAGCCGCTTGTTTGGATGCGGCGAGGACGCGGAAGGATCCTCCGAAAAGGTTGGGGTGCGAGAGGGAGCGGAACTGGAGCAGTTCGCGTTGTTCGCTGGGGGTCATCACGCGGATGCGGTCAGGGAAGTGGAGGGGTGCGATGCCGGTGCAGAAGCGGTGTTGGTCAGTGATGCAGACGTGTTGAGCGCCATGGGCGAGGAGAAGGTGTTTCCAGCGCGAGAGGTCGACGTGAGCGGTGATGTCCTGATCGCCGGGTGAATCGAGAGGGGTTGCGGTGTGCTGGTGATTTCTGTAACCCCGCAGAGATCCTTCACTGCGTTGGGGTTGCTCCCATTCGTCGGCGGTGAGTCCGTAATCGAAAGCGAGGATGAATCCGGACTGGATACGGCTGAGGATTTGATGTGTCCAAGGGCCGAGTGCGGGGGCGATTTCGACGATCCGATGGGAGGAGGGGGGGTGACAGCCGAGCAGGAGGGTTTGAGCGGAGGGGTCGAGGGGGGTGTTGATGAAGCGGAACTGGTTTTCGGCGAGAGTGATCCGTTCTTCGGACCAAGAGTCTGCCCAACGGAATCGACGGATGGGAAATGCGTCGGGGAGTTCGTTGGAGAGGTGTACGCCGCAGAAGTTCGGTAGATCTTCGGGGCTTTTGATCCACGCGACGCGGGGGTGATCCCTCAGCATACGTTGTTGGTTGGATTGAAGATGCGGTATCGGTTCGAGAAGGATGATGCGAAGCGATGCGAGGAGATCGGGGTGGAGGCGTTGGATTGCGTTGAGGATATCGAGGGTGAGGCGTCCGTCGTTGGCGCCTTGTTCGACGAGGGTCCAGTCGGAGGGGGTGTTGGATGATTGCCACATCTCGTGGATTTGATGGGCGATGAGCGTTCCGAAGAGGGGGCCGACGCTGACGCTGGTGATGAAGTCGCCGGCGGCACCGACTCGCGGGGTTGGGGCGGAGTAGTAGCCGTGTTGGGGGTGGTACAGGGCGGTTTGCATGAAATCCGCGAGGGTGATCGGGCCCTCTTCACGGATGCGGGTTGCGAGGAGGAGTTGGAGCGGGCTCTGCAGGGGAGAGGTCATGGGAGCGGGGATGGCATTTCCGCTGAGCGATTTGCGTTTGGGTTGGCGGTCTTTCTCGCTGCGAGGAGGAGGGAGATGGCGTAAAGGCTTGCGAGGATTGGGAGCCAGTTGCCATAGCGGACGAAGAAGGTGGGCGTTGGGTGGGTGGGGAGTTGGACGACGCGGAAATCGATGCCGTTCTCGTGGGAGGACAGGGCGCGTTCGAGGCGCCCTTTTGGAGTGATGGCGCAGGTGGCGCCGGTGTTGGAGCATCGAACGAGGGGCAATCGGGTTTCGATGGCGCGAAGTCGCGCGTTGAGGAGGTGTTGTTCTGGCGCTGCGGTGCGGCCGAACCATGCGTCATTGGTGAGGTTGATGAGGATTTGGGCGCCGTTTTTCGCGGGGGCGGTATTTTTGGCTTCGAGGGTATCTTCGAAGCAGATCCGGACACCGATGCGCGTGTTTGGGTTGGGGAGGGTGAGGACGCGCTCTTCGGATCCGGGGGCGATATCGCCGGGGATGAGGTTTTGGAGGAAGGCTGGAGCGAGGTCGCGGAACGGGAGGAATTCGCCGAACGGCACGAGGTGTTGTTTTCGGTAGGTTTGGAGGTCGGAGCCGGTTTGGGAGAAGAGGAATGCGGAGTTCCGGCCGCGGAATCCTGTGGGGGTGGTATCGGCGGCTTGGATGATGCGTTGCAGGAGGGGTTGGTCTTTGGGGAGGTTTTGGAGAAGGTCGGTGTCGACGGTTTCGAGGGTTCCGATGAGGAAAGCGGCGGGAGTTTTTGCGAATTGGGCTTGCCCGAACTCGTACATTTCCCGGCTGGAGAGGAGGCCGGAAGGGGTTGATCCTTCGGGCCAAAGGACGAGGTCGGGAGCTGGGGACATGGCACCGACGAGGTCCATCATTCGGCTGAGTTCGTCGAGGATTTGGCGTTCGCTGGCGGGGTCGAACTTTTCGGTTTGGGGAACGTTCTGTTGGAGGGCAGCGATGTGGAGTGGGCGGGTTGGGGGATCTTTTTGGAAGAGGCAACGGATGCCGAAGCTGAAGACGAGTGCGACGAGGAGGACGGTTGAGGTGAATTCCCAGCGGATTTTTGCGGTGAATTTCGGGCCAAAATCGGCGCGGAGTCGGTTGACGACGGCGACTGCGGCGAGATTGACCCAGGCGGCGAGGAAGGAGAGGCCGTGAGTGCCGGTGAGTTCTGAGATTTGGGCGAGGATTTGGTCGTTGGCGAGGGGGACGCCGAGGGCGTTCCATCCGAAGCCGGTGAGGAACCAGCCGCGGATCCATTCGAGGGCGCACCATGCGGAGGCGCCTCCGGAGATCAGCAGGAGATTTTTTGGGCCGGACTGGAAGGAGGCGTTGTTGTGGGAGAGTATTGTGACGAACCAAGCGGCCCAGAGGCCGTGGAAGAGGCCGAGGTAGGCGCCGAGTAGGAGGGGCAGTGCATGGAGGGCTGGGGATTGGAAGAGGGGCGCGAGTTCGTGGAGCCAGTAAACGCTTGCGCTGAAGTAGAGGGTGCCGGTGAACCAGCCGAGGAGGAATGCGGTTTTCCGAGGGCGCTGCGTTTGGGTGAGCCAGGTGGAGCTGAGGATTGCGATCAACGGGGTGAGCGAGATCCACGGGGTCCAGGTGTGGGTGAAGGGGGGGATGGCCGCGAGGAGGAGGGCTGCGGAGGAGATGCAGGCAAGAGCGCAGAGGATTTTTTTGAGGGGGGACATGGACAGGTGAGTCGCGGTGAGAATCTGACATTGGGCGCGCCAGAGGGCGAGGTTGGAAGCGGTGCGTTATGCGGTTGCCTCTGCTCGGTGCGGGGGCAGGTTGTTCGTATGCGAAGAGTGGTCCAGTTCTTTGAGGTGAGCGATACGGTGATGGTGTGGGGGTGTCATGATGCGGGGATCCGGACGTGGATGCATTCGACTGCGTTGCGAACGGAGCGGGGGTGGTGGGTTCTGGATCCGATCTATGGAGCGGGTTTGGGATGGTCTGAGGTGAGCGAGCGGATTGAGGCGGGTGGGGGTGTTTGCGGGTATGTTCTGACGAATGGGAATCACGAGAGGGATGTGTTGGCGATGCGCGCGGAGTGGGTCGGGGAGGTATTTGCGCATCGGGAGGCGGTCCTGGAGCTGGGTGAGGTGGTGGATTCGATTCTCGAGGTGGGGCGGGTTTTGTTGGGGGGATACGAAGTGTGGGAACTTTTTGGGGCGGGTCGGGGTGAGGTGGCGTTGGTTCGGCCTGGGGTTTCGGCGCATTTTGGGGATGGCTTGTTGAACCTGAGGGAGACGGGGTTCGCGTTTTTGCCGGACAAGTATTGTGTCGATGCGGCGGGACTGCGGCGATCGGTGGAGCGGCTTCGGGGGTGTGGGGCGCGATTGGCAACGTTTGCGCATGGGGATCCGCTGTGGGCGGATGTGGGTGGATTGGTCAGGGGACTCGGGGAGGAGTGAGGCGCTTGATTCGGGGGACGTTCTTCTTAGATTCACGGGCATGTCATTTCCATTGTTTCGCGGGATTTGTGGGGGGGTGTTGGGAGCGTTGATGATCGTTTTTTCTCCGAGCGTTTTGGCTGTTGAAAGTCCGAGCAAGGCGGCGGGGAAGGGGGGGATTCCGAAGGCGGTGCCGGTGACGGAGAAGTCGCGCAAGCCGTCGACGGGGTCTGGTGGCGGGGCGGCGGCGTCGAATGCGGGGCGCGAGGGTGGGACGGAGGGGATTGCTGGGGCGCCGGTGACGGGGGCTGCGGCGTACATTGTGGTGGATGCGAAGACGGGGGCGGTTTTGAGTGCGCGGAATGCGGATGCGAAGCGAGCGGTGGCGAGCACCCAGAAACTGTTGACGGCTTTGTTGGTGGCGGAGAAGGGTGGGCTGTCGAAGAAGGTGGTGATCGAGAAAAGCGATACGTTGGCATCGCCGACGAAGTTGAACATGGGGGTTGGCGACGAGTATCGGCGGGATGATCTGTTGCGAATCCTGTTGGTGAAGAGCATGAACGATGTGGCGTGTGCGTTGGCGAGGGACCATTCGGGGAGTGTTCCTGCGTTTGCGAAAGCGATGAACGCGAAGGCGGCGGAGTTGGGGATGACGCGTTCGAGGTTTGTGAATCCAAATGGGTTGCCGGCGGAGGGGCAGTATTCTACGGCGCGTGATATGTCGAAGGTGGCATTGGCTGCGTACCGGAATTCGGAGATCCGGAAGTATGTGAAGCTGAAACAGACGCAATGGGCGCCTGCGTCGGGGCCTGAGGTGGTTTACGACAACACCAACAAGGTTTTGGGGTTGTTACCGGCGTGCAATGGGATGAAGACGGGGTACACGGAGGCGGCGAAGTTCTGTCTGGTTTCGAGTGCGAAAGAGGGGGGTGCGGAGGTGATTTCGGTGGTGCTTGGTGATACGAAACCGGCGGTGTGGGAGGACAGTCGCGATCTTCTGGTGTGGGGGCTTCGTCAGCGTCTTGGGAAGTGAGGGTTGATCTGGGGATGCGAGAGGATTTTCAGGAGCGATTGGCGGGGTTGGAGCGGGAGGGGTTGCGGCGGACTTTGCGTGAGAGTGCGGTGCGGAGTGGTGTTCGATGGGAGACGGGGGGGCGTGAGGTGGTGGGGTTTGCCTCGAACGATTATCTTGGATTGTCGGGGGAGATGTTTTTGAGGGAGGCGATGGTGCGCGGGGTTGAGCGTTGGGGGGTTGGCGCTGGCGGGTCACGATTGATCTCGGGCACGCGGCCGGTGCATCTGGAGTTGGAGGCGGCGATTGCGGAGTGGAAGGGGGTGGAGGCGGCGTTGAGTTTCAGCTCTGGGTTTGCGACCGCGCTGGGGGTGATTCCGGCGTTGGTGGGGCGTGGTGATGCGGTGATCTTGGATGGGTTGAGTCACGCATCCTTGGTGGACGGGGCGCGTTTGTCTGGGGCGGAGGTGCGGGTGTTCTTGCACAACCGTTTGGATGTGTTGGAGGAGAAGCTGCGATCGGTTCGTGAGCGAGGCGGGGTGGGGCGGGTGTTGGTGGTGACGGAATCGGTTTTCAGCATGGATGGTGACGAGGCCCCATTGCGGGGGATGGTGGATTTGGCGGAGCGTTGGGGGGCGATGACGTTGGTTGACGAGGCGCATGCGGTTGGGTGTGTGGGTTTTGGGGGAAGTGGTGTGGTGGGGCGTGAGGGGTTGAGTGGACGGGTGGATGTGCAGATGGGGACGTTCAGCAAGGCGCTGGGGTGTCAGGGGGGGTATGTTGCTGGGCGTCGGTCGGTGATGGATTGGATGGTGAATCGGGCTCGTTCATTTGTGTATTCGACGGCGATGATCCCTGCGTTGGCGGAGGCGGTGATGGCGTCGATTGCTTGGGTGAGGGGTGAGGCGGGGGAGGAGCGGAGAGGGAGATTGTCGAGGGTGGGTGAGGTGTTTCGGTCTCGGTTCGATTCGGTTCTGGGAGGGAGGTTGAGTGGGGAGGCGCGGCAATCATTTTTGGCGGCGGGGAGTGCGATCATCCCGCTGATTTTGGGGGCGGCGGCGGATGCGGTTGCGGTTGGCGAGCGGTTGTTGGCGGCGGGGTACTGGGTTCCGGCGATCCGGTTTCCGACGGTGCCGCAGGGGATGGCGCGGTTGCGCTTTTCGTTGAGCGCACTGCATGAGGTTGAGGATTTGGAGGGTGTGGTGTCGGCTTGTGGGGCGGACGAGATTGGCTGTTTTCCTCTGGCGCAACCGGAGTAGGGTTTGGGGAGCAACTGGAATGGAGGACGAACGTGAGCGAGCATTTTTTGAAACGAACTGCGGAGGCGCCTGAGACGCCGTTTGATGTGTCTTTACGGCCTCCGATGTTCGAGGAGTTCGAGGGGCAGCGATCGGTGTGTGAGCGGTTGGACATCATGGTGAAGGCTGCGTTGCAGCGTGGGGATGTGTTGGAGCACGTGTTATTGAGTGGGCCACCGGGGTTGGGGAAGACGACCTTGGCGTTCATCTTGGCGAATGCGATGGGGGTGCAGATCAAGAGCACGAGTGGGCCGACGATTGAGAAGGCAGGGGATCTTGCGGGGTTGCTGACGACGTTGGGTCGTGGCGACGTGCTTTTCATCGACGAGATCCATCGGTTGCAGCCGGCGATCGAGGAGTACTTATATCCTGCGATCGAGGATTTTCGGTTGGACATCATCATCGATCAGGGGCCGAACGCGCGGTCGGTGCGCCTGAACTTGCCGAAGTTCACGTTGGTTGGGGCGACGACCCGAGCGGGGATGATCAGCAGTCCGCTGCGCTCGAGGTTTGGGATGAACTGTCGGTTGGATTATTACACGGCGGACGAGTTGCAGCATATCTTGTTGCGGAGTGCGGGTTTGATCGGGGTGGAGATCGACGCGGGCGGTGCTTTGGAGATAGCGGCGAGGTCGCGAGGAACGCCTCGCATTGCGAACAATCTGTTACGGTGGGTGCGCGATTATGCGGCGGTGAAAGCTTCGAGTCGGGTGGACCGGGAGGTGGCGGACAGCGCGTTATCGATGTTGGAGATCGATCGGGATGGGTTGGATGAGATGGACAAGCGGATTCTTGAGTCGATTGTGACGAAGTTCAATGGCGGGCCGGTTGGGTTGAATTCGTTGGCGGTTTCGATTGGGGAGGACGCTGGAACGATTGAGGACGTGAACGAGCCGTATTTGATCATGCAGGGCTATGTGAGTCGCACCCCGCAGGGCCGGATCGCGATGCCGGCGGCGTATCGGAAGATGGGTCTGAATGTGCCCAGCAAGCAGGGGGATTTGGGGATTGGCTGATGCGGGCGGATGATTCGAGGCGGGTGTTGGCGGAGCGGGTGACGTGTTCCGTCGAGGAGACGAGCGCGTTTGGGCGATGGCTTGCGGAGACGTATTTTCAGCGGGGTGGAGTGGTGGCGTTACGGGGGGGATTGGGGGCGGGGAAGACGCAGGTTGCGCGGGGTTTGTTGGAGGGCGTTGGCGGAGAGGGGCGTGAAGTGTCGAGCCCGACGTTTCCGGTTTTACAGGAGTATGGTTCGGGACGGATTCCGGTGTTGCACTTCGATTGGTACCGATTGGAGCGAGAGGAGGAGGTGGAGGCGTTGGGTTGGTGGGAGTGTTTGGGGGAGGGCGCGTTGTTGGTGGTGGAGTGGGGCGATCGTTTTCCGGGGTTGTTGGAGGGGATTGGAGCGGCGTCTTTAGATGTTGTGATTGAGGCGGGGGATTGTCGGCGGTTGCGATTGACGGCTTGGGAGGATCGGGATGAGGGGTTGACGATGTGACAAAAAAAGGCGCGTTCCCACCGGGGAAACGCGCCTTGTTGATGGAGTGACCGCTCGCGATTGAGGGGCGGTCGCTTGATGGGGCTTGTCAGAAGGTATGGATGAAGAGGCCGCTGCGCAGTTTTGGTTCAAACCAGGTGCTTTTTGGGGGCATGATTTGGCCTGCATCGGCGATGTCCATGAGTTGTTGGACGGTGGTTGGGTACATGGAGAAGGCGACGGCGCATTCGCCAGATTTGACGCGCTTTTCGAGTTCGTCGGTACCGCGGATTCCGCCGACGAAGTCGATCCTCTTGCTGGTTCGGGGATCTTCGATGCCGAGGAGCGGGTGGAGGAGACGTTCTTGGAGGCCAGTGACATCGAGTCGACCGATGGGGTCAGCGTCTTGAGCGGGGGCCCATGAGAGGGAGTACCATTGGTCGTTCAGGAACATGCGGATGTCGCCGGGCTTTTCGGGGGTAGGTGTCGCGTTTGGAGTGACTCGGAAGGCGGCGCTGACGGCGCGGAGGAAGGCCTCGGGGGCATGGCCGTTGAGGTCTTTGACGAGGCGGTTGTAAGGAAGGATGCGGAGTTGATTTGCGGGGAAAAGGACACAGAGGAACCAGTTATAGTCTTCGGTGCCTTGGTGGTTGGGGTTGGCGCTTCTTCGGTCGCGGCCGACGCGAACGGCGCTGGCTGTGCGGTGATGTCCATCGGCGACGTAGGAGACGGGAATTTGTTGGAATGCGTTGACGAGTGGCGAGGTGTCGGCGATGCGCCAGACGCGATGGGCGATGCCGTCTGGGGCGGTGAAATCGACTTGGGGAGGGGCGGCGAGGGTTGCGTTGACCAGTGCGTCGATGGTGGGGGATTCGCGGTAGGTGAGGAAGACGGGGCCGGTATCGGCGCTGAGGGTTCCGATGAGGCGGGTTCGATCGTCCTCTTTGTCTTTTCGTGTTTTTTCGTGTTTTTTGATGATGTCGTTCTCGTAGTCCTCGATGTGGCAAACGGCGGCGAGGCCGGTTTGGACATGGTTGCCCATTTGTTGTTGGTAGAGGTAGAGGACGGGGGCGGTTTCGCGCTGGAGGGTGCCGTCCGTTTGCATTTGGAGGAACCGGTTTCGAGCGGTTTGGTAGACGATATCGGAGTAGGGGTCGGTTTCGGCGGGGAGGTTGATTTCTGCACGGTCGACGTGCATGAGGCTATGGGGGTTACCTTGGGTTAGTGCGGCGGCCTCGGTGGTATTGACGACGTCATAGGGGACGCAAGCGACTTGAGGGGTGAGAGCGGGGTTTGGCACGAGGCCTTGAAAGGGGCGAATCCTGACCATAGGTGGGAAAGGAGACGCTGTTTGGCGCGATTGGGCAAGGTTGGGGTGATATTTGTGGAGTGCTGAAGGCTTGTTTTGGCTGCCGTGGCATTCTTTGTGCTTGAGAGCAGGTTCGGGAACTTCCCTTCCCAACGAGGTTTACATCCCCTTTGGCTTGATATTTTTCGGTTTTGTGCAACATTCCGTAGGTGGCCTCCACTTACATTTGTGAATTTACGCGTGACCTGTTGGACGGGTTTCTTGGGAGGTTGTCGGGTGCGAGATCTTGGAAGAAGGTCTGGGTGAGTCGTTTGAGTGTTTTTGTGACGTTGACGGCGCTTCTGCTTGTTCTCGTGGGTTGTGATTCTCGGAAGACAGCAAAGGTTTCGAAGCCTGAGGACATGTACAAGGCGATCAAGGAGCTAGTGCCTGTGGGAGTGGGTCTTGCCGAAGCCCAGAAGACGATGACGGACGAGGGATTCTCCGTGGAGAACCGTAAGGACGGCAAGTGGAGGGGGAAACCATCGCGGCACCTGTATTGC
>CAZAZT010000044.1:0-1527 GCA_964489645.1 uncultured Chthoniobacteraceae bacterium | reverse complement strand
CGTTTCCACTGGATCTGGATATCTCTGGCGTACTGGGAGCCGAAGATTGCCGGTTGTTTTGCTTTTGGTGAGATGTTCGACGCGACGAGTTGGATGACGGCGAACTGGGCGGTGGGCGGCACGGTTGCTTTGGCGGTGAGAGTTTTCCATGCATGGTGGGCGACTCCGGGCGGCATGTAGGCGGCTGCGGAGGACAGGGCTTTTTCCATGGGTTTAGGCCATTGGGTCATGATCTCGGAGGGGCATCCATCGAAGGTGAAGATGCGGCAACCGAAGCGAAGGGAGGGGGTTGGCGACGGGGAAAAGTCTGCGTGTTGCAGTGAGACTTGAAGGAGGGTTTCACCACCGTCGCGGGGGATGTTGGTGAGGTCGATGAGTTGGAACACGTCGCATGAGGTGGCGATCTCCGAGGGGCCGGCTGCATCGGCGCCGGCTTGGATGAAGCGCAGGACTTGTTGTGGGTAGGAGCCGTCGGGGGAGAGGGTCCACGAGGCGGGGTCGCCGGCGAGAACGCCGAAGGAGAGAGGGGGACCTGCGGGCAGTGGGAGTTCGGTGGGGGTTCCTGAGGGCTGATCGACGGGGATGGTTTGATTTGTCCAGATCGTGGAAGTGGCGCGGGAGTTGTAGGACCAGACGACGGAGGAGAGGATCGCGCCGATGGCGAGGCTTGCTGCGATTTGAAGAGCGGATCGAAGTTTTGGCGCCACGAGATGTTCGATGGGGGGGACGGATGGGGTTCGATCCGACGTTTCGGGGCGGTCTTTTTCCGGAGCGGAGGGGGCGGATTGAAGGACGGAAAGGTCTGCTTCGGCTTGGCCCCATTCGCGGAGGGCTCCGTGGATTTGGGCTTCGCGTCGGAAGGCGCGTCTGGCGGTTGGTTGTGTTTTGAGGAGTGTATCGAGTTCGCGGAGTTCTGCTTCGGAGATGGAGTCGTCGAAGTAGAGGGCGAGCAGGGTGTCGAGGCGGTCAGTATTCATGGTTCCTGGTGAGCGGCTTGAAGCCGTTCGATACATTTTCGGAGTTCGGTTCGGGCTCTGGAGGTTGCGACGCACACGGAGTTGGGGGTCCAGTTGACGAGGCGCGCGATTTCTGCGGGTTTGAGGGCGTCTTGGTAGCGCAAGTGAAGGAGTTTTTGTACGGTTGGGGTGAGTTTTTTCAGACAGGTCGCTAGCCAGTCGGTCCGGATTTCGCGTTGAGCGGGCTCTTCGGTTGCGGCCAATGTTTCGAGGGTATCGAGTTCGAGGCTGGGTTTGTTTGCGCGCCTCAGTCCGGAGAGGGATTCGAATCGGGCGATGGTGCAGGCCCATGCCATGAAGTTGGTGCCTAGTTGGAAGTGGGCGGCTTTCCGGGTGACTTTCAGGAACGTTTCTTGGAGGACGTCTTGGGCGAGGGTGAAGTCGCGAACAATGGAGAGGATGTAGGCGCGGATGCCGGGTTGGTGTTCGACGAAGAGTTGTTGCACAGCCGTGAGGTGATCTTGGGGGCTGAGTTTTCGGTCCATGCGGTTTGTGGATGTCGGCTGGAGGG
>CAZAZT010000043.1:11988-27800 GCA_964489645.1 uncultured Chthoniobacteraceae bacterium | reverse complement strand
GGGTATGAATGGACTCGGAGTTTGCAGGATCGCTATCTGCATAGTGTGGTGGCTCCGGAGTTCAGTGATGCGAAGCTTCACGGAGTGGCGTTTTTGCGGGAGGCATTCTTGAGGCCCGACACGTTGGTTGTGTTCGGCAGTTCCGAGTTGTTGCCTACGGAGCCGTTGAATGGGATCGATTTTTTCCGTGATTTCCCGACGGGCTTCGGGTTGTTCCCCGTAGGTAAGCCAGGGACGACAGCGCTTTCTGTTCTGCAAAAAATCGGCAGCGTGGGAGATGCGGTGAGCGGGAAGAAAGTGGTGATCTCGCTGTCGCCGGCATTTTTCATGTATCAACGGGCTGAGCCGAAGTACTTCGAAGGGAACTTTTCCGAGCTCCAGGCGAAGGAGATGTTGCACAGCCCCTATTTGAGCCATGGATTGAAGCGGGATGCGGCGCGGCAGATGTTGGCGTATCCGCGGACGTATGAGCGGGACATGGTCCTTCGGACATTGGTGCGTCGGTTGGCGAAGGATCGTCCTCGGGATCGTGTGTTACTGGCGTTGTTTGAACCGGTGGTGTGGTTCGATCGTTGGGTCAGCCGGTTGCAGGACTATGCGGAGGTGTTCGTGATGTTGCGGGAGCGCGAGGAGGCTGATGAGGATGCAGCAGCTGCCGAGGGCAAGTCGCTCGAGACGCCGCGGTCTGCGGGGGCGAAGGTGCGGCGTCGGAAACTGGATTGGGGTGAGTTGTTCCGCTTTGCGGATCGGCATGCGCGTGCGATGGCGGTGAAGGCTGCGGAGCAGGCGAAGGCGCTTCCGCCACCGAAACCGAAGGGATCAGCGGATGAGCAGTGGCTGCGCGTTTTGCGATCTTCTCAGGAATGGGACGACTTCGATCTGGTTTTGCGCGCTTTGAAGGAGTTGGGGGCGGAGGCGTTGGTGATGAGCATGCCTTTGCATGGAGACCTTCTCGAGAGGGATGGAGTTTCTGCTGATGCGCGCAAGGAATACGGGGAACGGTTGCGCGAGTTGACGGGGCGTTATGATACCCCGTTGGTGTATTTCTCTTCCCATGAGGGAGATCCGGTTTTCTTCAAAGACAAGAACGATCACATCGGATCGAAGGGTTGGTGGTATTACAACAAGGTGATCGACGATTTTTTCCATGGTCGATTGAAGAGTTCTGATGTGGCGGCGAAAGCGGATGGGCCACCGGTGGCTCCGCCTGTGTCAAATGAGAGTGCTCCAGAGGGAGCGAAGCCTGTTCCGGAATCGGAGAAGAACCGCTAGTCTGACTATCCAGAACTTAAAACCATCCCATCACGAATCATGAAAGACCAAATCCTGACGGTGCTTGCGAATGTTGCGGAGACGGAGGAAGTGAAGACCAACTTGGATCTTGCGCTCTACGATCTCCAGATTTTGGACTCGATGAAGACGGTGGAGTTGATTGTTGCGCTTGGGGGGGAGTTTGGGATTGAGATCTCTCCGGCGGAGTTCGAGCGCGAGGCGTGGGCGACTCCCGCCAAGTTGGTTGCTGACATCGAGCAGCGGGTCGCGTCGAAGTAGGGCGTAGAGAATGGCGACGATTGTTGAACGGTGGAAGTTGCTGCTGCATGCGCACCCTTATGTGCGAACGGCGTTGTTGTTCCTTTACTACGTTTTGCTGATCGCGACGCTGGCTTTCATGTACGGCAGGGGTGATTTCTCGACCCCGCCATTTGTCTACCAAGAGTTCTGATTTCAAACACTGATTGACCGTGCATCTTCTTGATCTGATTCAGCAATGGGTTCTGGGACATCCCGAACGTGACGCGCATCGTTCTGGGGATCGCCGGATGAGCTACGGGGAGCTTGGGGAAAGGTCTGATCTGTTCGGAGCGTGGCTGGATCGGGAGTTGGAAGGGAAGCCCGGACCGGTGGCGGTTCACGGGCACAAGGAACCGGAGATGCTCGTCGCGTTTCTCGCTGCGGTGAAGTGTGGACGGGCGTATGTGCCGATTGACATATCGGTCCCTGCGCAACGGGTGGAGAAGATCATCGAGGGTGCGGGGGCCGCTTTGGTGGTCACGCCTGATCTGGTTGCTCGGGTGCTCGGTGAGCAGACGGATGAGGCTCGGGGTGCGTTGAGAAAGCGGACATTGAAGCGGGTGGAAGCGGATGACGCTTTCTACATCCTTTTCACCTCGGGCAGTACGGGTGAGCCAAAAGGCGTGGTGATCACGCTTTCGAACCTGACCGCGTTCGTCGAGTGGATGATGAGTGAGCAGAGGTATGCTCCTGCAGGGGAGGTGTTTTTGAATCAGGCGCCGTTCTCGTTCGATCTCTCGGTGATGGATCTCTACGGAAGTCTGACTTCGGGGGGGACGCTTCAGTCTGTCACCAAGGAGGAGTTGTCCAATCTGAAGGCTTTGTACAAGCGCTTGGGTGAATCTGCGATTTCGACGTGGGTTTCCACTCCATCGTTCGCTCAGATGTGTTTGATCGAGAAGGGTTTTTCCCAAGAGATGATGCCGGAGATGCGCCGTTTTCTGTTTTGTGGTGAGACGCTCGCGCCCGAGACGGCGTCGCAACTTTTGGAACGGTTCCCGAAGGCCGAGGTCTGGAACACGTATGGACCGACGGAAGCGACGGTGGCCACCACGTCGGTGCGGGTCGATCGTGCGTTGATTGCGGAGTATTCGCCTTTACCAGTGGGACTTGAGATGCCGGGGACGCGGATCTTGATCTGTGGTGAGGACGGGGTTCCGGTGGCAGAGGGTGACCGAGGGGAGATCGTGATTGTCGGCCCCAATGTGAGTCCGGGTTACCTCAATCGGCCGGAGTTGACGGGCAAAGTGTTCGGACAGCGGGCGGAGGGCAGGTTTTATCGGACTGGGGATTGGGGTCGGATGCGGGGGGGACAGGTTTTTTTCGAGGGGCGGATGGATGGCCAGATCAAACTGAACGGCTACCGGATCGAGTTGGGGGATATGGAGGCCAATCTTCGTGGGTTGGAGGAAGTGGCAGACGCAGTGGTTTTGCCGGTTCAGAAGGGTGGGAAGGTGGATTCTCTGGCTGCTTTCATCGTTTTGGCTGGGGCTAAGGAGGGGAGCGATTTTGAGGTGACTGCACGCCTTAAAGCGCGTTTGGCAGAACGGTTGCCGGTGTACATGGTCCCGAGAAAGTTCCTCTACAAGGACGCGTTCCCGATGACACCGAATGGGAAGGCGGATCGGCGGAAACTTGCGGAGGAGCTGGGTGGATAGTTTGGACGGAGGAGTTTTCTGACATGATCCCTTACGCCGATTTCCCTTACTTCCAGATGTTGCTGTACCTTTTGGTACCGTCGCTGGTGTTGGGGCTGTTCGGCTTGCTGAATCGAGGTTGGAAGACGGTGATGATTGGGGGGCTCCTGCTTGCGCATTTTTCGGGCATGCATGCCTTGCGGCCGGGCACGGAGGTGAGGGAACTGCTGATTGTGGTGGGTTACGCGGTTTATCAGGCGATGGTTTCGCTCGCGTTGTTGAAGTATCGGGGTCGCGCGATGTTCTGGAGTGCGCTGGGGATGTCGATCCTCCCTCTGGCATTGGCGAAGGCGTTGCCGCTGATTTGGCCCCAAACCTCGTTCGGGTTTTTGGGGATCTCTTATGTGACGTTCCGGTGTTTGGATGTCCTTTTGAGCATCCAGGATGGGGTGATCAAGGAACTGAGTTTGTCGCGGTACATGGTGTTTGTGCTGTTCGTGCCGACCATTTCTTCGGGCCCGATCGACCGGTACCGGAAGTTCGTGAAGGAGTTCGATGTTCCGCGAACGCGGTCGATGTTCTTGGAGGATTTGGATGCGGCGGTTCCTTCAATCGCGCGAGGATTCCTTTACAAGTTCATCATCGCAGCCCTGATCAAAACGCATGCTCTGGATCCTGTCGCGACGGGTTGGAAGGTGCAGACGGTCTGGGCATACATGTACGCCTACACGTTTTACCTGTTCTTCGATTTTGCAGGGTACAGCGCATTTGCGATCGGGGTGGGGCGGGTTTTTGGGGTCAAGGTGCCTGAGAATTTTGACAAGCCGTTTTTGGCGAAGAACATCCGCGATTTCTGGAACCGGTGGCACATCTCGCTTTCCTTCTGGTTCCGGGATCACGTTTACATGCGGTTTCTCTTGGCAGCCTCTAAGCACAAGTGGTTCAAGGGACGGCATACCTCCTCGTATGTCGGTTCGTTTTTGACGTTCGGGATCATGGGTGTTTGGCACGGACTCTCCCTCCACTACATCCTGTACGGCCTGTATCACGCTGTGTTGCTCACGGGGTACGATGCGTTCGCGCGGTGGAACAAGGAGGCGAAACGATGGCCGGCGTCTCGCGCGATGACGATTGCGAACATGGTGCTGACATTTCATGCGGTCGCGTTCGGGTTACTCCTTTTCTCGGGGCGCTTGACGCCGCCTCCGCCTCCGTCGATCGAGGCCGTCATGGAGCGCGCGAATGCCGCTGAAATCACTGGCTGGTTTTGGGAGGCGGCTTCTAGGGAGACACCGAAAAAGGTAGACCTCTACATCGACGAACATTACATCGTCCGCATCGACGCGAACGCTTTCCGGCAGGACCTCAAGGATCGCGGGTTCGGTGGGGGCTCGTATGGATTCCGTTTTGAAATGCCTTATTGGGTGAAGGATGGAAGACCGCACATGATCGAGGTGAAAGATGCGGAAGGCGTGCGCTCGCTTCGCGGATCTCCGATGCCTGTCCAGTTCGACCGTGATCCGGAGGTTGACCGCTTGCAGAAGGAGAAAAACGCGACGCCGGACAATCCGAACTGACGAGCAAAGTCTGAGGCGGGTCAACGAAGCATGACTCACTCGAGGGCGAGTTGCTCGGTCAGGATGATTTCCGTGAGGGCATTGATGAGGTTCGGAGCAGGGTCGGACCAGAGCCTGCGTTCGTGCGCCTCCAGGAGACGGGTTGCGCAGTCTTTCAAGGCGGCTGGGTTCATCTCTCTGAAGAAGTGCTGTTCCTTGATCACGATGGCATCTGCGACGAGATCGAAGTGATGCGATTTCACTGCATGCGTGGTCATTGCGTAGCCGAAGAGGTAGTCCACGGTGGCAGCCATCTCAAATGCGCCTTTGTAGCCGTGCCGTTTCATGCCCTCGATCCAACGAGGGTTGAGAACACGGCTGTGAAGCACTTTCGCGACCTCCTCGGATAAGCTTCGGATGACGGGCGTCTCGGGGCGGCTCGAGTCTCCGTGATACACCGGAACCTCTCGGCCTTGGCTCGACTCCACGGCGGCTGCCATCCCTCCTTGGAACTGGAAGTAATCATCCGAGTCGAGGATGTCGTGATCACGGTTGTCCTGATTTTGGATGACCGCCTGCGTAGTGGTCAGCCGCTCCCGGAGCTCTTGCTCTGCTTCCTCAAGATTCCCAGTGGGAGCGATGGCGTTGCGTCCCCAGCGGATGAAAACGTCCGCGATGTCGCGACGCACACTCCAGTCGCCGGATTGCATGAGCTGAAGAATGCCTGCCCCGTAACTGCCTTGAGCTGAGGTAAAAATCCGGCTTGTTGCGCGGCGGATCCGATCGGGATCATCTGAGGCTCGGAGTCGGGCCGCTCGGACGTTCTCCCTGATCGGATTGAGGTCCGGAGGTTCTGGCAGTTCAGACAATCGATGTGGGATGGTGGCAAGAAGTCGTGCTGTTTCACCGAATGCATCGCGGAACAGGCCTGAGATCCTGATGGTCAAATCGACTCGCGGTCGGCCGAGGAGTGAAGCTGGAACGATCTGCACATCGACGAGGCGGCCGGAGGCATCCTCCCAGATGGGCTCGCAGCCCCATAGCCAAAGGGCTTGCGCGATATCATCGCCTCCCGTGCGCATGTTCGAGGTGCCCCAGATCACGAGTGCCGCGGATTGGAGCGGTTCGCCATGGTCTTGGAAGTGTCGCTCCAAAATCCTTTCGGCAAGCAGCTTGCCGCATCGCCAAGCCGAGGGGGTCGGCAGCACTCTAGGGTCGATCGAATAGAAGTTGCGGCCGGTTGGTAGAGTGTCCGCACGGCCTCGCGTCGGGGATCCTGACGGGCCGGGAGGGATGAACCGACCTGAGAGTCCTGCAAGGAGATGGGATATCTCGTTCGGCGTCTGTTTGAGCCGGGGCAACCATGTTTGGACGATCTCCTCTTTGAACGCAACGAGCTGGGCGGGGAACTGTTCGCCGTTTGCTTCGAACGGGATCACGCAGGAAGCGACAAAAGTCCGTGCGATGTCTGCAGCTCTATCGCGTTCTTCTGGAGGGACGTCTGTGTCGATGGGTCTTCCGAGAATGGCTTCGGTCAGGCCTGGACGATTCGACGAGCCACATTCGAGTGCGCTCGAGATGAAATCGATCAAGCGCTCAGCTGCAGGCATTTCTCCAAGAACATGAAGTCCATTCCGAACGCGACTTTCTTTGATTTCGCAGAGAAACGATTCGGCATTAGCCAAGGAGCTTTCGCCGCGAGGCAAATCTCGTGCGATGGCTGAGGACGATAGGAACTGGAGGATATCCGTTTCGATCTCTTGGGCCCGTTGTGGATAGAGCGATGTTGCGCGTGCGTGTTCTTCGAGCAGCGTCTCAAGCTTTTCCAGATCTCCGTACAAACCTGCCCGCATCAACGGGGGGGTCAGATGGTCGATGATGACCGCGTGGGTGCGGCGTTTCGCTTGGGTTCCTTCACCGGGATCATTCACGATGAAGGGATAGAGGTTGGGCAGTTCCTGTAGTGCGAGTTGAGGGTAGTCCGTTTCGTCGAGTCCGGTGGCGCGACCTGGGAGCCATTCAAGATTCCCGTGCTTGCCGAGATGGATCACTGCGTCCGCGCAAAATGTCTCTTTGAGCCATTGATAATAAAGAAGATAGGCAGGTGGAGGCGGAATGTCGGGGCTGTGATAGATGGCCGAGGTCTGATGTTCGAAACCTCGAGGGGGTTGGATGCCAACAAAAACGTTGCCGAAGGTTCGCCCGGCGATCGGCACATCCTCCTCGATCTCAAGGTTCCAATGCTTCGCGAGGTCGGCGCTGATGAATGCAGGGAGATCTGTGAGGGCTCTGTTGGCGACGTCTTTTGGAATGCGTTGATCGGCCTCACGATACCGGATGGATTCGTGATCATTGGTGGCCCCTTGCAAGAGATGGTGCATGAGCTCTGCGGATGAGTTGGGAATCGGCCCAGTTTGGTAGCCAGACGCAGCGAGTGCGTGGAGGACGCGCACTGCGCTTTCCGGTGTGTCGAGGCCCACGCCGTTGCCGATGCGACCTTCACTCACTGGATAGTTCGATAAGAGGATGGCAATCCGCTTCTCGTGATTTGGCGTGTTGCGAAGGCGACTCCAGCGATAGGCCTGCTTGGCGATGAAGGCGCAGCGGTCGACATCGGCTGGGTGATGGTGTTGCGAACTCCCTTGGATAAGTTCGCGGAACAAGGGCACTCCGGCGAAGATCCGTCCGTCAAGCTCGGGAAGCGCGCATTGAGTCGCAATCTCGGAGGGGCTTAGGCCCGCAGCGGGTGGCCTCGTTGGTTTCCATGAATCTCTCGGCGAACGGGATGCGCCGACCTGAAGAACCGGCACGCCGAGTTGATGGAAGAAGAGGGTCGAGTCGTCGGCTCCTTGCAGGGAGAACTGGTGCAGGCAGATGACCACGGAAGGATGCCTCTGCTCAGCATGGAGCAGGAGGAAGTGACGAGCGGCGGAATCGCGCAACGTTTGTGCGAAGAAGGGGGTGACATGGAGACCGCATCGATGGAGAGCGGACGCCATGGTCGAGATCCCCTCGAGATCACCGCTCAGCTCGAAGGCTCGATAGAAGAGGATCCAGGCGACGCCCGTCGGGTTTTCGCTCGGACCGGTCCCGATCGACTCTGCAAGGGAGGAGATTCCCCACTGAGGGACGGGGATTGCATCCGGCACGGGAGAAGGTTTCTGATGTCGGTCTGTGACGTGTCTTGAAATCCATCTCGCAGCACAGTGCATGTTTCCTGGGCCGCCCTCGCTGAACAACTGGTTGAGTCGTTGGTGGGTTGGGGAATCGAAGGTGCATAGCCGGTGGAAGGTTTCGTCGATGTCGGATCCTGCCGATAGCGTGAGGATCTCAAACTTCCCTCCGTCCAACTTTGCATTTTGGAGGGCACCGATCAGGTGCGGGTAATAGTTGGATCCGCCGAGGAGGCGTAACAGGACGATGTCCGCTTGCGCAACATGTTCTCGAACATACGCATCGGCGGATGCTGGCTGACGGAAGGGGAGGGCTTGGACGAACGCTGCAGTCGGTGCTGATTCGAGGTTGGACCAAGCGCGTTCGAGAAGAGCGAGGTCGGTGTCGGCGGTGCTGATGAACAGCACCTTTGCGGGCGGGTGTTGGACGAGGATCAGCTCTCGTTCCGAGTCAGGGCCGACGGTCTCTCCGGCGATCCGGTGCACGGCAAGTGTCAGTGCCAGACTGACCCCGTGGCGCGTTGGAGCACATCGGTGACATTCTGGCGGTTGGGATGATATCCGATGAACACGACGGACGACGTCTCTGGGGAATGATCTTGGGCGTCGTAGTAGGTTTGGACGCGTGCACGGACGGCTTGGAGAACGAGAGCGTGGTGTTTACCTGGGACAGCGATGTGTCCTTTGGCTCGGAGGATGGGCTCTCGTTGGGCTGCTTCGGACACGGCCTGTTTGATGCGTTCTGGGTCTTGGGGTTGGTGCGAGTGCAGCACGAAAGACTGCCATCCTGGGTCGTGGCCGTGGAAGTGTTCGTGCGTGTGATCTCCGTGTTCGTGTGACCCGAGTCCACTGTGGGTGTGACCATCGAACTGGGTTTGGTCCTCGATGGGCTTCGCTGCTTCGTCGGGGGTGTGTTGAACGGGACCGTGGTGGTGGTGATGTCCGTGTTCGTGATGCGCGGGGGCAGGGCCGTCGTGGAGGTGGAGCCCCATGCACAGGCGGGTGTCGAGTTGAGCGTGATGGGCGGTTTCGACGAAGCGCAGGTTTGGGGCGCGGTGTCGGAGCTCATCTTCAGCGCGGAGCAAGTCATCCTCTGTGAGCGCATCGATCTTGTTGAGGACGACGACGTCTGAGTTCTCGAGTTGTTGTTGGAGGATCAAGCCGACGGCATCGGCGTGAGAGGGAGCCTCAGGAGCGTCACCACCCGGCACGGACTTTCCGTCCTCGAACGCACCCGCGAGCAGCAAGGGGGTATCCACCACCGCGAGGACGGCATCCAGTTGGAAATCGTTACGGATCTCTGGCCAAGCGAGTGCTTGCATGACGGGCGCTGGAAGGGCGAGACCGGAAGTCTCGATCAGCACGTGATCGATCTCATCTTTCCTGCCTCGCAAGCGTTGCATGATGGGGAGGAAATCATCGTTCACGGTGCAACAGATGCAGCCGTTGGGGAGGTCATGGATTTCGGCGCCGCAATCCGCGTTCGCGGATCTCAGGAGGGCACCATCCACGGAGACCTCGCCGAACTCATTGACCAACACCGCGAGGCGACGGTCCGGATTTTTTTTCAGCAGACTGCAGAGGAGGGTGGTTTTGCCGGACCCGAGGAAGCCGGTGATGATGGTGACGGGAATTTTCATGGGCCCAGGATCAGTTCTCGATCAAGCGGATGATGGCCTCGTTGAGGTCGGGCGAGAGCACGCTTGCGGCGGTGAGGACGAGGATGACCAGTGCGGCGACCGAGGAGCGTTTCGGCAGAGCATCCATGTTTGTGAGCGATGCGAGAAGGGCTCCGAGTGCGGTCACGCACGAACAGCCGATGAGAGTCGACAGGAGGAAGGCGGCGGATGTGGATCCGAGCGCGTCCCTTACCGAGATGACCATGGCTCCGGCGTTCAGGAGGCCTGCACCGAGTGTGAGAAGCGCTCCGAGGCCTACTGCGAGACGGGAGGATGTTTGACGCAAGGACAAAGCGACAGCGACCAAGGATGCCATGATGGGAATCCCGTATGTGAGAGCGGGCGACTCCGCGCCGGCGAAGTTGACGACGGCTCCTGCAACCAAGCCCGCAAGGTGGGTCCCCGCCACGACCAACCCATTCCGGCCACCGACACGGACCGCAAGAAAACCGACGGTGATGGAGAGGAGCAGGTGATCGAGTCCATGAACTGGCATGCTCAGGCCTTGCAGCACGGGCGAGTCGGACATCCATTCCGCATGGTGCGCTGATGCAGTGTTCGTGAGAGCGCACAAAGCGCCGATGAGTGCCACGGAGGGAAGGCGTGATGGGAGTCTGATTTTCACGCGAGGATTTTGCATGGAATCTGAGGGGAAAGCCACCAGCAACCCCGGACCATTTGTCGAGGAGGTGACGTTGGCGGGGTTTGGTGCAGCATGATGCACTGGACTGATCTGCACCCCATGAAATCCCGAGTCAAAAAATCTCCCCAAAGCACCATCCGCATCCGAGGGGCACGTCAGAACAACTTGAAGGGGGTCGATCTCGATCTTCCGCTTGGCGAAATGATTGTCATCTCGGGGCCGAGCGGCAGCGGGAAGAGCAGCCTCGCGTTTGATACGCTGTATGCCGAGGGGCAGCGGCGGTATGTGGAGACTTTCAGCCCGTACACGCGGCAGTTTTTTGATCGGATGGACAGACCGGCTGTTGACCGGATCGAGGGGATCCCGCCTGCGATAGCGATCCAACAGACCAATGGGGTGAGAAGCACGCGTTCCACGGTGGGAACGATCACGGACATCAACGACTACTTGAAGATGTTCCTTTCGCGGCGAGCGGTGCCGCACTGTCCGGAATGTGGTGAGAAAGTCGGGTGTGTGACGATTGAAAGTGTTTGCTCCCGGTATGCTCCGACGGGTGTGAGAGACAGCGCTGCCGTGGATGTTCTGGTGGAAATCCCGTTCCCGAGTGAGACGACTTTGCCGGAAGTTCTGGGTTTCATCGGGCGCCAGGGATTTTCGCGGGTGGAGATTGGTGGGCAACCTTTCCGGTGCGATGACGCGGAAAGCTGTGTTGATGAGCCGGTGGGAGATCGTGAGGTGTTGGTGGTCTTGGATCGAATTCGCGTCAGTTCCGAGGAGGCTGCGGCCCGCTTGCGAGAGGCTTGTGAGAGTGGCTTCAAGCTGGGGAAGGGGACGTTGCGTGTTCGGTCCGGTGGCGTGTCTGAGACACACTCGCTGGGGTTCGTGTGCGGGCCCTGCGGCATTCGGGTCGACGAGGCGACGCCCTCAACATTTTCGTTCAACCATCCGGCCTCTGCGTGTGGGGAGTGCCGTGGCTTCGGGCGGGTGATTGAAGTGGACCTCGAGCGCGCGGTGCCGGATCGCTCTTTGAGTTTGAAGGGGGGGGCGGTGAAGGTGTTCCAGACCGAGAACGGAGCGGAGATGCAAGACGACCTGCTCCGTTTCGCTGGTGAACGTGGCATTGATGTGGATGTTCCGTACCGATCTTTACCCGAGGCGGATCAGCGGTGGGTGATGTTGGGAGAGAAGCCATCTGTGAAAAGCGAAACGCTCTGGCGCAAAGGGCAATGGTATGGGGTGCGTGGCTTTTTCGAGTGGCTGGAGTCGAAGTCCTACAAGATGCATGTCCGCGTTCTCCTGAGTCGTTATCGGCGGTACCGGGTGTGTCCTGCATGCCAAGGGAAACGGTTTGCAGCCAGATCGTTGCGTTATCGGTGGAACGACCACACGGTCGCCGATCTGCAGTCGATGACCATTGATCGGCTATGGGAGGAGATGCAGCGGGAGGATTTGGCGGGCGGGGACGATCCGACCATTGCGGTGGTGGCAGAAGGCATCCTGTCTCGGCTCGGGTATCTACGGATGGTCGGTCTTGGCTATCTCACCCTGTCGCGTTCCACACGTTCGCTGAGTGGAGGCGAGGTCGCTCGAGTGAACCTGACAACTTGCCTTGGTGCTGCCTTGGTGAATGCGTTGTTCGTGCTTGATGAGCCAAGTATTGGTCTGCACCCGAGAGATATCGGAAGGTTGCTGAAAGTGATGCGGGACTTGCGGGATCGCGGTAACACCTTGGTCGTTGTCGAGCATGAGGAGGCTGTGCTGCGAGCGGCCGACACGTTGTTGGAGATCGGGCCTGGTCGGGGAGAGAAAGGAGGAGACGTGGTCTTTCAAGGGCCCTTGAAGCGGTTGCTGAACGGCGATGCCGCCGGCGGTTTGACGGCTGCTTATCTGACGGGCAGGAAGCGCATCTCCGAAGATCGCTCGATACGCAAGCCGCGCGGTTGGGTGCGGCTCGAGGGCGTCGAATGCAACAACATCCGTGGCGCGGACGTCTCCTTTCCTTTGGGGGTTTTGTGCTGTGTGACGGGGGTAAGCGGGAGTGGAAAAAGTTCACTTGTCCATGAGGTGTTGCACCGAGTGCTCACCTCGGAGAGTGACAGCGGCTCTGAAGTTGAGCCTGAGGCGGATAGCGAGGTCGTCGAGGTGAAGGTTCGGAAGGTGAGTGGTCGCGATCAGGTGGGACAGGTCGTTTTGGTGGATCAATCTCCGCTGACCAAAACTCCCAGATCCACGCCGGCGCTTTATCTGGGGATCTGGGATCGTGTGAGGGAGATTCTGTCTTGCACTGACGACGCGAAAAGAGAGGGGATGTTGCCTGGTATGTTCTCGTTCAATGCGGGAGAAGGCCGGTGCGAGCGGTGCGGCGGTAACGGGTTTGAGAAGGTTGAAATGCAGTTCCTTAGCGATGTGTACCTTCGGTGTCCGGAATGTGAGGGACGACGGTTCCGTCAAGCGGTGAGGCAGGTCCGTCTTGAAGGGGTGTCGGTTGATGGAATCTTGGATCTGACGATCTCCGAGGCCATCGTGTTTTTTGGGGCCATCAGTGAAGAGCGCATCTGTCGTCCTTTGAGGGTGATGGAGCGAGTCGGGCTCGGATATTTACGGCTGGGGCAGCCGTTGAACGGCCTTTCGGGAGGGGAGAGCCAGCGTCTGAAGTTGGTGGAGCGCATGGCGAAAAAGTCGGGGGAACGGGTGATGGTGATCCTCGATGAACCCACGACGGGACTGCATTTTGATGATATCCGCCTCTTGTTGGAAGTCCTTCAGGATATGGTTGATGCAGGGGATTCGGTTGTCGTCATCGAACATAATCTTGAGGTGATCCGGGTGGCAGATCACCTGATCGATCTGGGGCCTGAGGCGGGTGTAGCAGGGGGGAAGATTGTGGCGACTGGCACACCTGCGGAGGTTGCAAAAGCGGATACACACACGGGTAGGCACTTGGCACGATGGTTTGGAGGAGGAGAGGCGGAGGGGATGCACGTTGAGGAGGGAGCGGCTGTGTACGGAGGGCCGGCGAGAGATGATGGAGCGATCCGTGTCCTCGGCGCGAGGCACCACAACTTGAGGAACCTGACTGTGGAAGTGCCGCGTGAGAAGTTGGTGGTGGTGACCGGTTTAAGTGGATCGGGAAAATCCACCTTAGCTTTCGACCTTCTGTTCGCGGAGGGGCAGCGACGGTTTTTGGAAAGCATGTCACCTTATGCTCGGCAGTTCGCAGAACAGATGGAGCGCCCCGAGGTGGATGCGGTATTGGGTTTGCCCCCGACGGTCGCGATTGAGCAGCGACTGACGCGTGGTGGTGCCAAGTCGACGGTGGCCACGGTGACGGAAATCTATCACTTCCTGCGGCTTCTGTTTGCGAAGGTTGGGGTGTTGCACTGCCCGGTGTGTGATGTGCCGGTGTCTGACCGGACGGTCACGGCGATCGTCAGGGAGGCGCGAGAGCGTTTTCGGAAGGGCAGCTTCAGTGTCTTGTTCCCCTTGGTGCGTGGGC
Organism: uncultured Chthoniobacteraceae bacterium; assembly: GCA_964489645.1. GTDB lineage: Bacteria > Verrucomicrobiota > Verrucomicrobiia > Chthoniobacterales > Chthoniobacteraceae > JBEEPE01. The sequence continues at coordinate 14,044 of CAZAZT010000043.1, read as the reverse complement.
GTAAGGGATTTCATACCGTGGTGGCGGAACGGGCGAAGCGCTTGGGGATTGAGAGGCTTTATGTGGACGGAAAATTCACGGAGTTGAAGGCGTTCTCGAAGTTGGACCGTTTCAAAGAGCACACCATCGAGGGGGAGATGGGGCGTCCCAAGGTCGAGTCTGAGGTGGAAGTGATGGTTCGGAAGGCATTGGAGTTCGGGCGCGGGTTCATCTCGCTGCTGGACGATCAAGGCACGTGGACCACGTTGAGCACGGTATTGGCCTGTCCGAACTGTGATTCGTCCTTTGAAGCGCTTGATCCGCGTTTGTTCTCATTCAACTCGCCTCACGGTCGGTGTCAGACATGTCGGGGATACGGTGAGGTTTGGAGTCCTCGAACGAACTCTCGATTGGATGGTGCGTTGGAGATCGAGATGGACGAGGAGCGTCAGTTCGAGGGTTTGGAAGAGGGTGAGTTGGAATGTTGCCCGGAGTGTGACGGCGCGCGGGTGAACGGCATCGCGCGAGGGGTGGAGGTTGGGGGGCAGAGGATTGGTGGGATCATGCGGATGACGTCGGTGGACGCGTTGGAGTGGACGCGAGGCATCCGTTTGAAGGGGCGGGATGCAGAGCTTGCGCGGGATATCTTGCCGGAGATCGCGCAGCGCTTGGAGTGCATGGATCGAGTGGGACTGGGCTATCTCGGGTTGGGTCGTTCGGCGCGAACGTTGAGTGGGGGAGAGTCCCAGCGCATCCGTTTGGCTTCGCAGTTGGGGTCGAACTTGCGGGGGGTACTTTACATCCTTGATGAGCCGACGATCGGCCTGCATCCACGAGATAATGTCGCTTTGCTGAACACCTTGGAGGGACTGGTGGAACGGGGGAACTCCTTGGTTGTCGTCGAGCACGACGAGGAGGCGCTGCGTCGTGCCGATCATGTCCTGGATCTCGGGCCGGGCGCGGGGCGCTTCGGGGGAACGGTTGTCGCGCAGGGAACGGTTAAGCAGATCGCGCGAGTGAAAGATTCTGCGACGGGGCGTGTGTTGAGGTCGCCGATGGCGCACCCCGTTCGCGGGGAATGGCGGTCGCTCGGCGAAGTGGATTGGATCGATTTCAAGGCGATCCATTTCCGGAATCTTCAGAACGTTTCAGTCCGCATTCCCAAGGGGAGGTTGACGGTCGTGACCGGGGTGTCGGGGTCAGGCAAGAGCACGCTCGTGCGAGGGGTGATCCGTCCTGCGATTTCCGAGGCGCTTGCGGGTGCGAACAAGCGCTCGAAGTCATCGGGCGATGGGGAATCCGATCAGCGAGCTCGATGGGGGGCGGTGCGAGGGTTGGAAGGGATTTCGGCGGTGTACGAGGTGGATCAGTCGCCCATCGGCAAAACGCCTCGATCCACTCCCGCAACGTATCTCGGTATCTTTGACGATATCCGCAAACTGTTCGCACAGGCTCCCTTAGCCCGTATGCGTGGGTATCAAACGTCACGGTTCTCGTTCAACACGGAGGAGGGGCGGTGCAGTGAATGTGGAGGACAGGGCGAGAAGAAGGTGGAGATGAACTTTCTACCGTCGGCGAGGGTGCGTTGTCCGGAGTGCGATGGATCCCGTTTCAATGCGGCGACGTTGGAGGTGACCTATCAAGGTCGGAACTTGGCGGAGGTGCTTGCGATGTCGATGGATGAGGCGGTGGAATATTTTGCGGCGCACCCGAGCATCCGGCGTCCGTTGAAGTTGCTTTGCGATTCGGGATTGGGCTATCTGACCTTGGGACAGGCCAGTCCGACATTGAGTGGAGGAGAGGCTCAGCGGTTGAAACTTGTGACGGAGTTGGCCCGGGGGGTGGGTCGGTTAGAGGGGGTGAAGATGGCGGGGGGAGGGAGGTTCAAGTCTGCGTTGTACATCCTTGAAGAGCCGACCATCGGGCTGCACGCAGAAGATGTGGGGCGTCTGATCCATGTGCTTCATCGATTGGTGGATGAGGGGCATACGGTGGTGGTGGTGGAGCATCACACTGGAGTCATGGCGGAGGCGGACCATTTGATCGACATGGGACCGGAGGCAGGAGCAGGCGGTGG
>CAZAZT010000043.1:8401-11888 GCA_964489645.1 uncultured Chthoniobacteraceae bacterium | reverse complement strand
CGCCGTCTGCCAGGGTTGCGCCGAGGGTGACGGTTCCGGATTTACTGATGGAGGCGTTGCAGGTCACGGGTGTCCGTGCAGTCGCGGGAGTGCCGGTGGTGGAGAGTGGGCTGAGGTCTAGCTTGATGGATTGCGCGGCGGCAGAGGGCGCCGCTTTGCGAAGGGTCCCCTTTGCGAGGGGGCGGGTGAGCGTTCGATCTGCGGTGCTCAAGGCCGCGGAGATGAGGTTTTGGGTGCTGGAAAGATCCGCAACAAGGGTCAGTTTCAGCGGAAGAGAGCCCACGCGAGCGATGGTGATTTCGCGTGATGCATCGGATGCGAGGAGTTGACCTCCGAGATCCAGCGCACCGGCCACGGGGAAGGTTTCGCCTGCAATCGTCAATGTTCCGGAGAATGTGCCGGATGTTGTGAGGGCGAGTTTGAGGAAGCCCTCTGAGCGTCTAGATGGCAGGTCGCCGTCGGCTGTCACGAGGCATCCGACGTAGTTCCCTGCGCGTGATGCGGGGTACGGGGAGGGTACGAAGATGGCGCTTACGGAGAGTTGCTCTGTGGGAGTGATTGTTAGGGGATTGGTTCGTTTGGGGGTTTGATCGGAGTTGAGCAGCCAGTGCGAGAAGAACCATCCCGTCTTTGGGGTGGCAGAGAGTTCGACGCTGGTGCCGATGGGGATCCAGTTCTGGAGCCCGTTTGGCCGCACGGAGATGGTTCCGCCGTTTGATGGGCGAGCGGAGACGGAGAGAGGATTTGTGGGGATTCGTGTGACATCAAGGAGGGCTTCCTTTGATTGATTGCCTGCGATATCGACGGAGCGGAGGGCGATCAGTGCGTAACCTGCAGGCAGCTCGGCATTACCGGAGAACGTGACGCTTTTGGCGCCGATGGAACTGATGGTTCCGAATGGCTTCCATGTGTCGCCATTGATGCTGATCTCAACGGCCGCAACACCTTGATCATCCGAGGCTGAGCCAGTGAGGGTTGCAGATGGGAGAGTGAAAACAGTTCCAGACTTCACGGTCGAACGGATTGTCGGAAGTGTCGTGTCACGGCCAATTAGCAGGACGGTTGTTGAGGAGACGGCTCCGAGAGCCGCTCCGATAGGATCGCTGATGGAGACGGTGAAACTTTCGGTGATTTCGGCATCGGTGTTGGGAGAGAGAGGGATGGAGACCGTTTTCTGGTAGGCACCGGGTTCAAACGTGAGGGTTTGATTGGTGGCGGTGTAGTCCAGCGGTTGCTGGGCGGTGCCGTCTTTCGTGGAGAGGGCGACAGATGCGGGGAGAGAGGTGTTGCCGGTCCTGACGACGGTGACCACAGCCGCCTGGGCTGACGCGGGGACGAGTAAAGTGCTTGAGGGGAGGCTGATGGTCGGTTGTCCATTCCGATTGATGGGCAAAGGGGCTGGGAGAGTCGTGGGCTGGAACGACGTGCCTGCGATGGACATTCGCGGGGTGAATGCGCAGGTTCCGGAAGCGAGCGGAGAGACGGTGCATCGGAGGCTCAGCGGGGTGGATGAAGCATTTTCAGCGAGCGGTTGCATGAGGATCGCTGAGAACGTCGAGGGGGAGGACGAGAGCGGTTGCCATCCGACACCGGCGATGCTGGTCACGGTGAGGCCTGAGGGAAGGTCGCAGTCGATGCGAACAGGACTGTTCAGCGGGGTTTTGCCAGTGTTGGTGATGGACAGTTGTGCGACGGACGCGACACCCGCTTCGAGAGAGGCTGCGGACACGTCGACCCGGAGCGAGGGGATGGTGGTGGTATCGAATGCGACGGTTGTGAGTGCGCTCCAGATATTTCCAGATTGCGATCGGAAGCGAAGCGTGTGTTTTCCTTCGGGGATCAGGAGACGAGATGTGTATCCGGCATCTAGGTCGCATCGGAATGAGATGTCTGAGCTGTCGACTGCGACTTGATGGACTTCGGCGCTCAGGGTGTTGTTGCCCTTGATGAGCAGGTTGGGGGGAATCTCGACGGTGAATGTCGCTGATTCATCGGGCGCTGCGGAGGTCGCGAGGGTGAGGAAGGTGGCGTTGGCGGGAAGATTGTCCGAGCGATAGAACTCTTTGCCGTTCAGATAGAGAGCGACTCCATCGTCGTACTTGATCCGGGCGGTGAGTTTGACGACTGAGGACGGGTCGGTGATGTTGAAACTTGTCCGGAAGTAGGTGGTGACATTCCGAGCGAAGCCGGGGGCGGGATCAGGGACGGTCGGCACGATGGTGGTTTCATCGCCATCTCCGAATCCCATCTCTCCGGATCCGACAATCCAGGTGGAGTCATCAAACGTTCCGAGGGTCCACTGGGCGCCAAGGTCTTTTGCGACGGGCAGGATACGCCATTTTGTTGCGGATGTGAGAAGGTTGGACGTGCTGGGTGAGGTGAGGATGGATTTTGCCGAAGGGTCCGCTTTGCCGCCAACACTGCGGGGGTCGGGTCCGTCCCAGGTGTAGCGGATTGTTCCACCCGCGGAGGTGAAGCTGGCATACGAGCCGGGGATGACATTTCCTCCGGCAGGGGAGCATTCGGGTGCGTTGAGCGAGGGATAGAGGCCATCATCACGGAGTTGTTGGAGGACGATGGGGCCGCGGTTCGGGACATAGTTGTTGAGGAGGTAATCGCGGGCCGCTTGCCAATGGATCCGGGTGAGCGGTGTTGAGGACTTTGCGTCACCCCAGCGCGCGGATTCTGCACGGATCACGCGATCGATGATTTGAGCCCGTGCTTGGATCCGAGCGCGAAGCGAATCCGCCGTGAGGGCGCCTTTCCCAAAGCAGTGCATTTGGACGCGATCCGCCCATCGCATGCGATACTCGTCATTTGTCCGAAGGTTGTGATGGATGAACATCGGGTTGCTGTAGGCAAGTTGGTCTCGATTGGCGGTTTCGAAGGGGCCTGTTCGATCCTGATAGAGGTCGAAAAATGAATGTTCGAAGTCGTGCGCGAAAAAGATGAATCCGCGCTTACCGGTGCGGTTGCGGACAGAGGACCAGTTATTGGCGTTATTGTCCCCGAGGAAGGCGGAGGTGCATCCGTCGAGGTTACCTGTCCAGAACGTGAGGAGCATGTAGTCGATGAGATTGTCGACATCGAGCAGAGTGGGGGTATCACCGGGGGTGACTCCGTCCGGCTTCAACCCTTGGAGTGCGAAATAGGCTGCGTTTGATGGGGTGTCGCGGAGTGACTTTGATTGCTCGAAGAGTTGCGTCCACGCGTCGAGGTTGCCGTCATTGACCCCAGTCGAATACCCGGCGTCCTGTTCGGTCTTGATGGCATCGTAATCGGCTTTTTTTCCGCCGAGGTATGTTGCGGCGAAACTTGCTTCGGTGCGTTCGTCGAGATTGTAGAGGCCCCAGTACTGACCGTTGATGAAGAGATGGAAGTCTCGTCCGCGCGCGTGGGGGTGCCCCATGGCGCCTTGGATCTCGCGGGTGATCTCTTCTCGGATGAAGGTGTTGTTCCCATCGCCCCCGAACGACCACGAGTAGTT
>CAZAZT010000043.1:0-8301 GCA_964489645.1 uncultured Chthoniobacteraceae bacterium | reverse complement strand
GGATTGATGCTGTCCACGATCCGTTGATCCATGCCGTAGTCCACAACTTGGCTATTCACGTTGGATGCGGGCCAGTTGGGTCCGGGAGGCTTTCCGTCGGCGGATTGGCGGATGATATCGGTGGGGAACAGGAACGTGGTTGTTGAGACGGGTCCCGGTTTGGACCCACTGCGGAATGCGGCAACACGCAGGACAGTGGTCTTTGAGATGGTCACCGGCGTTGAGTAGATCTCGCCGTGTTCTGCCGTGGGAACTGAACCGTCCACGGTGTAGCGGATGGTCGAGTCGGTTTCGGGAGGAGTGAGCGTGAGCGGGAATGTGGCGGTGTAGGTGCCTCGAGAATGGCTGAATCGAACGGGACCAAGGCGCGAGGGAGCGAAACTTGCGCCATTGATTTTGCCCGGAGTGGATGTGAGTCCGAGGGTGTCTGGGGTGAAGAATCCGTACTGGGAGTTGGCTGATCCCGATGCGACGAGGGATACAGAAAGGAGGGTGGAGGAATCGGTTAGAGAGGAGGACAAGGTGCGCACAGCAAGAACGTTTGCCCCCTTTTTCAAAAGAGATTTCCCATTTGATAAATCGTAAAGACTTGGTGAAAGGGAGATTGATGGCTCCTTCGCTTTCACTGCTGAGGCGGGTGAAACGGGGGCGATCCCAGCATTTTCGCGAAGGATCTCGGTGCCATTGAGTGAGATGATGAAGCCGTCGTTGAAGGCGATGTTGAGTGTGAGTTGATCGACTTGCGAAGGATCCGCGCAGGTGAAGCTGAAGCGGGCAGCGAAGTCCGTCCGCTTACCGCGCACCGATTCGGACAGGTCTGTGGCGATAATCGAGCCTTCGGTGGAGGGGGCGTCGAAGGTGACCACGGGAATCCCGTCTGAGGCGCCGATGAGTTTGAAATCCTGGTTCCAAGAGGATTGGGCACCGCGCGCAGCGAAGAGTTCCACCTCATCGCCACCCCCTGCTTCCCACATGACGACTTCGATGGAGTGGGGACCTGCGGTGAGGGAGACCGGGCCTGATAGGTGGTCTTCAGGGCCATGATTCGTGTCGTCAATCATGACGGGTTTTCCGTCGATACGGATGGTTCCTCCGTCATCGGAGTTCAGGCCGAATGTATAGATCCCGTCTTCTTGGATGAGCAGGGTGCCTGTGGCGCGGAGGGCGTAAGGCTCACCCGGTTGGGGGATGGCGATGTTCGCGTCGTAATGACCATCGCTGCCTTCTCCGAGGAGATTGAGTTGGGGGACCACGAATGTCTTTTCTGCAGAGATGTCCGAGTGTCCTTTGGGAAGGGTGACAAGGGTGTCGGCTTGAGCGAGGTTGGAAACTCCGCCGAGCGAGGGGGATGCGATGACCTGCCTGACGGTCAGGCCTTTCACGCAAATGCCGTATCCCAAGGGCTGTGCACCGGATTTCCACTTTGAGTCATCAAAGTCGAGGCGGATCCAGTTTGATGGAAGTGCCTGACCAGAATCGAAATAGCGGCAGGGAGTTCCTGGAGAGATCAACTTTTTTGTGCCGAAGTTGATGCCGTAGCTTTCGCCGGTGGACAGTGCGGGCACTCCGTCGATGAAGGATTGTTCGGGGGTGCCGTCGGGCCGAATGAGGGCTAGATATTCGCCGTTGGCGTTCAGGCTGAAGTTCGTGTGCAGATGAGAGCCCGGCTTTCGGCGGTCTTTACCGGAGGCCCAAACGAGCAGGAATGCGCGTGGTTCGATTCGCACATCTGGAAAGCTCCACTTCGCAGGATTATCTCGCTCGTCGGTGAGCGCCCAGCCTTTGAGATCCACTGGGAGATTGTTCGGGTTGTGGAGTTCGATCCAATCGGAAGGCTGGCCATCTTCATCGGTAAAGCTTGTTGAACCGTTCGAGGAGATCTCGGAAACGAGGAGTTTACCCTGTGTTCCTCCGAGAGGTGAGAGGATGACGGACCCGCTTTGACCCTTCGAGAGGAGGAACGTTCCCAGTGCGGTGCTCCCTTGCTTTTTTGGGGTGAGAAGCATGCGGAAGGCGGTCGGTTTGGCTTCTTTGGCATCGACGGTGCCGTCGAGCGATCCGGTTTTGAGATCTAGCTTTGCGGTGATAGATGGCTGACTGGGCAGTGAGGTCAACGTGCCGTCGGGAGCGAGAAATGCCTCGGATTGGATCGGGAGGGCGAGACCTCGCGAAATGAAGGTGAGGCGGCAATTTGGCGCGGTGCTGGCGAGGTTGGGGACAAGTTGGTCGCGGGTTGGTGCGATCGAAGGGAAGAGGGCGCCTTGCAGACTGAGTTGAAGGCCTTCGGGCCAGCCCATGGGGAACGCGTTGGTTATCCCAGGGGGCATGAACCAGAGCATGTCTTCGCTCGATATGCCGGACGCTTTTGACGAGGTGTCGAGCTTGATGACGCCTGCGAGTTGGCCGGCGCCGGAGTGGAGAGTGGCGTGTGCGATGATCCCTCCGTTTTCTGAGAGGGGATTGGATCCAGAGACGGTGGTGCCATCGGGCAAGCGGAGCGAGAATGCGACGTTGCCCTGTGTCGGCACGGTGACCGTCCCGAGGATGGGACCTTCATGGAAATCGGTACGACCGATCCCGTTGGGCTGTTTTTGCGCTGATGCGGCGACGTTGTAGGTGCCTGGGTTGGGATTTTTCGCGAGGGTTGGGGACTTTGTCAGGGTGAATGACGTGACGGGTGTCTCTGCTTTTGATATTGATTCGGAGAGTGTTCCGGCAATCTCGAAGGGACTGAACGGGGATCTGGTCACGCGGAGGAGCAGGGTTCGTCCGTCCTTGCGGTACCAAGGGAGGAAGTCGGCGGCTGGTTCGCCGAACCGGGCGGTTCCCGTTTCATCGAGCGATGCGGCGATGGAGAGTTCTTCGTTGCCGAGGATGATTTTTCCAGAGATCACTCCCTCAGAGGTGAGGGACAACCGGATGCTCCCGCTGTTCTCATGACGTGGCTGGATGGGCTTTTGAGGGCGCACGATGCCAGTGAAGTTGCCGGCAGATGCGGCGAAGGGCGAGGGGGTGAATTTGGCGCGAATGGTGAGGCCGGCGGACATTTGCGCATTGAGTTTTTGGGAGCGGATGAGTTCCCCCGGTCGTGAACTGATTTCCCAACCGGACCACACGAAGCCGAGCGCGGGCGTTGCGGTGAGCGTCAGTGCAGAATCGATCTGCACTTTTGTGAGATCGACGGTGGGGGTGAGGGATACGGTTCCGCCATTTTTTGGTTCGATGAGCAGGTTGAGGGGCGAGGGTGCAGAGCGGAGAAACGAGCGATCCACGCTGCTTTCATTTCCGGCGAGGTCTTTGGCGGTGAGCTTGATGGAGTTGAGGCCGGGTTTGGGGGTGAGGGGAACATTGAATGTGCCTGAGGTCGCGAGGGGTGCACTTTTGAAAGTGCTCCCATTGAGGGAATAACGAAGTTGGGAGCCTGCTTGATTGTCGAGGATTTGGCCGGTCAGGTTGACCGAGTTGCCCTCGATGATTGCCGCGCTTGCGGGTGCCGTGATCTTGATCGTGGGAGGGATGTTGTCGGGCTCGAGGATTGTGACGGAAGTGGTTTTTACTGGCAGGCTTTGCGACGGTTGAGAGAGCTGGAGGGTGAATGTTCGATGAGTGGTTGCGGAGGGGTTGTGGAGGATCTCAACCATGATGGAGGCGGATTCGACCCCGTTCGCAAAGGAGACGGAGGTCGAGAGGAGGCGAAAATCTTTTTGGCTGAATGCGGAGCCGTCCTTTGCGGAGACGCTCGTGGTGAGGGTTCCCTGACGTCCTCCGGTTCGGATGAGTTTCACCGCGACCTTACCGGGTGTTTTGGGAATCACGATGTTGGGGGACTCGAAGGCGGCGGTTCCGATTGCGGCATTTTGGATGCGGATCTGTAACGTTGTTGAGCTTTCGTCCGTGGTGGCTTGATCCCCGCCCCCCGAAGAGGTCAGCGAGACTTTGGCGTTGTCGGATGCTGAAGCATCAACGGCCAGAATGAGGGTGAGTTCCGGGAACTCGGATTTGGGCGCGACCGTGTCGGAACTGGAGAGTCGAAGGATTGCGCCTTTGGCGTCTTTCAAGGGCGTCCATCCGGCCCCTGAAGCGGAGACCAAGCGCAGGCCGCTGGGTAGGGAGGGGACGATATCCACTCGGCCATCGGTGGCAGCGGAACCGATATTCCTGAGACGTAGGGAGATTGGGGCATTGGAGTCGCCTCGTTGAAAGATGCGGGTCTGAAGTGCGGAGAGTGAAGTTTTCGGTTGCTGCACGAGAACGGTCTGCGCATTGGATCCGTTGTTGGTCTCGTTGGATTCGAGCACTGATTGGGTTGAGTCAGATTGGAAGGCATTGGCGATCAGGGGAATCGTTCCTTCTTGGATGGGCGTTGCGTCCAAGGTGAGCTCGATTTTTTCATTCGGCAGGATTGCAGGGATATCCGTAAGGGTGAGCCCTTCGCTGGTGGTGAACGTGCGGGTTGGGGCGCCGGTCGGGAGTTTCCAGGTGAGGGAGGCGGGCAGTTGGAACGCGAGTTGGGTTGGCGTGGATGCTTTGCGTCCTCGATTGGTGACGGTGACGGTCAGGGGGAAAGGGGTTCCGACTCGGGCGTTGGAGGGGGTTTTCAACGCGGTTGTCAGGTCTGGAAGAGTGTTCGGTGGAAGGGTGGTGACGCCGCGGAAGGCTCGGTTGGGGCCGGCTTTGGCGATGATGGTGAGGGTTCCGGAGAGGTCGCCGCCGAATCGATTGTTGTTGGAACGGTCGGCGATGGTGACGACGGCGTTGTCGGAAGAGATGGAGGTCGTGGCGAAGAGCGTGATTGCGCCGTTGGTTTCCCTCTGAGCGGTGAGACCGAACAGCTTGGTGCCATCGAGGGGAAGGGTGGCGACGCCTGCAGGTTGCCAGGAGGCGTCTCGCCACTCGAACTTGCGCAGGACGGGCTGTCCGGAGTCGTCATCGGACGAGCCATCTGCGACGTAGAGTGTGTCCAGACCGCCGAGGCCGGTTGCGCCAACCGTAGGGGATCGGTCCAAAAAGACGAAGGCGTGGGCGTCCTGGAGTTGGAGGCCGAGAGGGGAGGGAGGGGGGGCGTTGGGTGTTGTTGCAAATCGGAGGATATCGGTCGATTGGGAAGCGGCGATAAATCGCTGTTTGCTTGCGTCGGAGAACGAGGAGACGAGGCGTATGCCGTCTTGGTTAGTGACCTTTTCAGGGGAGGTATCCGGAGAGGTCGTGAGGGCACGGAAGATTCCGCTATTTCCTGCAAGGTAGAGGGTATTGGCGGGGGATTCGGTGACGGAGCGGATGGCCTCGCCGGAGAAACTGGAGTTGAGGTGAAGGACTTTTTGGATGGAGAGATCTCTATGGATGCTCGCCACGACGCGGGGAATTTTTGCGGAAGTTGAGGAGGTGACTTTGGAGGTGCCGCGGGGTGTTTGGAATGTGGTGAGGAGCAGTCGTGATCCATCGAGCGAGGGTTGGAGATGGCCCGATGAGGCGGCGGATCCGCTGTCGGTCATCGCGTTATCGGCGGTGCTCGGGAGTGTGATGGATTTCCCGGTGGGCGTTCCGTTTGGCAGGAGTTCGATCACGGAAAGCGGATGAGCGTCGCTGTTCAAGGCGGTGGTTCCATCGCCGATGACGGAGAGGAGGAGGGTGTTCTCGGAGAACTGGGCGTGGGTATTGAGTCCGAGGGAGAACAGGGCGCAGAGGAGGAGGGCGATGCGCGGCAATCGTGGGAAGCGCCGGTGCTGGTAAGAGGGTTGAGCGTGCATGGCAGAGGGAGGCATCGGGGATTGGGATTGGCGTGACGTTACAAATAGGTGGCGGTTACATAGATGACAGGCCTTCTTTGAAGCCGCAAAAAATTGGAGTCAGGAGATGAGGAGCAGGAAGTCCTCTGAGCAGTCACGATTGATGAGAAAAGAGATTTTAGAGACCAACGGTGTTGGGATGTTGCTTTGTCAGAGAGCCGAGGAAGACCCATGTTCCAGAGATTAGCGAGACGTTTGGAGTACAAGTATCGGATTGATGAGGTGACGGCTCTTGAGGTGAGGAGTTACATCAAAGGTTTCCTTGATCTGGATCGGTACGGTTCGGATTTGGGGGACGCGGGATATCTGATCAATAGCTGTTATTTGGATTCCAAAGAGTTGCATACTTTTTGGCATACGGTGAACGGGAGTCGGGATCGGTTCAAACTTCGGATTCGGACATACGGCGAAGTGCTGGGGGAATCGGCTTTTATCGAGGTGAAGCGGCGTGTTGATGGGTTTATCGAGAAGAGCAGGGCGTTAGTGAGGATTGGGAGTGTTGAGGAGTTTCTGGGTGGGCGTTTACCGGTGGAGTCTGACCTTTTGAAGCCGGTTCACGAGCAGATGGAGGCTGCAGAACAGTTTGTTCGAGCGGTGGAGGTGATCAGGGCGGTGCCAACGGCATTTGTGAGATATCGGAGGGAGGCATGGTGCGGGGAGGAGGGGGACGATCGGTTGACGATGGATCGTGAGGTGTGCGTGTGGCCGGTATCGGCGATGTGTTGGCAGGGTCCGGTTGGGGTGGAGCCTGCTCGACCCTTCGGAGAGACGGTGATTTTGGAGATGAAGTTTTCGAACGGGAAGCCGCGATGGTTCGCTGATATTGAGCGGGTGTTGGGGCTGGAGCGGACCTCGGCGGCGAAGTACTGCGACGGGATATTGACTCGAGGGATTGAGCGGTTTTCGCCTGAGGGGATCGTGTCTCCCTTGGCTGGAGATTTGGGGGATGTTGGGGAGCAGCGGGCGCGGCGCTTTTCTACGGTGTCGACTGGAGGGGGGACTCGGTTGGGGTGATGGTGTATGGCTTGGTTTTGTGTAGCTTGATTTTGTGAACGAGTTATCCGCATGGCTAGTTTCGCGGGATCATCCGCAGGTCCCACTGGATTTGGGCGCGTTACTGATCGCCTTGGGGTTTGCCTTTTTGGGAGGGCAAATCTTGGCGTGGATCTACCATTTTTCGCATGGGAAGGTCGCCTCGGCTCGCTCGTTGATGAACGCGATTGTGGTGATGCCGGTGCTGGTCGCTTTGATGATGCTGATCTTGCAGGACAACTTGATCACGGCGTTCGGGATCATGGGCATTTTTGCCTTGGTCCGATTTCGCAATGTGCTCACGGAGACGCATGACGCGACGTACGTATTTGGGGCGATCATGATTGGTGTTGCGACGGGGACGCAGCGATTCTCGTTGGCATTGGTGGGAGGTGCTGTGACGGCGCTCATCTTGATTTATCTCGGGTTCTCGGGATTGGGGCGGAAGGAGACGCACGATCTGGTCATCCAGATGCAGTGGGGGCGTCCAGTTGCTGAGTTGGATGCTCTTCGGAAGGTAATAGCGCAGCATGGGACGAACTTGGAATGCACGTCGTTGAGAGCGCGCGAATCGGGCGGATGTGATGTGGCGTACTTGGTCCTGTTGAGGGATGCGGCGCGATTGGAGGCTTTGTTGGCGGATCTGGGTGCGCTGGAGGGAGTTCAGAGGTTGAACAGTTTTCGGGCGGACAAAGCGTCCCGTGCATGAGGAGACTTTCATGATGGGAATCCGTCAAAAAATTCGATCGGGTTGGGTATCTGTTGCGATTTTCTCGTTGGTTGCGGCAGGGGTTTGTTGGCTATGGCGCGTTCAAGTTTCGGGCGGGCACTATGTTGGACGGGTGGAGGTTTTGCAGGCGTCTGTGGCGTCCGTTCGACAGGCGACCATTGTGGCGGTGCACGCTGATCTTTTTGAACGGGTTGAGGCAGGGAAACCGATTGTGGTGACGCGTCCGTCTGATTTGGAGGTGGTGACGGCGCGGTTGGCTGCGGAAATCGAGTCATTGCGTTCGCAGTTGATCCAGAATGAGGATCGGATTGCGTTGAACTACCAGCAGCTTCGGTTGGAGTGGATGCGGCAGAACGTGGAGTTGAGCGCGGCGAAGGTGGAGTTGGAGTTGGCGGAGGCGAATGTGGTTCGGTCGGCTGGATTGGTGAAGCAGAACGTCATTTCAGCGGCGGAGTTCCAGTTGCTTGAATCCCGTCGTGATAGCTTGAAAGAACGGGTGACGACGCTCACGCGCCTGATTGCGGAGATTGAACCCGAGATTGCGAGGCTTAGGCCGGCGGAGTCGGGGGTGAGCGTGCTTCAGAAGACGGTGGATTCGGCGATACGTGCGCAGCAATCGGAGTTGAGGGCGTTGGAGGAGTCTGCGGTTTTGCGCGCTCCGGTCTCGGGGGTGGTCTCGGCCATGTTGAAGCGTCCGGGGGAGGTGATTGTTGCGGCGGAGCCTGTGTTGGTGATGGTCTCGGAAGAGGCGCG
>CAZAZT010000042.1:0-27964 GCA_964489645.1 uncultured Chthoniobacteraceae bacterium | reverse complement strand
ACGCTCGATTTCGAGTCGAGTGCCTTAAACCGGACTCAGCCACCCTTCCTTCAGCGGACAAACACCATCCCTCATCCCCCGAAGAAGCTCAACTTGAAAATGAAAATCAGGGTTTGATTCACCCCATCGGCTCAGGAGAAATAGAGGGATGGACCACCCCGAAACCGTAGCGGCAAACACTGAATCCAATGCCCCTGCACCATCTATCGACCGCTTGGTGGTCGCCACAGAAAACTTCGCGCGCGAAGAACCTCTCCGCGCAGTCGGCGCAGCTTTCGGTTCCGGTCTCCTCCTCACACTTTTGCCAATCGGTTCAATCGTGTCCGGAATCCTCAGACTCGCACTCGCGCTCGTGCGCCCATTCCTCATCATCCTCGGAGTCGTCAAACTCTACGAACGACTCGGCGAAACGTCGCCCGACCCTGCATCCCCTCCCACCGACGCAGATGCCTCCCCAGAAGGCAACTCCAGCGAATCCAATCGCGCCTGACACTTCGCGATTGTTGACACACCGTTCGCTCCAAACTTTCTTCTCCGCCCCATCATCATGCGTTTCGCCAATCAAGTAGCCATCATCACCGGTGCCGGACGCGGTATCGGCCACGCCATCGCCCTCCAACTCGCTTCCGAAGGAGCCCGCGTTGCGGTCGTCTCACGAACCGAACTTAACGCCCTCAAAACCGCCGACGAAATCAACGCAAAGCACGCCGGAATGGCCAAAGCGTACGCCGTCGACGTGGCAAATCATTCCGCCGTCAAAGAGCTGACAGAAAAGATTGTCGCAGACTTCTCCAGGATCGACATCCTCGTCAACAATGCAGGTCTCACACGGGACGGACTTTCCATGCGCATGAGCGAGGAGGACTGGGACCTCGTCCTCGATACCAACCTCAAAGGTGCGTTCAATTTCATCCAAGCGGTGCAACGCACCATGCTGCGCCAAAAAAGCGGCAGGATCATCAACATCGCGTCAGTCGCAGGACTCATGGGCAATGCAGGCCAAGCGAACTACGTCGCTTCAAAGGCCGGACTCATCGGACTGACAAAGACGATCGCGAGAGAGATGGCCTCTCGAGGCATCACCGTCAATGCGGTCGCGCCAGGCTTCATCACCACGGACATGACCGAGGTGCTCCCAGAGAACATCAAAACAAGCGTCGTGTCCCAGATCCCCCTCGGCGCATTCGGACAACCCAGCGACATCGCAGCTGCCGTCGCTTTCCTCGCAAGCGCCGACGCGAAATACATCACGGGGCAGTGCCTGACCGTGGATGGCGGAATGGTCATGTGATTATACCCTTGGCGTCATGGACCTCTACATCCTCCGTCACGCCGACGCTGTCGACCGCGCGCCCACCGACGCTCAACGCGAACTGACTCCGAAAGGGCATACCCAAGCAGCTCGTGTGGCCTCGTTTCTGAGCCATCCCGACCGCCGCCCTGACCTTGTCCTTTCAAGCCCATTCATCAGAGCACGTCAGACTGCTGCCGCAGTCGCTAAAGCCTGCGGTGCGGAACTGATCGAGGTGCCTTGGGCCGCATGCGGGATGGCCCCCGCCATGGCGCAACGTGAACTGCAGGCATACGCCAACTTCGAAACCGTGCTGCTCTGCGGCCATCAACCCGACCTTTCCCACCTCATCAGCTCTTACACCGCCATCAACGAAGGCCTGATCGATGTGCGCAAAGCATCGTTGACCCATCTCACGCTTCTCTCCTCAACCTCGGCAGTCCTTAACGCATTCATCCCATGCAAACTCCTTCCAACACCCGAGTCCTGAGGACGACGGATTTCGCAGAAACTGCCATCCGTCTCATCGTCCAAGAACATGACAAGGCCATCACAGCGCGTGGCCTTTTCCGACTTGGCCTCGCAGGAGGATCCACCCCTCGAAAAGTTTACGAAGCGCTTGCAACACTCACTCCCAGTCTGACTTGGGAGAAAGTGCAGATCACATTCGGCGACGAACGCTGTGTCCCTCCAGATCACGCAGACAGCAACTTCCGGATGGCTCAGGAGTCCCTGCTGTCAAAGGTGAACATCCCATCCGGCAACGTCTTCCGCATCCAAGGCGAACTCCCACCACAGGACGCCGCGGCCCTATGCGAAAGACAACTCGAAGCAATCGCAAACCGATTCGGCGAAACACGTTATCGGCATGACCTCCTGTTGCTCGGTATCGGTGAGGACGGCCACACCGCCTCCCTGTTCCCAGGATCCCCCGCGCTCCTCGAGAACCTGCGCAACGTCATCCCCACGACAGGACCGAAGCCGCCACCTCAACGCATCACCTTCACATTCCCGCTGATCAACGCCTCGCGCACAGTCGCCTTCTTGGTCAACGACCCAGCCAAGGACACCATCGTCGCCGAAGCCAGAAGCGGCCAACACCCGTCTGGCAAAGTCAGTCCGACCGACGGCGAAGTCGTCTGGATCCTCGGAGAACGCAAATAACTCATCACCAACGATTAAATCCCGACCAGGACATCTCAGAAAAAACTCCTCCTCCACCATGTCCGAAACTCTCGATCTCGCCTCTCGCGCCGTTGCCGCAGGAAACCTCCTGGAATCCAGCCTCAAAAACCTCCAAGCGCTCCTGCACTCAAACCCGCCCCCCTTCGTCGTCGAGGCCATCAACGAACTCGTCACCGAGGGAGAATGGAATGAGCTCAATGACCGCTTTTTCCGAACGCTCGCTTTTGGAACCGGTGGACTAAGAGGGAGAACCATCGGCAAGAAAGTGACGCGGGCAGAGGCCGGAGTTCCCGATCGATTAGGACGCCCCGAACACGCATGCGTCGGAACCAACGCGATGAATGACCACAATGTCGCACGAGCGACCCGTGGCCTCGCACTCTACTTACGCCGCTGGGCTGACGCCAATACCCCCGGAAAACGTCCGTCCATCGCCATCGCACACGACACGCGTCACTTCTCCCGCCACTTTGCTGAACTGGCCGCAACCGTCGCTTCACAAAGCGGATGCGATGTCTTTCTCTTCGAAGGTCCACGCTCCACTCCCCAACTCTCCTTCGCGGTCAGACATCGCGGAGCCACGTCAGGCATCGTCATCACTGCAAGCCACAACCCGCCGCACGACAACGGCTACAAGGTCTACTTCAACGAGGGAGCCCAAGTCGTCGAACCCCACGCCTCGGGCATCATCGACGAGGTCAATGCTCTCGCCGGCGCCAACTTCGAGCCCGAGCCAGCAGCATCGCAAGGTCAAATCATTCCTCTAGGCCAAGCCGACGACGACGCCTACCTCGCTCGTCTTGAAACACTTGTTCTCGACAAGGAGATGATCGCAAATGCATCTGGGCTGAAGTTCGTCTTCACCCCCATCCACGGCACAGGAGCGATCCAGAGCATCCCCGCCCTCAAACGGATCGGATTCCACGTGGATACTGTCCCACAACAAGATGAACCCGATGGTCGCTTTCCGACGGTGAAAAGCCCCAACCCAGAGAACGCTGAGGCCCTCTCAATCGCCATGGCCCAAGCCGATGCCTCAGGGGCGCACATCGTGATCGCCACCGATCCGGATTGCGACCGGATGGGCGTCGCAGTTCGCGACGAATCAGGGCACCTCCAAATCCTCACAGGAAATCAGATCGGTTCCCTCATGGCCTATTACCGACTGTCCAAACTCAGGGCCCAAGGGGTCATCACGGAGAAGAACGCATCACGCTGTGCTGTCATCAAGACGTTCGTGACAACGGACCTTCAAAAGGCCATTGCGAAGGGCTTTGGCGCTCGCTGCGTCGAGACCCTCACTGGCTTCAAGTACATCGGGGCGAAGCTCGGTCAGTATGAACGCGCGATTCCCGCAAACCTTCGCAGCAACTACCGCCAACTCGACGAAACGGCGACCAGAGCCCTTCGCCTAGAACACTCGACCTTCTACGTGTGCGGAGGCGAGGAAAGCTACGGATACAGCGCCTCAGACTTCGTTCGCGACAAAGACGGTAACGGCGCCGCCGTCGTTTTCGCGGAGGTCGCAGCACACGCCTTCTCCCTCGGATTGACCGTGCCGCAACTGCTCGACCGTATCTACCTCGAGTTCGGCTACTTCCTCGAGAAGAACGGCTCCCTGACCTTCGAGGGAGCATCAGGTGCACGCCAGATCGCGGAACTCGTCGCCTCGTATGCGGCCAACCCGCCGACCGAGGCCTCCGGCGTCGCGGTGCGTCGAGTGACCAACTTCGCTTCCGAAGACCTACACGATGTCGAAGGTGATCCGCTGCCCAAGGAGAACATGCTCATCATCGAACTCGTCAACGGCTGCCGGATCGCCGTGCGCCCGTCAGGGACAGAACCCAAGATCAAGTTCTACATGTTCGGTAGCGTGACAGGCTCCCAAGACACCCCGCTAACGGAGAACACCCTGCAATCCATCAAGGCACAGATGACCAGCACCTTAGACTCCCTGTGGGACTGGATCCGCCGCGACGTCACGGAACGTACAGGCGTCGCCGTCTGATCACGAACCCCATCACCGGCCTGACCAAATAGTGTCCGTCACAAAATTGTCCTCACTTCGGGCTTTCCGAAAGGCCTGACTCGTTTTTCATTCCCGTCTCCGCACATGAACCAACCTTGGGATATCCCGTCAGCCATCTCGCTCTACAACATCGACCGTTGGGGCACCGGTTACTTCGGCATCAACGATCGAGGTCACCTCAACGTCATGCCAACGCAAGACAGTCGAACACCCATCGACATGGTTGAGGTTCTCGAGGAAGCAAAATCCAGGGGCCTCACATTCCCCATGGTGCTCCGGTTCCAAGACCTGCTGCGCCACCGCGTCGAACAGATCAACCGCGCGTTCGGTGACGCAATAACCGAGATGGGATACCGATCCGCCTACCGCGGGGTCTTCCCCATCAAAGTGAACCAGCTCCGCGAAGTCGTCGAAGAGATCATCGACGCGGGTGAACCCTTCCACTTCGGCATCGAAGCGGGAAGTAAACCCGAACTCCTCGCCGCAATCGCCATCCATCGCGACCCCGAAAGCCTCATCATCTGCAACGGTTACAAAGACGGCCTGTTCATCCAGAACGCACTCCTCGGCACCAAGCTGGGAAAAAAGGTCATCATGGTCGTGGAAAAACTCGAAGAACTCCAACAGATCATCCAGATCGCATTGGAGGTCGGCGTAAAACCCCTCGTCGGAATCCGCGTCCGCCTCGCAACCAAAGGCGCAGGCAAGTGGGCCACCAGTGGCGGTGAAAATGCGAAGTTCGGCCTGAGCACCGCCGATCTCGTGGCCGCCAGCGAAATGCTCAAAAGTGCAGGACTCGCCGATTCGCTCCAACTCGTCCACTTCCACGTCGGATCGCAAGTGCCGGACATCGGGACCATCAAACGCGCCGTCCGCGAAGCCGCCCGTTTCTACGCGAAACTCGCGAAAATGGGCCACCAGATGGGCTATCTCGACGTCGGTGGCGGTTTGGGTGTGGATTACGACGGCTCACGCTCCGCATTCGAAAGTTCCACCAACTACAGCCTCGCCGAATACGCCCGCGACATCGTCTGGAACATCATGGAAGTGTGCGACTCCGAATCCGTCGCCCACCCCATCATCGTTTCCGAAAGCGGTCGCGCCATCGTCGCCCATCACTCAGTCCTCATCGTCGAAGCCTTCGGCGCCATCGAAAAAGATCGCGACAGGATCCCCGTCGAACCAAGGGACTCTGACCCGAAGCAGGTCAGCGAGATGATCGATCTCCTGAAAAATCTCACCCAACAGAACCGCATCGAAACGCTGCACGATGCGCAGCAGATCAAGGAACAAACCCAGTCCATGTTCGACCTCGGATTGCTCGATCTCGATAGCAAAGCGCGCATCGAACAGGTCTTCTGGAAAATCGCACAGCGCATCGTCGAACTCTGCAAAGGCATGAAGTTCGTGCCCGACGAGGTTCGTGAACTCGAAGTCGCGCTCGGCGACCAATACGTGTGCAACTTCTCCGTCTTCCAATCGCTCCTCGATCACTGGGCTCTCGGTCAACTCTTCCCCATCATGCCCATCGACCATCTCGAGCGTTTCCCCGAACGGAACGCCACCCTGGTCGACATCACCTGTGATTCCGACGGGAAAATCGCCAAGTTCATCGATCTCAGCGACATCAAAGACACCCTCCCGCTCCACCGCCTGAACGGTTCCCCCTACTACATCGGCATCTTCCTGATGGGTGCCTATCAGGACATCATGGGTGACCTCCACAACCTGTTCGGTCGGGTCAACGAAGCGCACGTCTTCCTCGACGAAGATGAAGAATCCGGATGGTACATCGAGGAAACCATCGAGGGGTCGACCATCGGAGAAGTGCTCTCCATGGTCCAATGGAACCAGAGCGAACTCATCCGCCAGGTAAAGGCTCAAGTCGATGCTGCGATCAAATCAGACCGCCTCAAACCGAATGACGCCATGCGACTGCTAGCCAACTACGAAAAAGCGTTGCAAGGTTACACCTATCTGCAGATCAACCCGTAGATCAACCTGTCCCACCTCCACCCCACCACCATGAGTTTCTTCAAAATCATCCACCTCGTCGCCGGAGCACTCACCGCAATCGGCGGCGTCATCGGATTCCTCAAGGCAAAAAGTATCCCCTCTCTCGTAGCAGGAGGCGTTTCCGGACTGCTCCTGATCTTGGCCGGCGTACTCTCCTCCTCAAACCCAAGGAATGCAGCCATTCTCGGTGGCATCGTGTCCCTGCTCCTCCTCGGCCGATTCCTCCCAGCGTTCCTCAAGAACAAATCCTTCATGCCCGCAGGAATGGTTTCATTGCTGACCCTGGGCTGCCTCGTCGCCGTCATCCTTTCGTTCACGGCGAAACGCTGAACCCTGCGGGATCCTGCGCCCGCCAAATCCCATGGGCTCGTCACCTCCTCCCGAAAACCGCTCGAGTCAAATCCCCACACTCCTCCTGACTCTCCTCGTCGGCTTCGGAGCAGGCGCAACGGGCACCCTCTTCGCCATCAAACGCCTCGGCATCGGCGCTTCCAAACCGCCAACGCCTCCTCCCCAAGTCGTCGTCGCCCCACCGCAACCTCCCCCTCCACCACCCACACCCCCTCCGCCCCCAAGCATCCCACTGAAGAAAATCGACACCACCAAGCTCTTCCAAGGCGCCAAGGTGTCCACCACCCTGAACGCCACCGAAGGCGACTCCGCCTCACTCGAACGCCAAGACGAGGCAGCTTACGAAGTCCAGATCTCCGTCAACCTTCGCGTCCCAACCACCGGATCCGACTTGGAACGCCTCACTCGGGTCAACCCCGAACTCACCACCGCTCTCCCTGCCCTGCCCGAACTGCTCCGAGACGCCTCCGTGCCACCCCACTTCGGGGACCTCTACCGACGCAAGGTCGCGAACATGGCATCCAAACTGACCCGCCTCGACGATCTCCTCTCGCGTCACAACTTCTTCGACACCGAAACCCTCCTCGAACTTCAACACCCGGAAACCGGACGAAAAGCCCTCCTGTTGCAAGCAGACATGGACGTGGATACCGATGGGTCCGATGGAGACCGGGTCCCGACCATCGAGGGTACCTCCGCCACATTCCAACCGTTCACAAGCTACCGCTGGCCCAAACGCACCAAACTGCCGAACCCCTTCCTCGATCCTTGGAAAAAGAAGCTGAAAGAAGCGGAAATCGCTCAAGCAGCAGCAAAAGGAAACCCGCAGAAGGCGAAGGAACTCGGCGAATCCATTCAAACGCTCCGCCAAGAGATCGCGGACCTCGGCAAAGCCAGTTTCCTCGTCGGAACGAACGATCCCTATATCGTGCTGCCGCTCCCCATGGTGTCCTCGCGAAGCCAACTCAAACCGCTCGCTTCGGTCGGAGACTTCTGCGTCGTCATCCACGGGAACCGACTCTTCCCTGCCATCGTGGGCGACGCGGGTCCGAGCATCAAAACCGGTGAAGCCTCTCTCAGACTCTGCAAAGAGATCAATCGCGGAAGCGCGACCAACGCCCGCGCAGAAAGTGACCTCAAAGTCACCTATCTCGTCTTCCCCGGCACCTCCCGATCACCGCGGACACCCCCACATCCCGGTGAATGGTGGACCGTGTGCCAAATCCTCCTGAACGAGATTGGCGGCTTCGGCGGAGAGCTCGTCTACCTGCCAGACCCGACGCGTCCCCTGCCCGGCGATGAACTCTTCATCGGCCCCCAGCCGCAAGAGGACCAACCGGCCGCGCCCTCGGAAGAAAAGCCGCAGTGACCCCCTCGGAATCGACTCAATCCGGTCGAACCCCACACCAATACCTCTCGCTCATGAAAACCTGGTTCTATTCCATCTCCGCCAGTGAAACCACCCATGTGCCCGAATCGCGACTCCAAGATCTCGTCTCCAGCGGTGCAATCACCTCAGACACACTGATCTGGACCGAAGGGATGCCCGCTTGGCAGCCCGCCTCTCAAGCGTTGCCCGATCTCTTCCGCTCCGCCCCCTCGGCTCCTCCACCCCTCCCCTCAAATCATCGCGCAGGGGCCGGCCTGCCAACGAGCCACGACATCGACTACGAGATCCATGGAGATGACATGCAACTCATTGAGGTCGAACTTGATCCAGGCGAGACCGTGATCGCTGAAGCCGGCGGCATGTGCTACATGGAGGACGACATCACTTTTGAGGCCAAAATGGGGGATGGCTCATCTTCCGGCGGCGGTTTCCTCGGTGCCCTCGCAAGCGTTGGAAAGCGCCTGTTCACCGGAGAATCCCTCTTCATGACCCACTTCACCCACCGCGGCCCCGGGGGAAAACGCCGCGTGGCGTTCGCTGCACCTTACCCAGGAAAAATTGTCCCCCTTCGCCTCGCGGAACTCGGGGGCGAGATCCTCTGTGAAAAAGGAGCCTTCCTGTGCGCCGCATTCGGAACCTCCGTCGGCATCGCGTTCACCCAACGCCTCGGCGCCGGATTGTTCGGCGGTGAAGGATTCATCCTCCAACGTCTCCGAGGAGATGGACTCGCCTTCGTCCACGCTGGCGGCACCATCGTCCGCCGCGAACTCCGGGGCGAAACGCTCCGAGTGGACACAGGATGCCTCGTCGCAATGACCTCCGGGATCCAATACGACATCCAACGCTCCGGTGGCCTGAAATCCATGCTTTTCGGCGGCGAAGGACTCTTCCTCGCCACCCTTCGAGGCCATGGAACCGTCTGGCTGCAGAGCCTGCCGTTCTCGCGCATGGCAGATCGGATCATCGCCAACGCCCCCTCCGCAGGCGGACGCGCCACCGGCGAAGGCTCCATCCTCGGAGGCATCGGACGAGTGCTCGATGGGGACTGAGCGCGCACGCACGGACGCCAAATCACGGCGCTCCCGCAGAACGGACGGTTTTTCGCCCTCGCCGCATGCAATGGCGTGGGAGTTGCATCCCTCCCGCTCCCATGAGCTCCACCCCTGCGACCACACCCGAATCTCGGATCATTGAACTCGGACTCTCCCTGCCAAAAATCCCGAAAACTGTCCACGTCTACAAACCGGTCGTGATCACCGGGAACCTGCTCTACATCTCCGGCCATGGCCCCATGCAGGACGACGGCACCTACATCACAGGTGTCGTCGGCAAAGACCTCGACCTCGCACAAGGTCAGAACGCAGCCCGCCAATGCGGATTAGCCCTCCTCAGCACCCTCCGGAACGAACTCGGCTCTCTCGACAAAATCGGTCGCGTCATCAAGACACTCGGCATGGTCAACTCGGCCCCCGATTTTTACGACCATCCCAAAGTCATCAACGCGTGTTCCCAGCTCTTCGCAGAGGTCTGGGGCCCCGATCACGGCGTCGGCGCACGAAGCGCCGTCGGCATGGGACCGCTCCCCGGCAACATCGCCGCCGAAGTGGAAGTCATCTTCGAACTTCGATAACCCCCCGACACATGCATTTCCCGGAAATCAACGGCCTAGATGCCATCGAATCGCCAGCCCTCCTGTTCATCGAGGAGCGGATCGAAGCGAACCTCCGCGAAATGCTCCGCATGGTAGGCAACGATCCCGCCCGGCTGCGACCGCACATCAAGACCCACAAAACGCCGGAGATCATCGATCGCCACCTCGCCCTAGGGATTACCAACTTCAAAGCATCCACGCTCTCCGAAGCCGCCCTCTGTGCAGCACGTGGCGCAATCGATGTCCTCGTCGCGTACCCACTCCAAGGCCCTAACCTCGCCCACCTCAAAGATCTGGAAAAACGGTTCCCAGCCACCCACTTTTCCGTCCTGATCGATGCACCAGAAACCCTCGCGCAACTCGAACAACTCCACCGCCTCCACCAATCCCCCACTGCGGTTTTCCTCGAACTCGATTGCGGCATGAGCCGGACCGGCATCGCGCCCGGGCCAACCGCTCTCTCACTGTACCGTCAGCTCACCTCCTCCCCCGCAATCCGTACCCTAGGACTGCATGCCTACGACGGACACATCCATGATGCCGACCTTCACGTGCGCACCGAACGCTGCGAGGCCGCATTCGCTGAAATCCTCGCATTCCGGAAACAACTGGAAAGCGAAGGGCTCGCAGTGCCCTCCCTCATCGCAGGGGGAAGCCCGACCTTCGGCATCCATGCCCCCCATCCCGACCGCATCTGCTCCCCTGGAACCACAGTGCTCTGGGACTTCGGCTACGGAGACAAACACCCAGACCTCAACTTCTCACCCGCAGCCATCCTGCTCTGCCGCGTCGTAAGCCACCCCGGCTCAAATCGCATCTGCCTCGACCTCGGACACAAATCGGTCGCTCCAGAAAACCCTCATCCCCGGGTCAGACTCCAAGGCCTCGAAGACGCCGAAGTCCTGATGCAAAGCGAAGAGCACCTCGTGCTGCAAGTCGCCAACCCCGGGGATTTCCCCCTCGGAACTCCCGTGCTCGGGATCCCGCGTCACGTCTGCCCTACCGTGTCCATGCACGATAAAGCCTACCCCGTAAAAAATGGGCGCCCCGGTGCACCTTGGCCCATCGCCGCGCGAGGCCGGTTCTTCCACCAGGCCTGACCGTCCCCACAAAACGATTCACCAACTTCCAACCCTTCACCTCCCAAACATGGACCCCCAACAATGGCAACTCGTTGCCCTCGCCCTTAGCTCCGTCGCCGTTCTCGTTTTCCTCGTCGTGAAGTTCAAGGTGAACGCCATGTACGCCCTGCCCGCCGCCTCCGCCGTCATGGCAGTGGGCGCGGTTCAACTCGGCGTTCATCCCCTCGGGTCGGATGGACAACCGGTCGCAGACGCTTGGACCTACGGACAAGCCTTCTCCGCATTCCTCCAAAAATTCTGGGGTATCCTCTCAGACTTCTCTCCCACCGGCATCACCCCAATCATCCTCCTCGGAGCGATCAGCGGTAAGATCCTCGCATCCTCCAGTGGAGCGGACTCGCTCGCCAAAGGGTTGCTCCGGACTTTCGGTATCAACCGCGCCGGGCTCTGCATCATGGCCCTCGCTCTCTGCGTCGGTTTAAGCACATGGTTCGCCGTCGGGTTCCTCCTCCTTCTCCCCATCCTTCACAGCCTCGTCCGTGAAACCGGTCGCCCCTTCCTCTCCCTCGCCCTGCCGCTCCTCTCCTTCCTGAGCGTCATGCATGGCGTCATGCCCCCACACCCCGGACCCGTCATCGCCGTCAAATATCTGCACGCCAGCACAGGGGCCACCCTCATCTGGGGGATGATTATAGGGATCCCCGTCGCCGCCGTCGCCGGCCCCCTCTTCGCTCGCATCGTCTCAAGAAAGTTCTCTGTCACCCCAGGCGATACAGGAACTCCATCCAACCCGCAAAGTGGCCCACTCGCCCCCTTCGGAACCACGCTCTTCATCATCCTGCTTCCCATCCTCCTGATGATGGCCGCATCCGCCACGGAAATCGTCGGAGGCGACTCCACACCGCTGAAAGTCATCCGCACAGCCGGGGCTCCGTCCATCGCGCTCCTCCTCGGAATTCTCGCCATGCTCGCAGTGCCGACTCTCCGCCCAGGAGGCAGCCTCGCCCCCGTGCCGAGCATCGCTTGGGGTTGCATCAAATCCGTCGGCCCCACCATCCTCACCGTCGCCGCAGGAGGAGGATTCGCCAAAGTCCTCACCACCAGCGGTCTCGCAAAAATCCTCGGCGACCTCGCAGCCTCCGCCAACCTCAGCATCTTCGTCTACGGCTGGCTCGCCGCCGCATTCGTGCGCGTCGTCACAGGATCCGCCACCGTCTCCATCACGGTCGCCGCCGAACTCCTCGTCCCACAACTCCAGAACAGCCCGAACACCGTTCCAGAACTCCTGATCGTCGCCATCGGCTGCGGTTCCCTCTTCTTCTCCCACCTCAACGACGCCGGCTTCTGGATCGTCAAGGACAGCCTCAAACTCAGCATCCGCGACATGCTCCGCACCTGGACTGTCACCGAAACGCTCGTCGGCATCAGCGGCCTCGGATTCACCATCTTGGTCAGCAAAATCAGGGACCTATTGATCGCCTGAACCACCCTGCCCCCGCCGGTCTACCCTCAAACCACCAAACAAAACGCACCTTCCGCGACGACATACTCTCGCACCCCGCAATGCTTCTCTTCGACGCACATCTCGACCTCGCACTCAACGCCGTGGAATGGAATAGAGACCTCACTCGGCCCCTCTCTGAAATCCGTTCCTCCGAAACCAAACTCAAAGATAAACCGGACCGCGGTAACGGTACCGTCTCGCTCCCCGAAATGCGCAAAGCCCACATCGGACTCTGCGTTGCAACCCAACTCGCGCGCGTGGAAAGAAACGCCTGGAGCCCCGTCTCCGGTTGGCATTCCCCAGAACAAGCTTGGGCCATGACTCAAGCCCAACGCGCTTGGTACGAATCCATGGAGGACGCAGGCCACCTCCTCCAGATCCGTACCCGATCCCAACTCGATGCGCACACGCAACGCTGGCAAGAGGCCATCGCCGAAGGATCAGGCCGCCACGAATGCCTTCCCATCGGATACATCCTCTCGCTCGAGGGTTGCGACTCCCTCGTGCGTCTATCAAACCTCGAAAAAGCCTGGAACTACGGCCTCCGCGCCATCGGCCCCGCACACTATGGACCCGGCGTCTACGCGAACGGCACAGATTCCTCCGGCGGACTCAACTTCCGCGGCCGAGAACTGCTCCGTGAAGCCCGCCGACTTGGCATGATCCTCGACGCCACTCACCTATGCGACGATGCCTTCTACGACGCACTCGACCTCTGGGACGGCCCCATCTGGGCAAGCCACCACAACTGTCGATCCCTCGTCCCGCATAACCGACAACTGTCCGATGAGATGATCCGCCTCCTCGCGGAACGTGATGCCGTCATCGGGCTCGTGTTCGACGCATGGATGCTCTTCCCTGGCTGGCAACGCGGCAAAACAACCCCCGCCTCATCCGGGGTCACGCTCTCAACCGCGCTCGAGCACGTCGACCATATCTGCCAAGTGACAGGAACCACGCGCCACTGCGGGATCGGCTCCGATCTCGATGGCGCATTCGGGATCGAACAAACACCCCAAGACCTCAACTCCATCGCGGACCTCCAAAAGCTGGCTCCACTTCTCCGTGCAAAAGGCTACTCCGGAGACGATGTGGAAGGGATCTTCCACGAACACTTCCTCCGTATCGCCCGAACAGCGCTCCCCGCAGCGTAGGACCAAGGAAACGAACCGAGCCGCGTACGGTGAACATCCAAACCCCGTGACCCAAACATGAATCGACGTTCCGCTGGGATTGTCAGTCTTCTTGGGATCATCACTTGGCTCATCACTCAGCTCCAAACACCGCCCTCCTCTCAAAACACAACTGGGCAAGATTCAACCGCTCAATCGCCCTCACCAAACCAGAACGCCGGACAGCCCTCCTCTCCGCAAATCCCTCCCGCACTCGCGACCGCCCTTTCCCAAGGAGCCCACCCGACTTGGAAGCCATCCGGCCCCGTGACCGGTGCACCGTTGCGATTCGGCCGAGAACAGCCTCTCGGCCTCAAAGGGCGAATCCTCCCCGTCCGCTCCCTCTCGCCATCCACCGGCTACCTCACAGAATCCACTGTCGCCTTCCCCGTCCACGACGGAAGCGTCGTCATCGGCACAATCCACAACATCACGCCCCTCCCCTCAGGCACCCTGATCGAGGGGTCCCTGCCGGAAAACGGGAGCTTTTCCGTCACACTCCGCACCGACGCTGCCTCTGGCCATCTCCTCTTCCCCAAAGCATTCCGCGCCATCGAGGTGCGCACCGAACCGAACGGTTCCATCCTCATGATCGAACGCCTCCTCAGCGATGTGCTATGCGCCCCAGGCCTCCCCTCAACGCCCCGTCACGCCGCCGCAGCGCCCGATCCATCTGACCCCCAACGTATCCCAAAAGAGGCCACGGCACCGCTCTCGGTTCCGCTCCTCGAAAGCCTCCCAAATGTCGCCGCCACGCCCACAACTCGCGCCGTGATCCATCCGGTGATCTACCTCCATTTCGTGAACTCCAAGTCCACCACGGTATACGACAAAGGATACTGGAACAAAGGTCGACCTTTCCCCGTCGCAAACACAACCCTCAGCGCCAACGACATCCGCTACATCCACGATCGGGTCGCCGAAGACTTCCGCCCCTTCAAAGTCAACGTCACCACCAACCCCGCAATCCGCGACCTCGCCATCGCCAATAAAAAGAACTGGGTGCAAGTCTGGATCACCCCAACAAAAACTGCCGAACCAACCGCCGGGGGAATCGCCGTCATCGACGGCTTCAGCACGCCCGACCGATCCTCTTCTTCCACCGACCCAACAAAGATCGGGTCACGCCACTGCTGGGCTTTCACCCAAACCAAAGAGAACTGCGCCGATACCATTTCCCATGAGGCCGGCCACACCTTCGGTCTCGGCCACTGGGGCACCCCCAGCGAAGAATATTACGACGGACACGGCACATCCTCGCTGTCTTGGAAACCCATCATGGGAGCCGGCGACAAACTCGTCAGTCATTGGACGAAGGCGGGCTCTTATTTCCAGCAAGTCGGCAAGAAGAGCAGTTCCCAAGATGATACCGCCATCATTCAACGCACCAATAATAGCACCCCTCTCATCCCAGATGAGGACAACAACTCCCCCTCCTCAGCCCGCCCTCTCGGTTCGGCCTCACCAATCATCACTGCAAAGGGCGTCATCACCGATAAGGCCGACGTCGATTTTTTCAGCTTCACGAGCACCGGAGGAACCGTGGATGTCCGCTGCTCCCCAGCCCCCATATCGCCCAACCTCAAAGTCCGGCTCTCCCTGCTGAATGCCAAAGGCGAACTCCTCGAGTCCAGCTCGCCAATCGACCGCATGGATGCCGCAATCAACTGCCCCGTTCCTCGCGGCACCTACTACGTCAAAGTGGAAGGCGCCAGTCACTTGTTGCCCGATCCAATCCCCGCCAACTTCTTCAACTCCACCGCAGGCATCGCACTCAGGAACAATGGCTTCACCAAACATGGTTCCCTCGGCGCCTACTCCCTTTCCGGCACCATCAGCGGCAAAGCAAATACACTCGCAATCACAAGCCCACCGCACCTCTCAGGAACGGTCTACGCCGCCTTCAGCCAGACAATCACCGCAATCGGTACGGAACCTCTCATCGAGATCTCCGGCACTCTCCCCGCCGGTCTTTCCTTCGACCCCAACACCGCAACCATCAGCGGCGTACCCACCGACCCCAACACCCAAACCGCCGCCGTCCTCAGAGTCCCAAACCAACGGACCTTCACCATCAAAGGCCTGAAACTCAGCAAAGGCACGCAAGTGTCCGGGGACGGCATTCCCCAAGATACCGTCATCGAGTCCATCTCAGGATCCACCATCACCCTGTCCAAACCCTGCACCGATTACTCATTGAAAACTCTTACCGTCGAGGGAGAAACAACCACCGGATCCGATGTCGTCGAACTCGCCTCTGCCCTCTCCCTTCAACCGACGATCAACGCCCCCATCCAAGGAGTCGGAATTCCCGCCGACACCGTTGTCGCGTCCGCGACCTCCAGAACCATCCGCCTCTCCAAAAAGGCCACCTCCTCCTCGCGTGCTGAAACCGCCTTCGATGCCTACGTCATCACGGATTCAGCCGACGTGACACTCTCCGCACTCTCCCCCACACCAATCATCGGATCGCTGATGACCGGCATGGGAATCCCCGCGGGAGCCAAGATCATCGACGTCTCAGACAACATCGTCACCCTCTCCAAAAAAGCGACCCTAACCCCCTCTCAACACGTCGCTTTTACGGCAACCACCACGCGAAACTCGAGATCGTTGCGCGTGCGTTCAGCCAACATTTACCTCGCTCCCGGCTCCTCCATCACCGGTCCAGGAATCCCAGCGAACACCTTCGTCCAATCAATGGACGGCGAGAACATCACCCTCTCAAAAGCCGCAACAGTCACTTCACAACCGAACGGGGCCACAGGGTTCAAAAGCGCGGCGCTCATCACCACCAAAGTATCCACCCTGACCGCTAAACCGGTCCGCATCACCACGTATGCACACACCGCAACCAACCTCACATTCCGTCGGGACACCACCCTGAAAGTCACCGCACGAGACAGCTACGGACAATCCTCCTCTCAGGACCTCTCAATCGATATCCAACCCGGAAAGACCTTCTACTCCTTCCTCGCCACATCCGCACAACGCGCAGGAAAAGGATTCGCAATGGGATACTCCGGAGAGGTCGCTGAACCATGGTCCTCGCAATCCACCGACCTCCCGCCAAACGCAAACCTCAAGGAGACCGGCGTCAGCGGACGGCTCTCCGACGACGCCTACACCGAAGTCTCCGTGGACTTCGACGCAACCCTTCCCGGCGGACTTTCCTTCTTCTGGAAGATCAGTTCCGAACCGAACTACGACAAACTGGACGTCCTCCTCAACGACTCCATCGTCGCATCCCTCAGCGGTGAGCAATCTTGGGAACGAACCACCATCGTCTACCCCTCGGGTTCTCACACGATCAGCTTCCGCTACTCCAAAGACGCTCATGTCACGATGGGCGACGACCGCGCATTCATCGGAGGACTCGAGTTCGGAGAGACACCGACAATCACAAAACACCCCCTCAGCGCCAGTTACTCCTCAACACAAACACCCGCTCCCCTCTCCGTGTCTGTTGCGCCAGCCACCACGTCGAAGGATCGCAACGTGACCTATCAATGGTCTGCCAGAGGAACAGGTCTCGCCGATGGCAAGTCGTGGGTCTCCCTGACCGGCGCTACTTCTCCTTCACTCACTCCGCAAAAAATCGGACAGAGCATCCGCCAGTACCGCTGCACCATATCCAACTACTTCGGCACGACCACCTCAGGAACAGCGACCATCACCATCCGATGATGCGACGTCCGACCCTAGATTCCCTCGAGGGTTTTTCGCTGAATCACCTACAACGTGATGAGCGATTCTTTGCGCTCCCAATCGCCAGCAAGCGGATCACCTAAACCCCTCTTCCCGAACGTGCTTCAGAACATCTATAAAAACCTCGGGCCAGCCTTTTCAACGAAGGCAGCCCCTCTCACATTCCCAAACCCCTCACTGATCGCATTCAATGCCGAGCTCGCAACCGAACTCGGACTCCCACACGCCGCACAGTCCAACGCCACCCAGCTTTTCTCCGGTCAACAGCTCCTCCCCGGATCAAGCCCCGTGGCCCAAGCCTACGCAGGCCACCAGTTCGGGAACTTCGTACCGCAACTCGGCGATGGCCGCGCCTTACTCCTCGGAGAATGCGTGCTGCCAGATGGTTCCCTCCGCGATATCCAGTTGAAAGGGGCCGGACCAACCCCCTTCTCGCGCCGAGGCGACGGACGCGCCGCCCTAGGTCCCGTCATCCGCGAATATCTCGTGAGTGAAGCCCTCCACGCACTCGGAATCCCCACGACAAGAGCCCTCGCAATCGTGTCCACCGGCGACCACATCCAACGCGAGACCCTACAACCCGGGGCAATCCTCACTCGGATCGCAAAAAGTCACATCCGTATCGGCACATTCGAGTACTTCGCAGCCCGAGGAGATACCGACTCACTCAAGATCCTCGCCGAACACGTCATCGCTCGTCATCACCCCGCTTGCAACTCCTTCCAATCCGCCGATCGCTACCTCACCCTCCTCGCACAGATCTGCGCCGTGCAAGCCCGCCTCATCGCACAATGGATGCGCGTCGGATTCATCCACGGCGTCATGAATACAGACAACACCACCGTCTCCGGTGAGACCCTCGACTTCGGCCCCTGCGCGTTTCTTGATGAATACGACCCCATGAAGAGGTTCAGTTACATCGACACCCGGGGCCGCTATGCGTTCGCCAATCAGCCTTCCATCGCGTTCTGGAACCTCACGCGCCTCGCAGAATGTCTCCTGCCTCTCTGCGCAAAGGATCCAGCCGATGCCATCCCGGAAGCCACCGCCGCACTCCAAACCTTCCAGATCACCTATCGTCAATCCTATCAGCAAGTTCAACGCTCCAAACTCGGCCTGACTTCAGAACATCCTGACGACGAAAACCTTTTCAATCGCCTGCTCGAGTTGATGAAAGATCAGCGTGCCGATTTCACGAGAACTTTTCACTCGCTCATCCACGCCGCATCCCCCTCCGGAAATCCTGCAACCCCTCGCCTTTTCGTCGAAATCGGGGACTCTCCATCCTCCAGACAATGGCTCTCGGACTGGCTCGAGAGACTCCGTCACGAAAGCCTCTCGACCCAAGCCCGAGAGCAACTCATGCGCGATGCCAATCCCTTCATCATCCCTCGGAATCATCGAATAGAGGAAAGCATCCGTGCCGCTGAAGATCACGGCGACCTGTCCGTTTTCATTGAACTCCACGCGGCACTGCAAAAACCCCAAACCGAGGATCCACAGACCATTCCTTTTGCCGCCCCTCCCACCGAAGAGCAGAAGATCCAGAACACCTTCTGCGGCACATGACCACCACCTCAGTGCGCAAGGTCACTTTCCTGAACGCAGGCCCGCCCTTCAACTCCACCGCATTCCCGCACGGCGCCTTCCACTGACTTTTCGGCGTGACGCCGTCTTCACCCGCGAACCATCTCCTCAACCTCAGAGAGCATCCGGCGCCGCTCAGCAGGCTGACCCCAACGCCATTTCGCTGCGTCATCCAAAGAGTGGATCGGATCGAAGTAGAAAAATAAACGTCCAGGGCGAACCGATGGGCTCCGGTAAACCGCAATCCCATGTTCGCGATGATAGACCTCGAACGAGTGCGCATCCCGCTTGCCGCCGCCTCCCATCGTATCCACCACGAACGAAGGCGTATTGAAACCCGCCGTCACGCCACGCACATGCTTCTCAACCGCCAAACCGTC
Organism: uncultured Chthoniobacteraceae bacterium; assembly: GCA_964489645.1. GTDB lineage: Bacteria > Verrucomicrobiota > Verrucomicrobiia > Chthoniobacterales > Chthoniobacteraceae > JBEEPE01. Next base: position 8,618 of record CAZAZT010000042.1, on the reverse strand, counting down.
CGCCAACGAAGTGCGCAACTCCTCCACCCCAGGCACCATATCGTGGAAATACACATAGTAAGGCAGGATGTTCACCCAACCCAATCGCCGCACCAATCGCTGCATCGTCGACGCATCCGCGTTCACCCCACGCTGCATCACCGTCTGACAACGGACCATCACGCCGCGTCCCGCCAAAACCCGCATCGCCCGCTCGGTGACCTCCGCGATCTCCGAGGGATGATTCACATGAGTATGCAATGCCAGTTGCTTGAACTCGCCTCGCGCAAGATCCGAAACACGCGTCAACGCATCGACCCACGCATGGTCCGTCAAGATCTTCTGCGGCATCACACTCAAACCCTTCGTCGCAATCCGGACCCGCCGGATGTGAGGGATCCCGATCAAACGTTTGCCGATCTCCTCCAACGCATCAGGCCGCAAATGGAACGCATCCCCACCGCTCACCACGATGTCCTCCAACCGAGGCGTACTCTCAATGTACCGGAACGCCTCCTCCCATCTCGCCCGATTCGCATGCAATCGTAACTTCTCCCCCACCAACTCCGTATCCGATCCCACCGCATACGACCGCGTACAAAACCGGCAGTACACTGGACAGGTGTCCACCGGTAAGAAAAGAGCCTTGTCCGGATAACGATGCGTCAACCCAGGTACCGGAGAATCCCGCTGCTCCTGCAAGGAATCCAAACTCATCATCGGGTGATCGGGCATCTGCCGACTGCGTAACGGTAAAAACTGTGTCCGGATCGGATCCGATTCCGGATCCAACCAGTTCACCAACGCGATGAGATGCGGGGTGATCCGAAAAGCCATTGGCGCGTGCCTCAAGCCTTCCGCAAGGTCTTCATAAAAACTTTCAGGAACCCTTCCACCCAGAACAGATCGCAACCGCGCAAGATCCGTGACCGTGTGCCGCTGCTGGAACTCGTGAGAATGGAACTCCTGCGCACCAATGCCTGAGTAGCCCGGCAGTTCACGCCAGTATTCACCCGCCCTCAACGCGCGGTGAGAGAACTCGTCCGCGCCCACCGGCACATCCAACCCCTGGACCTCATCTCTGAAAAAAACCGATTGCATCATCCATCGCGGAACTCGCCCCCGACATCATCCGGAGACCCATAACCAAAGCGCGACTCCGCAAATCATCAACTCACAAAACCACCAAGCGGAATCACACCCCCAACGCTACTTCAATGGCACCACAGCTTTGATCGCATCGTCCGGCGAAACACCTTTCTTGAAAGGGTTCCCCTCCATGGTCAAACGAACATCCGGCTCACTCGCGATCCGCTCCTCCAATCCCACACACCAGTACGCAGCATTCACCAACAGTCGACGCATCCCCACACTGTCCCAATCGCGCCTGCCCGCCAACGCACCACCCATCGTTGTCGTGAAAATCCGAGCATCCTTCCCAGACGCGCTCCGATGCGTCCTGACCCACGCCACAGGCATCATCGGCGCATTCTTGTCCACCACCTGTTTGGTCTTCGGATCCTCCGCCGCCGGAGCAGGCGCATCGCTCGGGTCCATCCCAGTCACCACCTGCCCCAATACCAACGCCTCACACCCCTCCATCAACGGCAACCGAACCGTGTAAACATCGGTCGGACCAAAAATGTCTCCGCTCCGGATGCCTCGTAAAATCGGATGGGACGCTTTCCCCTCAGCAATCAAACCTCGCGTCGCCTGCCGCCCGTGCCCCCCATGATGATTGATCCATGTCTCCCCCAAGATCTGCCGCCCGAACCCGCCCTCAAACGAGGTGTCCTTGTTGTTCCACGCGAACTTTTTATACACGCTCGCAGAATCTGCCGGATATGCGAAACCATGTGTCGCCGTCCGCAATCCAATCAGAGGCTTCCCCGCATCGACATACCGCACGATGTGCCGCATCTGATCATCCGGCAACGACCGGAATCGAGTGAACACCACCATCAAATCCGCGCTCTCCAATGCCTCCAACCCCGGGATGTTATCCTTCTGGCCAGGCTCGATTTTCCCCTCGGGATTGATCGCGAACAGGACCGTGCACTTGAAACCGTGCCGCTTCGCTAACAGGTCCGCAATCAGGGGCATCCCCTCCTCCGACCGATACTCGTCATCACCCGTGACAAACACCACATGCTTCCCTTTCCCAGGCCCATCTCCCCCCTCAAACACGATCGCACGACCTTCCATCATCAATGAAGCCGCAACACCCAAGGACAAAAAGAACCTCATCAAACTGTTCATCCCACGATTCTCCCGTGAACCCCCGCTGAATCAACACCGAACACCGCTTTGCGAGCGACCCGCACACAGCCAACCGCGCTACCGCACACAGATCCCGCATTGACGCAGGTGCGCCTTCACCTCACCGACCGTGTGCTGCCCAAAATGAAAAATGCTCGCCGCTAGCACCGCATCCGCACGCCCCTCGATCAGGACCTCTGCCATGTGCGCCAAACTTCCAGCCCCTCCACTCGCAACCACAGGGATTCCCACCGCCTCACTAGCACGTCTCGTGATCACCAAATCGAACCCCGCCTTGGTACCGTCAGCATCAATCGAGTTCAACACGATCTCCCCCGCACCACGACGCTCCGCCTCCAAGATCCAATCGATCACTTCCAAACCCGTACTTTTCCGCCCCCCATGCGAATGGACCTCCCACCGGTCAGGCCCCACCCGCTTCGCATCCACCGAAACCACGATGCACTGCGAACCGAATCGCTCAGCCCCCTCTGAGATCAACTCCGGCCGAGCCAACGCGCTGGAGTTGATACTCACCTTGTCTGCCCCAGCCTTCAGCATGGCGCTCATATCGTCCACACTCCGGATACCCCCTCCAACCGTCAGCGGCATGAAACAACAGGCCGCCGTGCGCTCGATCACATCCACCATCGTTCCGCGACCGTGCGCGCTCGCCGTGATGTCAAAAAAGACCATCTCATCCGCCCCCTGATCGTTATACCGCTTCGCCAACTCGACCGGATCCCCCACATTCCGCAACCCACCCTCCTCCGCACGACCGAACTGTACGCCGCGCGTCACCTTGCCATCGTGAACATCCAAACAGGGAATAATGCGTTTAGTGACCATGCGAGCCGCCATTCAGCACAAGAGCGCCCCCACCTTCAAGAACCCCCAACACTTTTCTCAATCACCACGATCTCACCATCCTTGCAATGCGTTCCGGAATCAATTCTTCCGACGCTCTTGAAGAAGATGTTAGACGAGCCTAACTTTCTTTGATGCGACATTCATGGCATTCCATCGCCTACCACGCTTCACGCATCCATGCCTCACTGCCACTCATCGTCTGGCTCGTTCTCGCAGGATTGCAAATCACCATATCCGCCTCACCAGATCGCTTAACCACCTCCATCCGAGAGTTCTCCACCGACCGTCCAGACACCACCGAGTCGCCCTTCACCGTCCCAAAAGGGATGATCCAACTCGAAGCAAGCCTCGCCGATTTCTCTCGCGACCGCAGAGGTACACCCGCCAACCATCGCCAATGGATTTTCGGGCAGATCAACCTGAAACGAGGACTCTCCCAAAACACCGATCTCCAAATGATCTTCAATACCCACTCCGTAGCAGGGCAAGTCGAGGGAGGGGACCGCACCTATTCCAAGGGATTCGGTGATATCACCCTCCGTATCAAACAGAACCTCATCGGCAACGATTCCGGCAAAATCGCGCTCGCGCTCATGCCCTACCTCACGCTCCCTACTCACACCGGACTCAGTGAACGTGCGTGGGCCGGAGGCCTCATCATCCCCGCTTCCATCTCTTTCCAAAATGGTTGGATCCTCGGCGTCATGACCGAACTGGATCTCCGAGACCGATCCGCCGACGGGACAGGCCAAATCCAATCCCTCAACTCCGCCACCCTCGGAATCCCTCTCTCAAAAAGGCTATCCAGTTACACAGAGATCGTCTCAGTAAGCAGCCCCTCAGCCCCACACCAACTCACCGCAAATACCGGAATCATCCTGCAGATTTCAGAAAATCTTGCAGTGGACGCAGGATGCAGGATCGGTCTAAGCGCCTCTGCACCAGACCTCGGAGTTTTCTCCGGGTTCAGTATCCGCTTCTGAAAACACTGATCGCACCCGACGCTGTCGGATCCCCCCGACCGCTTAGCGCGTCTCATCACGCCACATCAATAACCCGCCTTCGCCAACTCGCTGTCCAATAGCATCTGGAACATCTGCACGTCCTCGTTGGAAGGCCGGAATCCCGGATAAGGCGGAACCATCCCCAAACGCCCGAACTGATCCAAATACCATTCCGCAGTCTGCCCATCCGAGAAGGTCGCGGTACCACTCACCATGGCCCCTGGTCTCGCAAGCGTCGCAACCTTGACCTTCACATTGGGCGTCCCTGCCGGCGCCTCCGTCCCTTCCGGTGGCAAAACCTCGCCCTCCGCAACCGGAGCCGCCGCACCAGTCACATCCGCCGAATCCGACTCGAGTGGCATCGGCTCCGTCGCCGCCACAACGGCAGGCTCCGGCTCCGGCTCGGGCGGACGCGCAATCGTCAGATTCAGATCATCCACCAAAAACCTGACCTGCATATACGTCAGATGTTCGTCGAACTCGGAAGCCAGACGCTTCTGCAACTCAGGAACATCCATGCCACCTTGAATCCACCCAATCACCTGCTGCGTTTGCGTTTCATTGAGAGCCATAAAACAAATTTATCTCACCTGCCCCGCTTCAGCCAACCATCGGTTTCCCTTCCCTCCTCATCCCGGAATCGCCATCCGAACCTCCCGACAGAACTCGCGCATCAGCGACGCATCCTTCACCCCCGGCGAACTCTCAACGCCCGAGGCAACATCCACACCCGCAGGACGCACCGTGCGCACCGCCAACGCCACATTCATCGGAGTCAAACCTCCAGCAAGCAGCACCCTCTTCCCCGCCTGGTTCCGAACCAAGGCGCTCGCAAGATCCAAGTTCAACGAAACACCCGTGCCGCCAAACGCCCCCTCGACCGCTGCATCGATCAAGACATCCCGACCAGGCGCACCCCCCATCGCCTGAAGCCCCGTCTCAACATCGCGCACCCGTACCGCCCTTAAAACGCGCACGCCCATGGCAACAACCTCCCGACAGAACACATCACTCTCATCCCCATGTAGCTGAACCACATCCACCAATCCCTTTCCAACCACGCAGCGGATCTCCTCCAAACTCGCGTTCACGAACAACCCGACCCGCACCACCATGCAGCTCACCCCTCGTAACCAGTCCTCCGATCCCAAAGGATCCACGTACCGTTTACTCCCTCGCCAAAAGTTGAAACCGACAAGATGTGCGCCGGCATCCACCGCGTCCTCAACGTCAGCCGCCCGAGTGAAACCGCAAATCTTGATGCGAACCGAAGTGCCCACAATTTTCGAGGTTCGCGACTCAGATCATCCCCAGTTGCATCTTGCCCACCTCGCTGATCATCGATTGGTTCCACGGCGGATCCCAAACCACCTCGACCACCGCCTCTCCAACTCCCGGCAATGCAGCAATCTTTTGCTCCGCCTCTTTCGCAATCACAGGCCCCATCCCACACCCTGGAGCCGTCAAGGTCATCTTGACGGAGACACGCGCACGCTCTCCCGGAACCTGTTCAACCACACAGTCGTAGATCAAACCAAGATCAACGATGTTCACAGGGATCTCCGGATCAAAACACGTTTTCAACTGCCCCCAAACCGCTCCTTCATCCACCGCAGGAATGCTCCCGTCCGAAGGGGCTGCCATCACCGGCACCTCCGCCGGCACCTCCATCCCCAAGGCTTCGGCGTCCGCACCACGAATGCGCGCCAACCCAGAGGAAGTCACCACCGTGAAACTACCCCCCAGCGACTGCGTGATCGTCACCGACATCCCCGCAGCCAATCGCATCGGCTCGCCGCTCGGGATCCGCACCGCATCCACATCCCGAACCAATGTTTTTAAATTGTCTGAACTCATGCTGTTGCTCCTTTCATCCGATCAATCGTCCTGCCTGAAAATGATACGTGGTCGCTCCGCACTTCGCTGCTGCGGCATGAAACTGTCCGTCAATGTCGACGCCACCACCGAGCGCTCCGTCGCAGGAACCTCATCACAGGTTTTAGGCACCGCCCCCTCCGCCTCACTCACCCTTTGCCCCGAACCCACCGACTCCAGCGCCGACTTCAACGCCCCCTCAACCAACTGGGCGCAATGGATTTTCATCGGCGGCAACGGACCAAGCGGCGCGGACAACTCCTCACCACTCATCCGCAACGCCTCCTCCGGCGTTCTCCCCGCGATCAAACGCGTCGCCGCACTCGCCACAGCAATCGCCGTCTGACACCCAAACGTCTGGAAAGTCGCTCGGTCGATCACCTTCCGGCCACGTTCATCCTCCTTGAACTTCAGCCACATACGCAGCATGTCACCACAATCAGGGGATCCGACCGTTCCCACGGCATCCGCATCAGCCATCTCTCCCAAGTTGTCGCCAACGTTCCCGTCGCTCATCACTTCACTCATATGACATCACTCGGTTCGTAACCAAAACACGCACCGCATGCATCAGCCTAGACGATAACGAGGCAACGAGGCGTCCACCTCACAACTCCACGCATCAATCCCACCCCGCAAACACCGCACATTCGACATCCCGTGCCCCGCGAAATATGCCGCCGCATCCGGGCTCCGCTTCCCCTCGTGATCCACGAAGATGATCAGCACCGAGGCATCCCAAGCAGGCAACTTCCCCATCAAATCCTGAGAGAACAAGGTCGACCCAGGAATGTTCACCGCATCGAACTCCTCCCGGGTACGGATATCCACCAGAACAGCTTTCCCCTCAGCCACAAGGATCTGCGCCTCTTTCGTGCCAACCTCCATCTGCCGATCCGCCTCCGCACTGCGCTTCAAGAAATCGATCACCTCCCCAACATCCACTCCGTCCTTTCGCGAACACACATCCGCCAACGTCTCGTCCGCAGCAAATCCACAACTCGAACACCCCCCAATGTGGTACCCACGGAAAAGAGCCCGTTGCGCACCGGGGAACACTTCCAACAATCTCCCCATGGTCATCTCAGGGACCACCTCCGACAGATCCAACTCGACCAAATCAACACTCATAAATCGTTCCATTAAAATATCTTACACCTCCACTCAACGCAAACCGATGACCCCTCCGTCCACATCGTAGGAAACGCCGGTCAAAAACTTCGCATCGTCCGAACAAAGGAAATGAGCCGCCGCCGCCACCTCATCAGCAGAAGCCATCCTGCCAATCGGCTGCGCCTTCGAAAGTTTCTCGAACATCTCGGACTCCCGACCCGGATACACCCGCGCCAAGTACCCGTCGACAAACGGTGTGTGCACACGCGCCGGACACAGGCAGTTGCAGCGGATGTTCTTGCCCACGTAGTCACGTGCCACCTGAAGCGTCATCGCGAAGACCGCTCCCTTGGATGCGGAATAGGCAAAACGCGCCTCCAATCCCACTTTCGCCGCGATCGAACACAGGTTAAGCACCACGCCGCCCCCTTGCGCCTCCATCCTCGGCAGCACAGCACGCAAAACATGGTGAACCCCTTTCACGTTCACGGAGAAAACTCGGTCCAGATCCTCGGGCGCTGTGTCAACAGCCCCGCCGATGTGCGCAATCCCAGCGTTGTTCACCACCACATCAACCCGATCCGCCAGCGCCACAGCCGCCCTTACCGACGACTCATCAGCCACATCCGTCACCACAGCACGCGCCCGCCCACCAGCCGACACGATCGCTTGCGCAACGTCCTCCGCAGGACCACTGTCCCGGTCCAACACGAAAACCTCCGCTCCAGCGGCACCAAACCGCTCACAAATCGCTCGACCGATACCGGATCCCCCCCCTGTCACCAGGGCCGTTTTGTTTCGTAATGAAAACATCTCGCTCATAAAGAAACTCCGCGTTTCCACGGGATAAAATCGTCCTGACCCAACGAAACCGCTTTCGGAACCGTCTTCCCTGAAGCCACATCCAACACCACATCCACCAATCGATAGCCGCACTCCTCCACACTTTCGTCACCACGGATGACCGGTCCCGCATCAAAATCGATGATGTCGGGCATCCGCTCTGCCAACTCCGTTGTCGTCGAGATCTTCAGCGTCGGACACACCGGATTTCCAGTCGGCGTCCCCAAACCCGTCGTGAAAAGCATCACATTGCATCCGCCACCAGTGAGAGCCGTTGTGCTCTCCACATCGTTTCCGGGAGTGTTGTACAGCACCAACCCGCCGCGCCGACGGATCGGCTCCGGATAATCAACAACCTCCACAATCTTTCCCGTGCCCCCCTTCCGCGCTGCACCCGCACTCTTGATCGCATCCGTGATCAACCCTTCGCGGATGTTCCCCGGCGAAGGATTCCGATCGAATCCCGACCCACAAGCCTCGGCGGCCGCAGAATAGCGGCGCATCAGATCCGCAAACCGTTCCGCAGCCTCCGGAGTCTCGCACCGATCGCACAACTCCTGCTCGACCCCACACAGCTCCGGAAACTCCGCCAGCGCCGGAGTCGCCCCCAAGGTCGCCAAAATATCGGATGCAACACCCACCGCCGGATTCGCCGAAATGCCAGAGAATCCGTCA
>CAZAZT010000041.1:0-28143 GCA_964489645.1 uncultured Chthoniobacteraceae bacterium | reverse complement strand
GAACCCTCGTATGCAGCTTGGGAAGCTGCCGTTCTACCATTGAACTACACCCGCAATGCCTGCACTCGTTGAGTGACAGAGGGAGAACCATACCCAAGCGACCACTCCCTTCAACTCCAAATTCATGACGTATTTTCCAGTGTCGCCGAACCTCCAATCCATCCCATCATTCGCTCTATGGCAGAACAGCCTTCTAACCTCCGCTCAACCGTCCTCGCCCCGACGCACTCCCGTTACGGCGCAAAACTGATCGGATTCGGGGGCTGGCTCATGCCGGTCCAGTACTCCGGCATCCTCGCAGAACACCAAGCGGTCCGCTCGCATTGCGGACTCTTCGATATCTCCCACATGGGCGAAATCCGAGCATCAGGTAAGGATGCCCGAAAGTTTCTCAACTCCCTCCTCACAAACGACCTTTGCAAACTCACTCCCGGCAAAGGCCAGTACACCCTTCTCACCAACGATGCCGGAGGAGTCATCGACGACCTCATCGCATACCAAACCGACGAAACCAGTTTCCTCCTCGTCGTCAATGCCGCCAAAGTCGATGAGGATTGGGCCTGGATAAAGGACCATCATTCCACACTCGATGGCGACGTGAACTTGGAGAACCAGAGCGATCAGACCGCAGCGCTCGCCCTCCAAGGCCCATCTGCCGCCGTTGTCCTGTCAAGATACCTCGATATCGATCCGACCACGCTACCCTCCCGGAACGGAATCACCACCTTCCCCCACCGAACTTCACCCCTCACCGTGGCCCGCACGGGATACACCGGCGAAGATGGCTTCGAACTGCTTTTCCCAACCGGATCGGCAGAACAGCACTGGATCGACCTTCTCACAACCGGTTCACCAGAAGGGCTTTTGCCATGCGGCCTCGGCGCGCGTGATACGCTCCGACTGGAGATGGGGTTCCCTCTCAATGGGGCCGACCTTTCCCCCCACCACTCTCCTATCGAAGCCGGTCTTGCACGCTTTGTGTCGCTCTCGAAACACGACGGCTCTTCATTCCCTGGACATCATGCTCTCTCACAGGAAGTTGCGCTCGGCCCCAACCGGACCCTCTGTGGAATCCTTCTCTCCGGAAAGACACCGCCGCCGAGACCGCATTACCCTGTCATCCACGACAATACGGTGATCGGAGAGACCACTAGTGGAACCCTTTCCCCCAGCTTGAAGCAGGGAATCGCACTGGCTTACCTACCGACTCAACTGTCAGTTCCCGGAACCACCGTGGAGATCGATATTCGCGGCACCCGTTTCACTGCAGAAGTTTGCAAGCCCCCCTTCCTTCGCAGATAATCCCACGCACCATGCGCGGCTGCGCCTGCGATCACATTTTGCAAAATTAGCCCCCCCTCCTCCCGACTCTTCCCCATGAACATTCCCTCGAACCTCAAATACGCTGAAACTCACGAATGGCTTCTCGTTGAAGGTGAAACGGTGACCGTCGGCATCAGCGACCACGCTCAAAACGAGCTCACGGATGTTGTATTCGTCGACCTTCCCAAGATCGGATCGCCCGTGACCTCGGGAGAACAGGCCTGTGTGGTTGAATCCGTCAAAGCAGCGAGCGAGATCTACTCCCCTGTGAGCGGCACCATCTCCGCAGTGAACACCGCCCTCGCCAACAGCCCCGGATTGGTGAACTCCAACCCCTACACGGACGGATGGTTGTTCAAGGTCACTCTTTCAGAAAAGGTTCCAGCCGAGTTGCTTGACGCAGAGGAGTATCGAGCCCACATCGGAGCATAAGTTCGGATCACCGAATCATCCTATCGAACACAATCCGCCTCCACCCCGCAGGGAAACAACCTCATAGCAAAGGGGTTCTGCCAACCCGCCATACGACAGGATCCGAGAAAAACACCGATCGATCGTTTGATTATCCCCTGCATGCCAGCATCATAGGGAACAATGAGGCGACTCGTGATCGAAGAAACTTGAATCCACCACTCGGCCGCAATGCACTGCTGCCCGAGTCAGGGTTTTCCCTTGTGCGCTGCCCCTCGCTACCGATTGTCCTCACCGAGCACTGAGCGACGAAATCCCCACGCGTTCAACTGTTGAGCAACATGCTCGATGGGTAAACCAACCACACTGGAGAACGATCCGTTGATCTCCGAGATCATGTCGCCATCATCCGTTTGAGCCGCGTATCCCCCAGCTTTATCCAGCGAACCAATCCGCCGGATATAGGCGTTCCTGAACGATTCATCCCGTTGATGGAAAGTCACATCTGTTCGCTCGATCCATTCCTCAACTCGATCCGAGTTAGGACCATCATGGAAACCCATCCAGACGCCGGTCCAGACACGATGCGTGTGGCCATTCAGTTGCGACAACATCCGCTGTGCGTCGGATTCATTCTCAGGTTTACCGAAGATCGCCCCTTCGTACTCGATGACCGTATCGGCACCGATCACCGCAATCCCCAGTTCGGCGAATGCGTGGTAGACCCATTCGCCCTTCAGCCGAGCATTCTGTAGGACCAACCGATCTGCCGATATCCCATCCGTCGCTCCGCCCTCAACAACCTTGGGCAGAGCGACCTCAAAATCGAATCCGGCCTTCGACAGAAGATCCGCTCGCCGGGGAGAACCCGATGCCAAAATCAGACGTCGATTCACGCGTTTGATCTCTGCCTCGCAGGGATTTATCACTTCCTCCGATCATCCAAGCGCTGTGAGAATAGCCAATCGTACAGCGCGGGATCAGCATACGCCTTATCCCACGAGTTATGTCCGACACCCGGATACTCTGTGTACTTCGGCCTCCCCTGGGCGAGCTCGATTGCCTTGATCATGTTTCTCGAACGTTCGACGGGAACCGCCTTGTCCTGATCACCGTGGAAACACCAGATCGGGATCTTGGTCAGTTTTTTTGCCTGAGTTTCATCTCCACCACCGCACACCGGAACAGCAGCCGCGAACCGGTCTGCCCATCGCGAGATCGCATCCCAGGTCCCATACCCGCCCATCGAGAGTCCCGTGATATAGACCCGGTTCACGTCAACGGGAGCTGACGCAACGAGTTCGTCGAGGATTTTTATCATGCCCGCCATGGGCACAGAGGGTTCCTTTGGCAAGGCACTTTCCATCTTGCTCCAATCCACTTCGGACCATTTCCGACCGTTGGGACACTGCGGGGCGAGGAGGTAAACGGGTTGCTTGGCTTGGAAATCAGGCGATGCCATCCATGCAAGACCGTGCCGGAGTTGGTTCTCGTTATCGTCGCCCCGTTCACCTGCGCCATGCAGGAAGATCACCAGAGGATATTTCTTTCCCGCTTCCGTTTTTGGCTTCAGGAGGCGATAGGGAATGACTCCGCCATCCACGGTCACAGTGCCTCGAATGAAGGCTTCTGGATTGGCAGGTGGCGCCGAGTTGGAAATGAGCGGCAAGGCCAACGAGAGGGCCAAAGTCTTGATGAACAGGGATCTATTGATTGGGGTGGGAGGGAACATAAGTGATGGAGAGGGAAAACTGCTGACGCAAATGCAAAGAAAAAGGGCTCCCGTTTCGGGGAGCCCTTTTCACAGAAGCGACTATCAGGCCGTGGCGTCCTCGGCTTCGATGTCATCGCCATAGGCAGGTCCATTCGATCGGACCGACACATTCCGGTAACCCGGGAAGCCAGTTCCTGCGGGAATGAGATGTCCCATGATGACGTTTTCCTTGAATCCGCGGAGATGGTCCGTTCGTCCCAACGTGGCAGCTTCTGTGAGAACACGCGTGGTGTCTTGGAAGGAGGCCGCTGAGATGAATGACTCGGTTTCCAATGATGCCTTGGTGATTCCGAGCAGAACGGGTTCGGATTTCGCCGGTGCCCCCCCCTGCTTCTTCACCCGCTCGTTCTCATCTTCGAAGGAGAGGCGATCCACCTGATCCCCCCACAGCATGGTTGTGTCGCCTGGTTCGACCACGCGAACTTTTCTCAACATCTGACGGATGATGATCTCGATGTGCTTGTCCGCGATTTCGACGCCTTGCAAGCGATAGACCTCTTGGACCTCGTTGACCAGATGCTCCTGAAGCGCCTCGTCACCAAGGATTTCCAAGATGTCTTGGGGAGGCACTGCGCCCTCGGTCAAGGGTTGCCCCTTTTCGACCCGATCACCGTCAGGAACGATGATGTGCTTACTGAGCGGCACGAGATGCACTTCGCGACGGATCTCGAGACCCTTCGCATCCTCTTCGGTCACGATGACTTGTCGCTTACCGCGCGTCGTGTCACCCCACTTGACGTTTCCACTGATACGCGCGATTTCGGCGGACTCCTTCGGGCGACGCGCTTCGAAAAGCTCGGCAACGCGGGGTAGACCACCGGTGATGTCTTTCGTCTTCGCAACCTTACGAGGCGTCTTGGCGAGCAACTGACCAGCCTGCACTTCATCGCCGTCTTTGACGGACAAGTGAGCTCCGGCAGGAATCGAGTAACTTTCCTCCTCCTTGCCTTGCTTGTTGATGATCGCGATCTTGGGATGCTTCTCACCTTTGTGTTCGATCACAACCCAACCAGGTTCTTTGGTTGCCTCGTTGACCTGCTTACGGACGGTCACACCCAGAACCATGTCGACGAACTTCACCTTCCCAGGGTGACGCGTCAAAATCGGTACGGAATGCGGGTCCCACTCGGCGAACGCCTGCCCCTTCTTCACATTGGTGCCTGAGGCGAACTTGATGCGTGTTCCGAGGACCATGCTGTACTCCTCAAGGGCCTTGCCCTCGCGATCAAGGATGGAGACCTTGCTGGACTTCGTCACCACGATGAACTCGCCTTCAACGGAAGCGACGCATTGGCTTTCGTCGAAGGTGATGATCCCGTCGTTCTTGGCCTTCAAGATCGGTTGTTTGAACGTCTGCGATGCAACCCCTCCGATGTGGAAGGTACGCATGGTCAGCTGCGTTCCTGGCTCCCCGATCGACTGCGCCGCAATGATGCCGACCGCCTCACCGAGGCGAACGAGCTTGCCGGTCGCCAAGTTGCGACCGTAGCACTTCGCGCAAATTCCACGCTTCGAGGCACAGGTCAACACCGAGCGGATGCGGATGCCTTTGTTATCAGAATCCCACTCACCAATCGCTTGAGCGTTGATCTCGTCGATGAGATCGCCTTTCCGAACGATGTAACGCTTCGCGCCGGACGCAGTCTTGTCTTCAACGTCCTGACAGCTTACGCGGCCAACGATACGGTTTTTGAGTTCAACAACCTCTTCGTCACCTTCGAAGATCGCTTGCATGATAATCCCTGAATCGGTGCCGCAATCCTCGTGCACGACGATCACGTCTTGGGCGCAATCCACCAGCTTACGGGTCAGGTAACCTGAGTCCGCAGTTTTCAATGCTGTATCAGCCAATCCCTTACGCGCTCCGTGTGAGGAGATGAAGTACTCAAGAACCGTCAACCCTTCGCGGAAACTCGAGGTGATCGGCTGCTCGATGATCGATCCGTCCGGCTTCGCCATCAGACCGCGCATCCCTGCCAACTGCTTGACCTGCTGACGGTTACCCCGAGCACCAGAATCGACCATCAACCAAACGGGGTTGATCTCCTTGCGGCCCTCGTTGAAATCGAGGGTTCGGAACATCACGTTGGCGATTTCTTCCCCCGCTTGGGTCCAACTATCGACCACCTTGTTGTAACGTTCCCCGTCGGTGATGATCCCGTCGCGGTATTGCTTCCCGTAAAGTTCCACCTTTTCGTAGGCCTTCTTCACCTCGGTGTACTTTTCCTTCGGAATGATCATGTCGACGATCCCGATGGATACGCCGCACTTCATCGCCCAATAGAATCCCATGTCCTTCAGGCGATCGAGGGTTTCCACCGTCGCCTGATGCCCAGCGATCTGATACGTGCGCAAGATGATGTCCGAGATCTGTTTCTTTCCGCACCCTTTATTGAAGAATCCAACTGAAGAGGGCCAGATCTGATTGAAAATCACGCGACCAGCCGTCGTTTCGAGGATGCGCGAAGCGGAGTCACCATAAGCGGTGGACGTCTTGCCGAGATCCGGGTTCTTGAACCGGATCCGGTCATGGATCTTGATAGATCCTTCCGACAGAGCGAACTCGACTTCGTGAGCTTCGGCGAACAAAGGAAGCCGACCTCCTTCGACCATCTCGGCCTTGCGGGGAGTCTGGGTGAGATAATAACAGCCCACGATGATGTCCTGCGAGGGCGTCATCACTGGCTTTCCGCTCGAGGGCGAGAAGATGTTGTTCGAGGCAAGCATCAACATGCGAGCCTCCATCTGGGCCTCGACAGAGAGCGGAACGTGCACGGCCATCTGGTCACCGTCGAAGTCTGCGTTGTAAGCAGTACACACCAACGGATGGATGCGGATTGCCTCCCCTTCGATCAACTGCGGTTCGAAGGCCTGGATTGACAGACGGTGCAAGGTGGGAGCTCGGTTCAAGAGAACCGGATGTCCTTTGGTCACCTCTTCCAAGATGTCCCAAACCTCTGGGGTTTGCCGATCGATCATCTTCTTGGCACTGCGAACCGTGTGAACGTAGCCGCGCTCCTTGAGGATCCGGATGATGAACGGTTCGAAAAGAACGAGCGCCATCTTCTTCGGAAGCCCGCACTGATGCAGCTTGAGTTCTGGGCCGATCACGATGACCGAACGACCAGAGTAATCCACACGTTTACCCAAAAGATTTTGGCGGAAGCGACCGCCTTTTCCTTTAAGCATGTCGGACAGGGATTTCAACGGACGGTTCCCCGCTCCGGTGACAGCACGCCCATGGCGGCCATTGTCGAACAAGGCATCCACTGCCTCCTGCAACATGCGCTTCTCGTTGCGAATGATGACTTCTGGAGTCTTCAGGGACTTCAAGTTACGCAACCGGTTGTTACGGTTGATCACGCGACGGTACAGGTCGTTCAAGTCCGATGTGGCAAAACGCCCACCTTCCAGAGGGACCAGCGGACGAAGATCCGGGGGAATGACTGGCAGTTGGGTGAGCACCATCCACTCAGGTTTTGTTCCCGAGTTCTTGAACCCTTGCACCAACTTCAACTGCTTCGCGAACTTCTTGCGGTTCTGCTTCGACTTGGTGTTCGCAATCGCATCGGTCAACTCTTTCTCCATCACCGACAGGTCGATGCGCTCGAGAGCTTCACGGATTGCCTCCGCTCCCATACCCGCTTTGAACCCATCGTAACCGAACTCGGTCAACGCAGTCTGGTATTCGGCCTCGGTCAGGAGCTGGTGCTTGTTCAAGTTGGTCCCCTTTGGATCCACCACCAAGTAATCCTCGTAATAGATCACCCGCTCAAGTTCGCGACCGGTGAGGTCCAGCATCAGCCCGATACGTGAGGGCATGCACTTGTAGAACCAGATATGGGTCACGGGGACGGCCAACTCGATGTGCCCCATCCGCTCGCGCCGAACACGGGCCAGAGTCACTTCCACGCCGCATCGGTCGCAGAATACGCCTTTGTGTTTGATGCGCTTATACTTCCCGCATGAACATTCCCAATCTCTCGTGGGACCGAAAATCTTCTCACAGAACAAACCTCCCTTTTCGGGCTTGAACGTACGGTAGTTGATTGTTTCGGGGTTTTTCACCTCCCCCTTGCTCCAACTCTTGATCGACTCTGGGTCGGCAACAGTGATGCGAACTTTATCGAAGGCGCTCAAACGGTCATCCCCGAGGACATCACGGAAGTTAGGACTTTCGCTCATAGAAAACTTGTTTTTAAGGTTGATATGGGGGGCCCGCTACAGGCGACCCCCAGTGTTACGTTAGGTAGAATCAGTGCTGATTAACGGAGGCCATTCGTTGAACCACTCGCCTTCACATCCAAACCAAGTGACTGCATTTCCTTGATGAGAACGTTGAAAGACTCCGGCGTTCCGGCTTCAAGCGAGTTGTCGCCCTTAACGATGGACTCATAGATTTTCGTACGCCCGGCGACGTCATCCGACTTCACGGTAAGCAACTCCTGAAGCGTGTAGGCCGCCCCGTACGCCTCCAGCGCCCAGACCTCCATCTCCCCGAAGCGTTGTCCACCGTACTGAGCTTTTCCCCCAAGCGGTTGCTGGGTCACCAAAGAGTAAGGCCCCACAGCACGCGCATGGATCTTGTCCGCCACCAAGTGCCCGAGCTTCATCATGTAGATGTAGCCAACAACCACTTGTTGATCGAATGCATCGCCGGTGCGACCGTCATAGACGGTGGCTTTTCCGTTCTCGTTCACCCATTTGAAGCCCTCGACTTGACGCGCCTGCTTCAAGAAATCGATTACCTGAGATTCCTTGATCCCGTCAAATACTGGGGTAGCGACCTTGAAGCCCAGCGCCTTCGCCGCAACCCCGAGATGCGTCTCCAACACCTGACCGACGTTCATTCGCGACGGAACCCCGAGAGGATTCAATACGATGTCCACCGGTGTTCCATCCGACAAGAACGGCATGTCCTCTTCGGGAACGATACGGGCCACGACGCCTTTGTTCCCGTGACGCCCTGCCATTTTATCGCCGACCGAGAGCTTACGCTTCGAAGCCACGTAAACCGTCACCTGCTTGATGATACCAGGATCAATGTCATCGCCGCCTTCCAATCGCTCCATGGAGCTGTCGTGTTCCTGTTCCAGTTCTTGGAACCGGTGCTCGAACGATCCGATGATCTCACGGATTTTGTTGCGAATCGGCGAAGGATCAACTTCCACATGCTCATGAACTTGTGAAAGTTTTCTCAGCAAGGTTTTCGTGATTTTCCGATTGGCAGGGATGATGATCTCGCCGGTTTGAGCGTTGACAACATCCAGCGGGATTTTCTCGTTCAACAGCGTATTTGCCAACGCCTCGGTCAACTGCTCATGGAGATCGTTCTTACGGCGTTGATAGTCCTCTTCTGCCTGCTTCTGTTGACGCTTGGACTCCGCAGAACTGATCTTGGTTTTCTGGACCTCTTTGTTCCGACCAGAAACCTTCACGTCCATCACGATTCCATAGGTGCCCGATGGCACCGTGAGGGAGGTGTCCTTCACGTCCGCAGCCTTCTCACCGAAGATTGCACGCAACAAGCGCTCTTCCGGGGCGAGTTCCGTCTCACTTTTCGGAGTGATTTTCCCGACCAGAATGTCGCCCGGTTTCACTTCCGCGCCGATCCGGATGACACCGTCTGGGCCGAGGTTCCTTAACGCCTCCTCAGAAACGTTCGGAATATCGCGCGTGATTTCCTCTGGTCCAAGTTTCGTGTCACGAGCCCCGATCTCGAACTCGTCGATGTGAATGGAAGTATAGATGTCCTCCTTCACCACGCGCTTGGAAATCGCAATAGCGTCCTCGAAGTTGTACCCGTTCCAAGGCATGAACGCCACGAGCACGTTCCGACCCAACGCCAACTCCCCCTTCTCGCAGTTCGGACCGTCGGCAATCGACTGCCCCTTCTTCACCTTGTCGCCACGCTTGACGGTGGGACGCTGATTGATGCAGGTGCTGGCGTTTGAGCGCATGAACTTGCGCAACTCATAAACGTAGATTCCCTCTTCCGGCGAATGCTTGAGTTTCTTCTTCGCCTCGGGCATCTCACCGTCTTTTGTGATGACAATCTGGTTAGCAGTGACCGAAGCGACCTTGCCGTCTCCCTCGGCAACGACCACAGCGCGCGAATCCCGAGCGACCTTGGATTCCATGCCCGTTCCGACCAGCGGCGACTCGGAGATCAACAACGGAACCCCTTGCCGTTGCATGTTCGAACCCATGAGTGCACGGTTCGCATCGTCATGCTCCAAGAATGGAATCAACGAGGCTGCCACAGACACCAACTGCTTCGGCGAGATGTCCATGTAGTCCACTTCGGTCGGTTCCTTCTCCAAGAAGTCACCCCGCAAACGGACTGAAACCTTGTTGTTCAGGAACTTGCCCGAGGCGTCATCCACTGGCGAGTTCGCCTGTGCAATCACGTAGTTCTCTTCACGGTCACCTGTAAGATACTCGATTTTCGAAGTCACCCGGCCCTTCTCGACCTTTCGATACGGCGTCTCGATAAACCCGAAATCGTTGATCCTCGCATAGGTCGACATCGACGAGATGAGCCCGATGTTCGGACCTTCGGGCGTCTCGATGGGACAAATCCTTCCGTAATGCGACGGATGAACGTCACGCACTTCGAACCCAGCGCGGTCGCGACTCAATCCACCTGGCCCGAGAGCCGACAGACGGCGCTTGTGCGTGAGTTCTGCCAAGGGATTCGTTTGATCCATGAACTGGCTCAGTGCGTGGCGCTGGAAGAAGTCGCGAATGGTGGCGGAGAGAGCCTTGGGATTGATCAACTTCTGGGGCGACATCCCCTCGAGGTTCTCGAACAAAACCATTTTCTCGCGAACCGTCTTCTTGGTGCGATCCAAGCCAACACGGCATTGATTGTAGAGCAGTTCTCCGACTGTCCGAACACGACGCGAACCCAAGTGATCGATGTCATCCAATGTCCCCTTACCCTTCCTCAAACCAATCAAGTACTGGATTGCAGCCACAAAATCTTCCTTCTCCAACACCCGACGCTCGAGATCCGTTTCGAGACCGAGTTTGACATTCAACTTATGCCGTCCCACCCGACCGAGATCATACTTCTCAGGGTCGAAGAACATGCGTTTCAGCAAGTTTCTGGCATTCTGGACGGTTGGTGGATCGCCAGGACGAAGGCGCTTGTAGATCTCCTTCAACGCCTCTTCCTCAGTCTTCGCGTCATCTTTCCTGAGCGCGCGAATGATCGAGCTGTCTTCCGACGTATTGATGACAGCAATCCCTTCTACGCCCAACTTCTTCAACTGCCGCAGGCGCTCAATTTCGAGAGGCTCGAAAGCCTTGATCAGCAACGCCTCGCCATCTTTGACGTCCTGCACTGCGACGAACTTGGTCAACTCGGCAGGAGGGATGTTGTCCACATCCTTGAGCTTCAATCGCTGGACCACGTAGAAGAGCTTGAGGATCTCATCGTCCGAGGAATATCCAAGAGCCCGCAACAAGGTCGTAGCCAAAAACTTGCGACGCCGCTTCCGGCGGTCCATGTACACGTAAAGAAGATCGTTCGTGTCAAACTGGAGTTCCAACCAACTTCCGCGATCAGGGATGATGCGGAACGAGTAAAGTTGCTTCCCATTCGGGTGCGTTGAGCTTTCAAAAGCGATCCCTGGAGACCGGTGGATTTGGGAGACCACGACACGCTCTGCTCCGTTGATGATGAAAGTGCCTTCGGGAGTCATCAGAGGAACTTCTCCCATGTAAACTTCCTCGCGCTTAGTGCCGCGATCATCCTTCAATGCAAACTCCACATAAAGAGGAGCGCTGTAGGTTTGCCCCTCACGCATCGATTCGCGAATCGACATCGGAGAGTCCTTGAGGGTGTACGACAAGAAATCCAATGTGTATTTCCCGTCAAAGCTGCTGATTGGGAAAACCTTTTTGAAAACCGCCTGCAACTGGTGTCCCTCGTGTTCCCTTTTAGATATCGGAACATCCGATTGGAGGAACTGATTATAGGAATCGACCTGTATTTCGATGAGGTTCGGTGGTTCGACGCCTTCTTTGATTTTTCCGAAGTTGATGCGCTCAGACATGAGTGTCAAGGGTGTGGCTACAGTTCACCCGAGCCGCTCTTCATAGAGAGACCCGGGGGCGGATTAAGTCCGCAGAGCTGGGGGACAAGTGTTACCCCTCTCCTCCAGCTCTGCAACCTTAAGCCATTTCTATAATTGCATTGCCCGTGGCGCGGTTTCAACCGACACCACGGGTAAAAAAGTCGTTTACTTGACTTCGACCTTGGCACCAGCGGCCTCGATCTTCTTGCGGATATCTTCCGCTTCATCCTTGGAAACGCCTTCCTTGATCGTCTTTGGAGCGCCTTCCACAAGAGCCTTCGCCTCAGCCAATCCGAGACCGGCGACTGCAGCACGGATCTCCTTGATGACCGCGATCTTGTTCGCGCCCGCATCCTTCAGGATCACGTCAAACGCAGTCTTCTCTTCTACAGGAGCAGCAGCGGCCGCAGGAGCAGCAGCAGCAACAGCAACGGGCGCTGCGGCACTCACTCCCCATTTTTCTTCCAACTGCTTCACCAAGTCAGCGACTTCCAAAACGGTCAAGCCGCTCAACTGTTCAACGATTGCACTAATATCTGCCATATGTTTTTTTGGTTTCGTCGTCTCGGGAAGCATCCCGTGGATTATCCCATCAAGCCTGATGAGCGACAAGGTACCTTGGTTTATTGTTTTTACTTACTACTCACATCCCTTTCGGGAATTTTGCCTTCACGGCAAAACCAACGACCCACTGATGAAACTCCAACGCCTCACCAGCGAATCACTGGAAAATCAATACAGCATCAGGCAGCAGCCGATGCATCAACCTTCGCCTGAAGAACCCGCGCCAACGAAGCGCCGGGCTCGTTGAGCGTCCGCACCAGCTTGCTCGCAGGCGCTTGAAGCACTCCGAGCAACGTCGCAAGCAACACCTCACGTGCAGGCAAGTCCGCAATGGACTCAACCTGAGCCTTGGTCACACTCAAACGATCGACAATGCCGCCTCGGATTTCCGTCTTCTTCGTTTCCGAAGCGAACGTCTTCAACACTTTCGCCGCCGCCGCTGCGTCCTTCTCCCCCACAACCACAGCCGTTTGCCCCTTGAGCACCGCCGAGAGATCCGGCAGACCGACCTCGGCCAAGGCTTTCCGCAAGAAGGTGTTCTTAACCACCGTGGCACGACTACCCACCGCAACAAGACGATTCCGCAGTTCCGAGAACTGCCCAACCGTCAAGCCGGTGTAATCCAAAATGTAAACGAACGGGGAGTCGTTTACCGAAGACGCAATGTCAGCAACAATCAGCTTTTTTTCCTGACGCATATTCTAAAATATTAAAACTTAACAAATGGAGAGACATCCAAGCGGATACCGGGAGACATCGTTGAAGCCATCACAATGCCTTCGACGAAACGCCCCTTGGCAGATGCTGGCCGAGATTTGACAACTGCATCAATCACTGCAGTGCCGTTCTCACGAAGAGCGTCGTCGCTGAAAGAGATTTTTCCAACCGGAACGGCAACATTGCCATTCTTGTCCAACTTGAACTCGACGCGTCCCGCCTTGACTTCGCGGACAGCTTTCGCCGTGTCATCCGTCACCGTTCCTGTCTTAGGATTGGGCATCAATCCCCGTGGCCCGAGAACTTTCCCCAACTTACGGACCTCAGCCATGCACGCAGGCGTTGCGATCGCCACATCGAAATCCTGGAACCCTCCAACACACTTCTCCACCATGTCCTTGTACCCGACATGCTCAGCGCCGGCTTCGCGAGCAGCTTCGGCTGCAGCGCCTTCTGCAAACACCAACACTTTCACCGATTTCCCTGAACCGTGAGGCAATGGGCACGTTCCACGAACCATCTGATCCGACTGCTTCGGATCAACTCCCAAGCGGAACGAAAGGGTGACCGTCTGGTCGAACTTGGTTGCAGGGAGGCTTTTGAGAGCTGATACCGCCTCCTGGAGGCCGTAATGTTTTGCCGCAACCACCTTCTCGGCGGCTGCCCGGTAGCGTTTTGATCTTTTGATGGCCATAACTTTGTTGCAGTGCAAACGGTGCCTCAGCTTGGCCTGACCTCCTGAACAACAAGACGTTGGATCAAGACGGCAAGGCGCCGGAAGAGGCGAATCCTCCTGCGTTTTGTTTTGGTTGGGTCGTTTATCTTCTCCAGAGCGCTGCTCGCGTCCACAAAAAAACGGATTAAATTCGACGACGGGGCCGACCCTCGCGAAAACGGCCACCGATAACAGCCAACCGCTTCGCCGCGGCGAGCAGATGACACCCGGCGAGCTTGTGAAATATTTCACAAAATCCCCTTGCCCGCTACGGACCTCGCTCCCTACTTGTATCACGTTTTTTCAACATCATGGCATCCTCGTCCCACGAAATCCTCCATCCTGAAGCCAGCGCACGCACCGCAGCCGCCCTGGAACAGATGCCCGCCTCCGTAGATTCCTCTGGGCGCCAACCCCTCACCGACACCCTCGGCGAAAAGCTCATCCTGAACATGGGCCCGTCCCATCCGGCGACCCACGGTGTGCTTCGCGTCGTTTTGGAGCTCGATGGAGAGATCATCACAAAGGCAACTCCGGACGTTGGATACCTCCATCGGGGCGATGAGAAGATCGCGGAGAACATGACCTACAACCAGTTCGTTCCATATACCGACCGTCTGGATTACCTTGCCCCCCTTGCGAACAATGTGGCGTACGCGATGGCGGTGGAAAAGCTGATGGGCTGGGAGTTACCCCCGCGCGGTCAAGCAATCCGGCTGATCTGCTGTGAGTTGGCCCGGATTTCCTCTCACCTGTTGGGCCTAGGTGCGTTCGCCATGGACACCGGTGCCATGACGGTTTTCCTCTACACCTTCACGGAGCGTGAGAAAATCTACAACCTATGTGAACAGATATCCGGAGCTCGGTTCACCACAAGTTACACGCGCATCGGTGGAATGACCCGAGACCTTCCAGATGCCTTCTTCCCAATGGTGCACAAGTTCTTGGAGGAGTTCCCGCCTGCACTGGATGAGATCGATGGGCTCCTCTCAAGAAATCGGATCTTCGTGGACCGTACCAAAGACGTGGGCGTTATCACGCGGGAGGATGCGATTGCTTACGGTTTATCCGGCCCAAACCTCCGCGGCTCTGGGGTCGACCACGACCTGAGAAAGAAGCAGCCGTACTTGGGATATGAACAGTACGACTTCGATGTCCCACTAGGTTCCGTTGGAGATTGTTATGACCGTTATCTGGTGCGCGTCGAGGAGATGCGCCAGTCGGTGTCCATCTTGAGGCAGGCCCTCGCGAAGCTGCCCAGCGGTCCGATCACCGTCTCCGATCCAAAAAACTTCCCTCCGCCGAAGACATCGGTCCTGACAAAGATGGAGGAACTCATCCATCACTTCATCCTTCACACAGAGGGCATCCAAGCCCCTGAGGGCGAAGTGTATTTCGGGGCAGAAAACCCGAAAGGCGAACTGGGATTCTACATCCAATCGAAGGGGGGCGGCGTGCCCTACCGTCTCAAGATACGCGCTCCCTCGTTCGTCAACTTGAGCATTCTCGATAAGATCCTTCCGGGCCACATGATGAGCGACGTGGTCTCAATCCTCGGGTCTTTGGACTTTGTGATGGGCGAGTGCGATCGCTAGCACCTCCTACCACCAACCCGCCACAAACACGGTACGTGACCTTGACCCAACAGAGAATGCGACTGCCAGTGCGAACCGTTTGCCTCGCACTTGCTCCGGCATTTTCGCTGCTGGCAGCCTGCAAGCCGGAGGTCAAGGACCGGAACATCGAGGCGGTCAACCAGCGACACGAAGCGGCCCAAGCCTCCTCAAGAAGCCACCTCTCCCCGAAAGAAGTGGAGTCCATCCTCGGTCAACCCGACCGCGTCGAGCGAACCGAACTCGAACTGGAAACCCAAAAAAAGCAGATTCCGGTCACCCGCTATTACTACGAACAGAACGGAAAGTCCCTCGAAGTGCATTTCATTGACAACAAGCTGGTTTCAAAAATCCCTAAGCTATCTGAACCGGAACCCGCAAACCGCCCCTGATTTCCCATGACTATCCCCGCCGAGCTCCTCTCCCGAATCGACGAAGCCATCTCACATTACCCCGTTTCGAAGCGGAGTGCCTCTCTCCCACTGCTCCATTTGTGGCAGGAACATTTCGGATTCGTTTCCGACGAAGCGGTCGAATGGATCGCGTCGAAACTCGAGCTGCAACCGATCAATGTCCTCGAACTGGTCACCTTCTATCCGATGTTCCGGAGAGAACCTGCGGGGAAGACACACATCCGCGTGTGCAGGACCCTGTCGTGTTCGATGGCGGGAAGCTACGAGCTCCGGGATCGCCTCGCAAAAGAGGCAGGGATCGATTTGGATGCCTGGAAGTCAGAGTTTTACGGCCACTCGCATGGGGATCCTGGAAAATCCAAGGACCCTTCCAAATGCAGCAGCCATGCGACTCACAACCACGGCCACGGCAATCCAGTGGCCGTGAGCGCTGACGGCAAGTATTCCGTCGAGTTTGTCGAGTGCCTCGCAAGCTGTGGATCAGCCCCCGTGGCAATGGTGGACGACCTGTTCAAAGAGGACATCCGCTTGGAAGACGCCAAGTCCTTGCTCAGCTTGAAAGTGTCGGATGCGACCGCGCCGAAAAAGCGTCCAGTTCATCCCAGAGAACATCGGATGGTCTTCAAGAATGTGGATCGCGAGGGATGGAAGAACGATATCGCGACCTATCTGGGTGATGGTGGTTACGAGGAACTGAAGAAGGCTCTCGCGATGAAGCCGGAGGATATCATCGATCAGGTGAAGAAGAGCGGGTTGCGTGGCCGGGGAGGCGCGGGATTCCCCTGCGGCATGAAATGGGGCTTCATCAACCGGAACTCAGGAAAGCCCACTTATCTCATCTGCAACGCAGACGAATCCGAACCTGGCACCTTCAAGGATCGGTACATCATCCATCAAGACCCCCATCAACTCATCGAAGGGATGGTCATCTCCTGTTTCGCCGTGGGGGCCAAGTTGGCCTACCTTTACATCCGAGGCGAGTTCCCTGAAGGCGCGCAGATCCTGGAGAAGGCGCTCGCAGAGGCCCGCTCCAAAGGCTTCCTAGGCAAGGATATCTTGGGCAGCGGGTTCGATTGTGAGATCTACGTTCATCGCGGTGCAGGAGCCTATATCTGCGGAGAGGAGACAGGACTCATCGAATCTTTGGAAGGCAAACGCGCCTATCCACGCATCAAGCCTCCCTACTTCCCCGCAGTGCTCGGCCTGTACCAGTGCCCAACCATCGTGAACAACGTGGAAACGCTCTGCCACGTGAAACACATCATCCGAATGGGCGGCGAGGAGTACGCCAAAATCGGCAAACCCAACAACACCGGCACCCGTATTCTTTGCGTCAGCGGAGATGTCCAAAAACCGGGCTACTTCGAAGTCGCCGTCGGAAGCGTCACTCTCGGAGAACTCATCAACGATCTTTGCGGCGGATTGAAGCCCGGACGGAAACTCAAAGCGGTCATCCCCGGTGGCAGCTCCGCAAAAGTCCTCAAGGCCGGAGAGGTCTACAAGGTCAAGGACACAGAGATCAAACTGGAAGACCTGCCCATGGATTTCGACACGCTCGCCGCTGCCGGCTCGATGGCTGGTTCCGGCGGCGTCATCGTGATGGACGACTCACGGGACATGGTCGAAACCCTCAACAACATCAACGAGTTCTACGCTCACGAATCCTGCGGACAATGCACACCGTGCCGCGAAGGGGCTCAGTGGATGAAAAAGATCACGGACCGGATCGTGGCAGGTGGCGGCGTGGAACAGGACCCAGACACTCTCAAGAATGTTGCTGACAATATCGCTGGGAAAACGATTTGCGCCTTCGGCGAAGCCTGCTCGTGGCCGACGCAAAGTTTCGTCGCCAAGTTCCGTGATGAGTTCACGAAAAAGTCGACAAAAGCGACGCCTCCACCGATGCCGCCAGAATATAACGTGGAAGAGCTCGTCCACCACCAGACCATCCCCGCAGTCCCTGCTCCACGAGGCAACGGTCACGAAATCATGGCGCCAGCCGCCACCAAATAACCCGTTCGAACGCTAACCCCTTTCTTCAAAGATGTCCGCTCCCGCAGAAGTTCCCATGCTCAACGTCCAGATCGACGGTGTCTGGATGCAGTTCCCGAAAGGTACCCGAGTGATCGAAGCCTGCTCGCAAGCGGGTAAGTTCATCCCTCGATATTGCTATCACCCACGCCTCTCCGCCCCAGGCAACTGCCGGATGTGCTTGGTTGAAATGGGCATGCCCAAGATGACCCCCGACCGCAAACCGGTCCTCGGCGAGGACGGCAAGCCGGAAATCGGATGGATCCCTCGCCCACAGATCTCCTGCGCGCAAGACGTTGCAGAAGGCATGGGAATCCGGACCGATTCCCCGATGGTCAAAGAATGCCGCGAAGGGGTGATGGAGTTCCTTCTCATCAACCATCCCCTCGACTGCCCGATCTGCGACCAAGCCGGAGAATGTCGTCTCCAAGAGTTTTCCGTGCAGTACGGAAAATCCCAGTCGCGGTTCCTTGAGCGCAAAGTCAAAAAACCGAAGAACATCGAGCTCGGTCCACGGGTCACTCTCGACGCCGAACGCTGCGTCCTCTGCTCCCGCTGCATCCGGTTCATGCGCGAAATCGCCAAGGACGACGTCCTCGGCTTCGTCGATCGCGGAAGTTTTTCGACCATCGCGTGCCACCCGAATCGCACGCTCGACAACAACTACTCACTGAACACCGTCGACATCTGCCCGGTCGGAGCCCTGACCTCCAGCGATTTCCGGTTCAAGATGCGGGTATGGTTCCTCAAAGAGACCCGCTCGATCGACGTCAACGACGGCCTCGGCGCCAACATCATCATCGGAGCGCGCGAAAACCGGATCTATCGGATCACGCCAAGAGAGAATGATGCAGTCAACGGTTGCTGGATTCCCGATTCCCATCGCCTGAACTTTGCCTATGTCAGCAGTCCCGATCGCCTCAAAGCGCATCGCGTCGACGGAAAAGAAGCCACGCTCCAGAAGGCCGCGGAATCCGCTGTCGCCGCTTTGCGGGAGGCAAGCTCTCAGGCAGCAATCATCGTGAGCGCTCGTTGCACCAATGAGGAGCTCTTCCTCGCCTCCATGCTCGCGAAGGCTCTCGGCATCCAAACGGAGATCGTTCCGCGCACCGGCGAACCCGATGGCATCCTGATCCAAGCCGACCGGAACCCGAACACTTCGGGTGCAAAGCTGCTTGGCGTCACCTCCGAGCCGGGAGCAACCCTCGAAAAGATCCGTTCAAATGTCCGATCCGGCAAGGTGAAGACGCTCCTCTCCATTGGCGAAGACCTCACTGCGGAGGCAGGGTTCACTGCGGACGATCTCGCAAAAGTGGCCTCCCTGATCGCGATCGGGATCCAACCTTCACCCACCACCTCGGCAGCTCGAATTCTGTTCGCGGGTGCCGCATGGGCCGAAAAACGCGGTTCCATGGTCAATGTGAAAGGCCGCCTGCAACGACTCAACAAGGCCGTGGAAATCCAAGGGCATGCTTCTGACGATTGGGAAATCCTCGCGTCTCTCCTGAAAGCCGCAGGCGAACGTTCCTATATGGACCTCGATGAAGTGTTCCACTCCCTCTCCCAAGCGTGCGAACCCTTCGCAGGTCTGAACCTCGATCGCATTGGCGATCTCGGGATCCCCTTGGTAACCCGAGTCGAATCAACCCCAGCGAACGCCTAACTTTCGTCATATGGACCTGCTCTCCTTGATTCCTCTGGAAACCATCATCGCATCGGTCGCGAAAACGGCTTTCCTCATCTTCGCCGTCGTCCTGCCCTTGGTATCCTACACCGTCTACGCGGAACGCCGCGTGAGCGCTCTCATCCAAGATCGCGTCGGTCCGAACCGGACCGGATTCCCCACCTCGCTCCTCGGCTTCGGACGCGACCTCCAACTCTTCCTCGGCGGCTTGGGGCAACCCGTTGCCGATGCAGTGAAGTTCCTCCTGAAAGAGGAGTTCACCCCCGGACACGTCAACAAGTTCTACTTCTGGCTCGCCCCATGTCTCGCCATGGTTCCCGCGTTGTCGACGTTGGCCGTGATCCCCTTCGGCAACTATGTCTACGGACACAAGATGGTCATCGCCGATGTGAATGTGGGCATCCTATACGTCTTCGCGATCGCCTCCATCGGGGTGTACGGAATCGTCATCGCCGGATGGGCCTCCAACTCGAAGTACCCCTTCCTCGGTGGCATCCGATCGACCTCGCAGATGATCAGCTACGAGCTATCTTTGGGGCTCAGCGCCGTTCCAGTCCTCATGATCATCGGGAACATGAACCTCTCCGACGCGATCAACTTCCAAGCTGAGAACGGGTGGTTGCTGCTCCCCTTCACCGACGGAAACCTCACCAAACGGGAAATCCTTTTGGCGATTCCCGTCCTCATCTCCTTCATCGTGTTCACCATTGCGATGTTCGCAGAAACCAACCGCCTGCCATTCGATTTGCCGGAATCAGAGACCGAACTCGTGGCTGGGTACCACACCGAGTACTCGTCGATGAAGTTCGCCCTCTTCTTCTTGGGCGAATACGCAGCCATGATCGTTGGCTCCTCGCTCATCGTGGTCCTCTTCCTCGGAGGCTGGCACGTGCCGTTCATCCCCGCCAACACCATCGAAAGTTCGAAAAGCATCGAGGGCATCCTCCACGGATTACTCCACATCACCTGTTTCTTCGCAAAAGTCAGCGGCCTGTTGATCTTTTTCATCTGGGTCCGCTGGACTCTGCCCCGATTCCGGTACGACCAACTCATGAAACTGGGCTGGCTTTACCTCTTCGAAATTGCCCTCGTTAACATCTTCATCACTGCGGCAATCCTCGCCCTCGTCAAATAACCTCTCCCTTCTCGAGCCATGGCCTACACCGTTCGTCGTCCCAACCTCACCTTCTGGGAGAAACTCTATCTCCCGAACATCATCGCAGGCCTCGTCATCACCCTGCGACATTTCCTCGACTCCATCCAAGGCCGGAAAAAGGTCACGATGCAGTACCCCGAAGAGAAATGGGATTCGCAACTTCCAGAACATTATCGTGGCGCTCCAACCCTCGTGAAAGACGAGCACGGACGCGAGCGCTGTGTCGCCTGCCAGCTCTGTGAGTTCATCTGTCCCCCTCGCGCCATCAAGATCACGCCCGGTGAGCTGCCCGCCGAGAGCAAGTTCTCCAAGGTGGAAAAGTTCCCTCAAGAGTTCCAGATCGACATGATCCGCTGCATCTACTGCGGGATGTGTGAAGAGGTTTGCCCCGAACAAGCCATCTACCTCCGAAAAGATTACGCCATCACCGGAGAAAGCCGCGCCGAAATGGTGCACGACAAAGCCAAACTTTATGAACTGGGCGGCACCATGCCTGACCTCGTCCATAAGTGGAACCCAGAGAAGTGATCCCCAACGCAACCAACCCACCCATTTCATGTCTCCCGTCCTCTTCTGGTTGTTCACCTTTCTCATGCTCGCCTTCGGCGTCTCGGTCGTCGTCAACCGTAACCCCGTTGCGAGCGCCCTGAGCTTGGTCGTCTCCTTCCTCTGCCTCGCCGCTCTCTTCGTCGGTCTGGACGCCTTCTTCATCGGCACCATCCAAGTCCTCGTCTATGCCGGAGCCGTCATGGTCTTGTTCCTCTTCATCATCATGCTGCTCGACCTGAAAGCCGAGACGCGCCGCAAACTGAACATCCCAGCTGTCGCAGGCGGAACCCTCATCACCGCAGGGTTCCTCGCCCAACTCTTCAGCGTTCTCCAAGTGTTCAACCTCGGCTCCCAGCCGTTCCCGCCCGTCGACGCAACCAAGATCAATGACGTTGCTGCCGTCGGAAAAACCCTGTTCTCGTCCTACAACCTGCCCTTCCAGATTGTCGGCACCCTAGTTCTCGTCGCCACAGTCGGCGTCGTCGTCCTCTCCCGCCGCGAACTCAAATGATCCCAGCCGTGAATACCTTGACCCTGAACCATTACCTCCTCGCAAGCGGACTCCTGTTCGCTGTGGGATTCGCCGGCGTGATGTTGCGACGCAACATCATCACCATCTTCATGTGCCTCGAACTCATGCTCAACGCGGCAAACCTCTCCCTCGTCGCCTTCTCAAGATTCCGCGTCAACGAAGCCGGTCTGCCCGATTACAACGCGCAAGTCCTCGTGTTCTTCATCATCACCGTCGCTGCCGCTGAAGTCGCCGTCGGTCTCGCCATCATCGTAGCCCTCTACCGAGCCCGACGCACCACACACGTCGAGGATCTCCAATCGCTGAAGTACTGACCCTCCTCTCCTATGCCGTCCTCCATCCTCTGGTACGTGCTGCTCAGCCCGCTCCTCAGCGCGTTTCTCATCCTCACCGTCGCCCACCGCTCCCGGAGCGCCAGCGTCTTCCTCAGCCTCACCGCCGTCGCCGTCTCCTTCGGCGCCGCCGTCTGCGCCTTCCTGCAACCCACCGAATCCCTCGCAACCAGCTTCAACTGGATCGACCTAGGCGACTCCCTCAAAGTCGCCATCGGACTCCAAGCCGATCCGATGTCCAAAGTCATGCTGCTGGTCGTCACAGGCATCGGACTCCTCGTCCACCTCTACTCCACCTCCTACATGGCCGATGATCCTTCGAAGCCCCGCTTCTTCGGATCCCTCTCCCTTTTCATGTTCTCCATGCTCGGGATCGTCCTCGCGGACAATCTCGTGATGCTCTTCATCTTCTGGGAACTCGTCGGCGTCAGTTCTTTCCTCCTCATCGGACACTGGTTCGAAAAACGTTCAGCAAGCGGCGCCGCAAACAAAGCCTTCCTCACCAATCGGATCGGGGACTTCGGTTTCATGATCGGCATCCTGCTCGTCTGGCATGCAACAAACACCGTCAACATCGGAGAGCTCAAGACCGCCTCCGACAAACTCATCGCACAACCCGCGCTGCTGACCGTCGCAGCCCTCTGCCTGTTCTGCGGCACCATCGGAAAATCGGCCCAGTTCCCCCTCCATGTGTGGTTGCCAGATGCCATGGAAGGCCCAACACCCGTCTCCGCATTGATCCACGCCGCAACCATGGTCGCCGCCGGCGTCTACCTGACAGCTCGTCTCTTCTTCCTCATCGAACCTTCGCCGACCGCGCTCTCCGTGATCGCAGGAATCGGAGCGGTCACCGCATTGCTCGCCGCCCTGATGGCAACCCAACAGGACGATATCAAACGCATCCTCGCGTACTCCACACTCTCCCAACTCGGCTACATGGTCGCCGCCGTCGGAGTCGGCGCACCCGCAGCCGCCATGTTCCACCTGTTCACCCACGCATTCTTCAAAGCCCTCCTCTTCCTCGGCGCCGGCTCCGTCATCCATGCGATGCATCACGAGCAGGACATCTGGAAAATGGGCGCCCTCAGGGAAAAGATGCCCATCACCTTCAACACCTTCGCCATCGGAACACTCGCCCTCACAGGCTGCCCATTCCTCGCCGGATTCTTCTCCAAAGACGCAATCCTCATGGCCGCTTGGGCGAAAAATCCGCTCATCTTCTGGCCCGCTCTCCTCACCGCCGCCCTGACCGCCTTCTACATGACTCGGCTCGTCATCGTGACCTTCCTCGGGTCAGCCAAAAGCGAGGCCGTCTCCCATGCCCACGAGTCCCCTCTCCGAATGACCCTCCCCCTAATCGTCCTCATGGTGCTATCCATCATCGGCGGCTACTCCGCATTCGCAGAACGCATCTTCGGTGACGACCTCTTCCACCAAGTCCATGCAGCGCCCCACTCCAACACGGTGCTCGCATTGGCACTTTGCTCGTTCGTCCTCGGAACCGGGATCGCCTGGAGAGTCTACAGCTACCGCACCCGTGACCCCATCAACATCAAGCTCTTCAAGAACCGTTTCTATTTCGACGAGATCTACGAATCACTCATCCGTGGAACCCAAGGTCTCTTGTCCTCGTTCCTCGCTTGGTTCGACGAGTACATCGTCGGCGGAGTGGTGGTCCGTGGCATCAGCTCCACCGTCTGGGGCGTCGGCTACCTCGTGCGCCTGACCCAACTCGGCAACCTCCAAGTCTACACCCTCCTCTTTGGTCTGGGCACGCTGGTGCTCCTCTTCCTCATCAACCGATAACCATCCCACCCTCTCATCGTGCTTACCGCCCTTCTCATTGCCCCAGTGCTGGCAGCTCTCGCGCTGCTCGCCGGTTTCGGCGATCGCCGACTCGCCCGGTACACTGCCGCCGCTCAACTCATCGCCGCCGCATTCATCACGCTGAACTACGACAGTGCCGCTGGCGGATTCCAATTCACCAGTTCCTCCGGCCCCCTGTTCCCCGGCACCGATCTCGCCTTCTCCCTCGGAGTCGATGGTCTCGGCGTCGTCATGCTCCTGCTCACCTCCCTCGTAACGGTCGCAGCGACCTGGTTCATCCCATCCGTCGGTGCCCGACAGAACCTTCTGGACGCTGCGGTGCTGCTCATCAGCGCCGGATGCACCGGGGCTTTCGCTTCCAAAGACCTCTTCTTCTTCTACGCCTTCCATGAACTGGCACTGATCCCGACCTTCCTCGCCATCGGCATCTGGGGAAGCGGTGAAAGACAGTCGATCGCTTGGAAAATCACCATCTACCTGGCCTTGGGATCCATCATCCTCTTGGTCGGCCTCATCGACCTTTACCTCGCAATCCCCGAAGGGATGCGCACCATGGACTTGGAAAAACTCGCCGAACTCGGTCGCAAAGGCGCCATCCCTGCCGCAGCACAAGCCCGACCCTTCCTGTTCCTCCTGACCGGCTTCGGCATCTTGGTCTCCCTTGTGCCTTTCCACAGCTGGGCTCCCTCCGCGTACGCATCGGCACCTGCCCCCGTCGGCATGCTGCATGCAGGCGTCCTGAAAAAGTTCGGTCTGTACGGCCTCCTCCGCCTCGCGGTGCCGCTCCTCCCAGAAGGAGCTAACCAAGCCGTGATCGGGAACTGGACAGGAATGGACCTCCTCCTTCTCTGCATCATCGGCAACGTGCTCTACGCAGGGCTGGCGACCATCGGTCAGCGGAAACTCGACCTTCTGCTCGGGTTCAGCAGCGTGATGCACATGGGCTACGTGTTCCTCGGCATCGCCTCCGGTAACCTGATCGGTCTTTCCGGGGCCACCGTGCTCATGTTCGGTCACGGACTCTCTATCGCCATTCTGCTCGCCATCAACGGCCTCATCCGTGAATCAGAGGAAACCACCGCCATGGATCGCTTGGGTGGCCTCATGAAAAAGGCGCCCCTCGTCGGCGTGGTGTTCGCCTTCGCAACGTTCGCCTCCATCGGTCTGCCAGGCTTTGCCAACTTCTCCGGAGAAACACTCGTGTTCTTCGGCGCTTTCAAGGCCTCCGGAAAAAGCTTCATCCAAGGAGCCACCTTCGTCGGCCTCTGGGGCGTGGTCATCTCCGCCGTCTACATGCTCCGCGCCTACCGGAACGTTTTCCTCGGTGAAACGCGCGAAGGGACGCGTCTCGAAAGCCCGACCTTTGGTCAACACTGGCCCCTTCTCCTCCTCACCGCATCGCTCCTCATCGCGGGGATCCTGCCAAATAGCCTCCTCAACATCGTCAAACCGACGCTCCAAACCCTCATTCGCTAAGCCGCACCGCCATGTTTCAAGCCATCACTCTGGAAATCGCTGTCCTCATCCTCGGCTTCGTGCTGCTCGGCGTTGAGTCCTTCTCCAAAGCGCCCTCCCGAAAAGGGATCGCTAACGCAGGAATCTTCGCCCTCTCGTGGATCCTCCTCCTCTCCTTTTTCGTCAAAGGAAACCCTTCCCAAGTCGAACCAGGGTCCCTCTGGAACTTCTACTCAGCAGACCTCACCGCCCTCTTCTTCAAACGCCTCGCCATCGCCGCAACCATCGGAGTCCTGATCCTCGCGCGTGACTTCGAAGACACGCTGAAACGTTTCATCCCCGCAGAAAGGCCAGGCGCAGGAACCGGCGAGTTCTACTGCCTGCCCATCCTGACTTGCGCAGGCCTCATGCTGATGGCTTCAGCGACCGATCTCATCCTCGCATTCGTCGCCCTCGAACTCGTCACCATCTCCTTCTACGTGCTCGTCGCATACCTCCGCGGCCAAAGCGAATCCCTCGAAGCCGGCGTGAAATACCTCATCCTCGGCGCTCTCAGCACCGGATTCTTCGTCTATGGAATGACCTGGATCTACGGGATCACCGGAGACACCAACCTCGCCCGCGTCGCAGCCAAACTCGCCACGCTCCAGAACTCGGAATCCGCGATTCTCTTCGCATTCTTGCTCGTCCTCGTCGGCCTCGGATTCAAGGTCGGCGCCGTGCCATTCCACATCTGGATCCCTGATGTCTACTCCGGCGCGCCCACCCCCATCACCGCTTTCCTTTCCGTCGCCTCCAAATCCGCCGGTTTCCTCCTCGCCGTGCGGGTCATCCAACCCTTCCTCGGCGCCTCTCCCGTCGCCGAAAAAGTCGCCCTCATCCTCACCGTCGTCGCAGGAGCCACCTTGCTCGTCGGTAATCTCGGCGCCCTCCCCCAGAACAACCTCAAGCGCCTTCTCGCCTACTCCAGCATCGGACACGCCGGCTACCTGCTCATGGCCCTCGCATCCTCGCAAACCGAGAACGTCCCCTCCGCATTCGGATCCTCCGCCAGCTCGGTAGCCTTCTACCTCGCAGGCTATCTCGCAATGACGCTCCTCGCATTCCTCGTCCTCCAAACCGTCGCCAGCCAATCCAAAGGCGACGATATCGCCCATTTCAACGGTCTCGCCAAACGGTCTCCCTTCCTCGCTTTCGCCCTGACCATCGCCATGGCTTCACTCGCAGGAATCCCGCTCACCGCCGGTTTCTACGGCAAATTCCTCGTGTTCACCCAAGCAGTCAAAGCCCAGCAATTCGCCTTGGTCGGCCTCGGCATCGTCGCCGTCGCCGCAGGCTTCTACTTCTACCTCCGCGTTGTGGCCGCTGCATTCTGGCAAGAACCCAGCGAATCCACCCCCGTCGAAGTCTCGCCCCTCAGCCGCCTCGCAATCAGCATCCTCATCCTCGGCATCCTCGTCGCCGGAATCTTCCCCAAAACCATCCTCGGGATGCTCACCATCAGTTGACCAATCGGTTGTCTGATGGTTGGCTGATCCCATGGCGTATCAGCCCCAGTTCACCATCTCACCGACCCTGCTCTCCCTCGTCGAAGCAGTCGCCGCGCTGCGAGAACGTATCCTCAGCTCGCCCGTCAGCTTATCTTGGATCCCTGCCCTACAGAAAGATACCCGCACACGCAACGGGCACGCCTCAACAGCCATTGAGGGAAACCCCCTCACTCTCGAAGAAGTCCGAGCGCTCGAGGAAGGGCGCCCCTGCAAAAGACCAACACCCCGCTTTCAGCGCGAGGTCACGAACTACTTCGCCGGACTCCGATACGTTGAGAAAAACGCCGATATCCAGCAGGTCCAGCATCACCATCTATTCGAACTCCACCGCCTGCTCGCTGGAGAGGTCATGGATCAAGGGCAAGCCGGCACTTATCGAACCATCGGAGTCCGCGTGGGCAACCACCTGCCACCTCACCCAGACGATGTCTCCCCTTTGATGTTCGAGCTCCTCGAATGGTGGAACACACGCGCCCCCGAGCTTTCTCCCATCCTGACCTCCGCCATCCTGCACTATCGATTTGAAGACATTCACCCGTTCGCAGACGGCAACGGACGGACAGGCCGAGCGCTGGCGCTTTGGGAGCTTTATCGCCGTGGCTTTGACTCTCACCACATCTTTTCCGTGGACGAATACTACTGGCGCGATCGGCCCGCCTACTACGCCGCTCTGGAACAGGTCCGCCTCGCGGGTAACGACCTTTCCCGCTGGCTCGAGTATTCGGCGGAGGGCCTAAAACAAACGCTGGAACAGGTGTGGCTTCGGGTGCAACGGTTCCACACCATCCGCACGGCCCGCATGGTTCTCACACCCAAACAAGAACACCTCATGGGCCTTTTGCGCGCACACGGAAGTCTCGCTCCATCAGAAATTTGGTCCCACCTCCAGGTATCCAAGCAAGGAGCCATGAAACTCATGCGACCGCTCCTCGATGCCGGCATGATCGTCAAACACGGGACCGCCAAAACCGGAAAGTACTTTTTGCCATAAGTCCCACGCTGCCTGACCCATCACTCGATGGTTTTCAAATGCTGACACCTCGCACACCGCGACCGCTCACAAGCCCGATAGAGAACATCGCTCGTTGATCACAACACTCATCCGCGAAGCGACTTCCACCCTCCTGCCCTGCAGGATTCCAAGGCGAGAACAGCGAGACTGTGTGCCTTGCTGCAGGCATCGCGAGCCACGCATTGTGTTGGACTCTCTGCAAACACAGCAGGTCATCACGAAACCCAGCACGCGCCAAAAGCCCACCCCCTGATCTCGGTCAAAATCTCCCCAGCCTTCCACCTCCCCCACACCGCGTCATCGCGCCTCATCAAGAACCCGCTGTAAATCCGCCACCTCTGACACAGGCTGCTTGCACACAAAGTTCCGGCACACATAAACCGTCGGACGCCCAGAGACCT
>CAZAZT010000040.1:0-28206 GCA_964489645.1 uncultured Chthoniobacteraceae bacterium | reverse complement strand
TGGTGGTGATGGATCACTGTCAGGATTACGGGGTGGTGGGCAAGGGGGTGATGCACGAGGGGTATTGGAGTTCGGTGCTGGGATTGCCTGGATGGCCGGCTTTGGGGGAGGAGCTCATTGTGTCGCGGAATGCGGCATTGGCCGAGCTCACGGGTACGCCGATCCATTGTCAGCATTTGAGTGCGAAGGGTAGCGTTCGGGTATTGCGCGAGGCGCGGGCGCGCGGCATTCCGTTGAGTGGTGAGCTGTGTCCGCATCATGTGGCGCTCACGGACGGTGCGTTGAAGGATTACGATACGAACTTCAAGATGAACCCTCCGTTGCGGAGCGAGGAGCACGTGGAGGCTTTGTTGGAGGGAGTGGCGGATGGAACGATCACGGTTTTGGCGAGCGACCATGCGCCGCATTGCGGATTCGAGAAGGAGGTGGAGTTCGATCAGGCACCGTTCGGGATTTTGGGGTTGGAGACGGAGCTTGGATTGTTCATCGATCTGTTGGTGCACAAGCGCAAGGTGATCGGGATGAAGCGATTGGTGGAGATGTACACGGTGGAGCCTGCGCGACTTCTGGGGCTTGGCGCGGGGACACTGTCGGTGGGTGCTCCTGGGGATGTGACCGTGATCGATCCGGGGTTGGAATGGGTGGTGAATGCGGAGGAGAGTGCATCGAGGAGTCGGAACACGCCGTTCCATGGTTGGGAGTTGAAGGGGCGTGCGGTACGAACGGTGGTGGATGGGGATTCGGTGTGGGTTCTTTGAGTGTGTGAGAGAAACTTTTTTGATCCAAAATTATGTCAGTATTGATCGTTGGTTCTGTTGCGTTGGATTCGGTGAAGACACCGATTGAGGAGCATTCGGATCTGTTGGGAGGTTCGGCGAGTTATGCTTCGGTGAGTGCGAGTTTCTTCTCGCCGGTGAATTTGGTCGGGATTGTGGGCACGGATTTTCCGGGAGCGCATCTGGAGTATTTCCGGTCGCGAGGTGTCGATCTTTCTGGGTTGCAAATTGTTGAAGGTAAGACGTTTCGTTGGTCAGGGGAGTACATGTGGGATCTGAACACCCGGGAGACACGGAGTGTGGAGTTGAATGTGTTCGAGCAGTTCACACCGCGGTTGCCGGAGGGTTACGCAGATTCGAGGATCGTGTTGTTGGCGAACATTGCGCCGTCATTGCAGGCGCACGTTCTGGATCAGGCGAAGGATCCAGGATTCGTGATCGCGGACACGATGGATCTTTGGATCAACATCGCTCGGGCGGATCTTGAGGCGTTGCTGAAGCGGGTGGACATGTTGATCTTGAACGATAGCGAGGCGCGTCAGTTCACGGGGGAGACGAGTTTGATCAAGGCGGGGCGGAAGATCATCGGGATGGGGCCGCGGTTTGTGGCGGTGAAGAAGGGTGAGCACGGGTGTTTGTTGTTCTCTCCGACCGAGTTTTTCTCGTGTCCGGCGTATCCGTTGGAGGACATCCATGATCCGACGGGGGCTGGGGATACGTTTGCTGGGGGTCTTGCGGGGTACTTGGCTTCGCGGGTGACGGGGGAGGTGGGTTTCAGCGATTTGCGGAAGGCGGTGGTGTGGGGGAGTGTGATGGCGAGTTTCAATGTGGAGGCATTCAGCCTTGAGCGGTTGCGGACCTTGGTCCAACCGGAGATCGAGGCTCGGTTTGCGTCTTTCCGAGCGTTGGCCGAGTTTTGATGGATGGTCTGAGGCAACGGGAGGGTGACGGGGCGTTGGCTCTTCGGGCTAAAATCGGTTTTTCAGATGTTTATGGGTTCCGTGCTCGCCCTGAATGTGCTGACGTTTTGCGCGTGGAGATTTATCGGCAAATAGGTTCGGGAAGAGCGACGTTGGGGGATCGTGATTGATGGGACCGATTCTGTGCACATTTCTGGGGGGTGGGGATCGCCTTCGTGCTCGCTTTTTCGAGGGATTGAACCTTCGTGGGGTGGGGGGGGTATCTCACGGGACGTTTTGGGTTAGGATGCTGCTGTGTGCGGCTTTTGTGTTGGTTTTTCAGCCTTTTTTGGTCGCGAAGGATTCGAAGAATGAGCCGGGGAAGATTGAGCGTGGTTGCGTGGTGGAGGTGTTGCGGGAGGAGCCGTTGCGGTTTTATGGCAAGCCCTTCCAGAATGCGAAGGTTGGTGAGCATCATACGGTTCTGGAGTTCCGCGAGTCGGCCAAGCAGGTGTTTGTGGGGGTGAAGGACAAGGGGCGGATGGTGGCGTTGTCTTTGCCGATGGATGCGGTGCGATGGATTGCGGCTCCGACGGAAGCGTCGAAGGTTGAGAAGGTGGATGCGTTGTTTGCGGGGATGATCCCGGTCATCAACTTGGTGATCGATAAGGCGAACATCGACCGTTTGGCGAGGGATCCGCGGACGTATGTGGAGGCGTCGATTGAGGAGGCGGATGGGAAGACCTCGAAGCATGTGGCGGTGAAGTTGAAGGGGTCGGCGGGAAGTTTTCGTGGGATCAATGAGAAGGCAGGATTCTCGATCAACACGGGGAAGTTCAAGGGCGGGGAGGCCTTTCACGGGATGAAGCGGTTCCAGTTGAACAACGGGGCGCAGGATGGGTCGTATTTGCAGGAGTTGATCGCGGGGGAGATGGCGAGGAAGGTGGGGATCCCAGCCTCTCGGTGCACGCATGCGATCGTGTCATTGAACGGCAAGATGTTGGGGCCGTATGTGTTGAAGGAGGGTTTTAGCGAGGAGTTCCTTCGACCCTTTTTCCAGAGGACGGATGGATCGTTATTTGACGGCGGTTTTTGTGCGGAGGTGCGTCCGGACATGGAGTTGGACAAGGGGACTTCGCGGGATGGGTTGCAGGAGTTGTTGAAGGCGATGAACGTGCCGGGGCCGGAGGTGGCCCGAGCGGAGGCGGTGGCGACCAAGGTGGACGTTCGCGCGTATATGCGTTACTTGGTGATGGAGAATGTGTTCTGTCATTGGGACGGCTATTCCTTCAACCGGAACAACTATCGGATGTACGAGGATCCGGCCTCCGGGAAGTTCCACTTTTTGTTGCATGGGATGGATCAGGTGTTTGGGGACACGGGTTGGTCGATGCGTCGGGAGCCGGGAGCGGCGGTTGGAGCGATTTTGTGGAAGAAGCCGGAGTTCAGGGCGTTATATGACGAGGAGTTGGAGAGCGTTTACCGTGCAATCCTGAAGGATGAGGAGTGGGGGGAGCGTACCAAGGCGGTTGGGGGGCGTTTGGTGAGTGCGTTGGAGGCGACCTTGCCGAATGAGGCGAAGGGGTATGTGGGACAGTTGAATGGGGCTGTGGATCGCATCCGGAATCGTGTGAACAATATCCGGCAGCAGTTGGGAGCGGTTGAGGTGAGTCGGATGGTTTTGAAGCCGGAAGGTGCGCCGTTGGGGGAGTTGCCTTGGAGTCCGGTGACGGTCGGGAGTGCTGATGCGTCCATGGTGGAGCACGAGGGGCGGAAGTGTTTGAGGATGTTGGCGAAAGGCGGGGAGGTGAACGTTTCGTGGCGGAGTCCGATGAAGGTGCCGCAAGGGGTTCAGGGGAGATTGCGGATGGAGTGTCAGGTGGCATGTAGGGATGTGGTTCCTGTTCAGGCGGCTTCGGGAGCGGGCGGCGGGGTTCGCGTTTCTGGGGGCACGAGAACGCCTGGGATGTCGTTGAGTGGGACGACGAAATGGAAGAAGGTTTGGTACGATTTCGAAGCGGGTGTGGGCGAGGTGGTCTTGGTTTTGGAGTTGCGCGCGAGTGCGGGCGAGATGTGGGTGGACCGAGGGTCAATCCGATTGATGCGTGCGCCGTGACTGGATGAGGCGATGGATACGGCTGATCGTTTTGAGGTGAAGATGCTTTTGAATCCGTTGCAGAGGACGGGTTTGGCGGATGCATTTGGCGCTCGGTTGAAGCCGGATACGGAGGCTTCGCCGAATGGGGAGTACCCGATTGTCACCCTGTATTATGATACGCCGGATCATCGGTCGTTCTGGGACTCTTGGCGTGGGGTTGGGAGTCGTCGGAAGTTGCGGGTTCGGGTGTACGGTTCCAGCGACGGCCGGATCTCTCCGGCGGTGTTTGTCGAGGTGAAGCACAAGGTGGATGGGCGGGGTGTGAAGCGGAGATTGCGGCTGGGGTTTGAGACGGCGGGAGCGTTGGTTGCGGGGGACGATGGACCGTTCCGGAGCGAGTTTGGGGCGAACCGTGTTGGCCAAGAGATCTTGGGGATGATCCATGAGGAGCGGTACACGCCGTTTTGTGTGATGCGGTATTTTCGCAGGGCGTATTTTTTGGAGGGATCGGAGGCGTTTCCGGGAGGTGAACCGGTCCGGATGACTTTTGATGAGGGTTTGGCGGTGCGGTTTTCTTTGCTGGAGTTGCTTCCGGACGATGTGCGGTTTGAGCGGAGCCTTTTGGATGAGGGGATGCAGATTCTTGAGGTGAAGGGGTTTGGAGCGGTGCCGTTCCCGGTGACTCAGGTGTTCTCGAGCTTGGGTCTTTCACCGGGTCGGTTCAGCAAGTTCCGCAGCGCGTTTGAGGAGTTCCGGGACAAGGGCGGGGAGGATTTATAGAGATTTATGAATGAAGCAAACGGATTGATGCAGTTGATGGAGAAGCTGATGTCGGGGTTTTCGGGCGGAAGCGAGCCTGGGGTTTTGGAGGTGGTTCTGGCGTTGTGTTACAGCTTCATCCTGAACTGTGGGATTGCTGGGGTGTACAAGTCGACGTACCGCGGTGCGCGCTATTCGCAGGATTACGTTCACACGTTGATCATCTTGGGGACTGTGGTGACGGCGGTGATTATGGTGGTGAGTCGGAATGGGGCGACGGCGTTCGGGATGTTCGCGGCGTTCTCTATCATCAATTTCCGTCGGGCGGTGAATCAGTCCCGCGACATCGGGTTCATCTTTCTTGCGATGGCGACGGGTTTAGCGGTTGGGGCGCGGGCTTACACCTTGGCGGGAGTGGCGACTTTGCTGAGTGGTTTGATGATCGCCTTGATCTCGAAGAGTGACGCATTTGCGCCTCGGCGTTTGTCGCATCACTTGCGGATCCGGATCCAGAACGATCTGGATTATGACACGGCGTTCTCGGCGTGTTTTGGGGAGTACTTGTCGTTCCATGAGTTGACTTCGGTGGAGACGGTTCAGGCGGGGATGATGACGGAGTTGCGGTATGATGTGACGTTGCGAGAGAAGGGGCGGTTGAGTGAGTTCACGAATCGGTTGCAGCTTTTGAACGGGAACAATCGGATCTTGGTGACGAAGGCGGGCGAGGGTTACTGATTGTTCGAGGAGATCTTTTTGTTGGTGGCGACACGTCCGGCCGAGGCTTTCCCCCGATGGAGGGGGAATGGAAACGTTCGTGGTTGTTGCGGCGGCGGCGTGTTGTGCGCTGGTTGAGTGTGGTTTGCGAAGGCAGGCGGGATTTCATCGGGCGGCATTAATCGCTGCGTGCTTGTGGTTTGTATCGGGCGGGATGGCGATGGCTGGGCCGGGTTGGTGGGCGGTGCGCGGGATGAGTTCTCCGGATTCTGCGGATGATTTTGCTCCGTTGGTGAACGGGCAGCTGAAGACGTTGTTCCTCGGGGCTGTGCGCGAGATTGACGTGTATTTGCCTGGGGGTGCGGGCTCGACTGCGTGGGCGATGGCGGATCGGTTTGATCAGGCGGGTATCGGGGAAGCGGCGGATGATTTTGCCCCTTCGACGCTTGGGCAGTTGAAATATCTGGGTTCCCTGATCTATCGCAGACTGATCGATGAGGGTGTGGTTCGCGGTTTTCCTTGGGAGGTTGATGCGGGCGGCGAGGAGGGGGACCTTACGGGTGGGGGCGCTGGGGTCGATTTGGCGTGGGATGGACTGGGGGGTTGGGCGGGTGGGGTTGGCGCGGTTGAGGAGGTGGTTGAGGAGGTGGTTGAGGAGGTGGTTAAGGGCGGGGGTGGTGGAGCGATTCCCGTTTTTGCGGAGGACTTTGCGTTGGCGAATATCGGTCAGGCGAAGTTTGTGTTCAGTTTTGATCTTTCGGCGGATGCGGATGGGAACGGG
The DNA here is from genome assembly GCA_964489645.1 of uncultured Chthoniobacteraceae bacterium. Classification (GTDB taxonomy): domain Bacteria; phylum Verrucomicrobiota; class Verrucomicrobiia; order Chthoniobacterales; family Chthoniobacteraceae; genus JBEEPE01. The sequence continues at coordinate 22,179 of CAZAZT010000040.1, read as the reverse complement.
GTGCCGGATTTGGCTGATCAGGCGTGGTATTTGAAGGCGAGTGCGGAGGGGTTTCTTTGGATTTGGCCTGGGAGTTTGGATTCGGATGGGGACGGATTTCCCGATTGGGCGGAGATGAGTGAGCGTCGGAGTTCGCCGTGGGATTATTTCAATGGAGAGCGCCCGGTTTTGGAGTGGGAGATGCCGTTGGAGGGTGCTGAGGACCTTTCGTTGACGGGGCGAGGCACGGGTTATTTGCGTTCTGCGGGAGTGGCGGGTGGGCGATTCAGTCGAGAGGTGCGAGTCATGGTTCGTCATGCGGATGGGAGGCCGTGGGGCGGGGCTCCGTTGGGTTTACGGATGTACCGGTGGGATGGGGCTGGAGAGATTGCTGCGACGGTCCGTGAGGTGACGGGAGACCGGGATGCCTTTGGGGTTGGGGCGTTATCGACGAGGATGAGTGCGAATGAGAGTGGTGAGGGGGCCTTTCGATTCTCGTTTCCGGATGATGCGGTTTACGCGGTGGGCTGGGAGGTTGCGGCTGGGAGAGCGGTTGTATCGGGTCAGCGTGCGGAGGCGGGAGGCGGGATTGGGGAGGGGAGATGGGAGGTTGAGCGGCGGTTGATTTTGAAGGATGGGGTTGCTCGGTACACGGTCCGGGTGAGGGATGGGTCTGGGAATCCTGTTCCGTTTGCGGACATGCGGATGGAGGTGGATCGGGCGATTGGGATGCGTTTTTTTGAGGGTCGCACGGATGTGCATGGCAACTTCGAGTGCGAGTTTTCGGTGCTGCCTCGGAAGGATCGCTGCGGGAGGGATCACTATGGGGTCCAGGTGAGCGTGGCATGTGGGGAGGCCAAGGGGCGGGATTTTGCGGGCGAGGAGCCGCCGGATGTGGTGAGTATCAACATGGCGGGTCGGGGCGTGGTGTTGGAGTTGTTGCAGCCGGCTGCGGAGGATTGGGTGGACGGCGGTGTGTGGGAGTTCCAAGCGTTCTATCGGGTGGACATTGGGGGCGCGTATGATCCTTGTACGGGTGAGACAACTCCTCCTGATGGGGTGGTGAAGCCCTTTATCAAGCGGGTGAGCGGAAAGGTGTGGAATGGTTTTGGGGAGGCAGCTGAGCTGGAGGATATCGGTTCGGGGCGTGAGCTGGGGGATCGCATGGTTCGCTTCCGTTTTTTGGAGCCGGTGCGATGGGAATGGGAGGGTGAGAACTGGATGCAGATGGACGCGCGATTGGAGGTTCAGGTGGAGGGGGGGAGGACGGAGGTGATTGGCGATTATTCAGCTGGGGCTGTGCGGTTTCCGTTTCACCCGATGGGATTTGATTGTGAGGTGGTCCACATGTTGTCCGGGCATCCATGGGATTGGGTGCGGTTCACGCGGTCGTCGTGGCGGGTTTCGGGCGGATGGCGTTTGCGGGAGGGCAGTGATGAGGTGGGCATTTTTGAGGATCCGGAGGACCTTGCATCGCCGTTCTATGCGCAGGGATCGGGAAGCGCGGTGGTGGAGTTGGAGGTTGGGGGGCAGGTGGTGTGGGAGAAGCGGATCCATGTTTTGGGTGTGGTGCCGCGGCTCGAGTGGGGGGCACTGCCTGCGGAGGTGGCGGAGATGGCGACGATGGATCGGATTGCAGGGGTGACGTTCCATCATTCCTCGAACAGCGGGGATGGGCCGATGGAGATGCAGCGGATCCAGAGGATGCACATGAAAGTTGGGTGGCCGTATTGTTTCCGGTTCAAAGAGCGGTTTTCGGACATCGGGTACCACTTCGTGTTGGACCGTGGCGGGCGTCTTTATCAGGGGCGTGATCTGGAGGGGAGTCCGGGGCGGGTTTGCGGTCCGTTCACGGTTGGTTCGCATGTGCAGGGGGCGAACACGGTGGCTGGGATTGGTGTCTGCATGATGGCGGACTACGAGGGGCCTGAGGTTTTCACCCGTGAGCGTCAGGGTTTGCTGGAGGGGGCTCTGACGGGGATTGCACGTCGCTACGGTGTCGATGCGGCGACCATCTTGGGACATCAGGAACGGGCGATGAGCGGCACAGACTGCCCTGGGCACACGCCGATGCTGCGTACGATTGAGATCCGGAAAAACGTTGAAAAGAACTTAAAATGAACAAATTGAGTTGGGCGATGGTCGTGGTGTTGGTTGCGGGCGCGTGGGTGATCTGGGAGGAGCGAACGGCGGAGGAGTTGCGGCGCGAGGTCAGCGATAGGGAGGCTGGACGGGAGGTGGGAAGGATGGATGAGCATGGCAAGGATGCGGAAGGGATCCGTGAGGCGGCGGACAAGATCACCCGTTGGTTTTCGACGGACGCGGAGGTTCGGCAGATGGAGAAGGAGGGGCCCCCGGTGCAACCGGGAGAGGTTCGGGTTGAGGGGAGCGGGGATGGTATGCGGCAGGTTTTGATGGATGAGGGAAGGGAGGTGATGCGGGCGCGTCGGATTGGTGGGCGGACGAAGTCGCTGGGGGGGATGTATGTGGTGGAGACGTGGAATGGACCGCATTTGCCGCCGGGCGAGGCGGAGCGGGTGGAGGTGGATGGGGTGTGGAGGTTTGATTCTACCCCGCGGGAGATTTGGTTGGTGGCGAATGGGGAGATGCGGTGTGTGAGTCCGCGTGGGGTTGATGCGACGATGCCTGTGATTTCGCCGGATGCCGGAAAGGTGGCTTACACGGCGCGTCGGTATGACGGGCGGGATTGGGGTGGGGAGACGCTGGTCTGTTTGGAGGTGGGTACGGGGAAGGAGGCGACTCTGCTGGAGGCGGGGCGGCGCGACTCGTATTTGGTGAGTGCGATTGATTGGCGGGGGTCGGCGGGTGAGTTGAGGGCGCTCGAGATTTGGGGTGAGACGGGGTCTCACTTCAAGTTCCGCAAGTTTCGCATTCCGTGAAGCATTTCATTACCGAGGAAAAAAACCCGTTGGAAGGGGCGTGCCTCGTGCTCTCTGAAAGGCGTAAACCTGTCTGTGCGTTTGTTTGACGCGGTGTTCTCCAATTAAGATCGCAAGTATGTCCCTCCAACCTAAGAATCTTTCGTTCATCCGTCGGATACAGGCGAAGTTATCCAGGTCGAAGTACCTCACGGTTTCGGCGTTGGTGCATGTGTTCATTGTGGTGACTGCGGGTTCTGTGGTGTTGATGAGCAATCAGGCACCGCCGCCGGATTTCACTGCGGGGGATGGGGGGTTATTGAATTCGGACAGCGGTTCTGATTTGCCACCGCCGCCGGAGACGAAGGCGGAGAATCCGGACAGTTCCTCACCTGCGCCGGAGCCGGAGACGTCGACGCAGGTGTTGCAGGCGATCAATGTGACTGGGGCAGCGGTGAATGCTCAGACGATGAGTTTCAGTACGACGCCGGTGACGCAGACGCAGTTGAAGTTGAGCAATGATGTGAAGGCTTCGAGTTTTTCGTCGGGCGATTTGGGGAAAGCGGCTGCTGTGAAGTTCACTGCGGGCGGGATGAAGGCGATGGGGGGGCGGGTTGGAGCGGCGCGACAGAAGGCGATGATGGCGAATGGCGCGAAGCCGGCGAGTGAGCAGACGGTGTTGAAGGCGTTGCGTTGGTTCAAAGCGAACCAATCGGAGAACGGGTCATGGGGGAATCACCTTGGGTTATCGGGTTTGGTGGTGCTTTCGTTTCTTGGGCACGGAGATCTTCCGAACTCATCGGAGTTTGGGCCGACGGTGAAGCGTGGGGTGGATTTCGTTCTCGATGCGGCGAAGAAGGGGGGGACGATTGGCAGCAGCACGTATATGCACGGGATTGTGACGTACGCATTGTCGGAGTACTACACGATGACCCAGGATGATCGGGTGAAGGAGGCGGTGGTTCAGTCGTTGCGGACCTTGATTTCGGGTCAGGGGGCGGATGGCGGGTGGCGGTACACTTATCCTTCGGACTCATCGGATCTTTCGGTGGCGGCGTGGCAGGTTCAGGCGATGAAGGCTGGGCACTTGACGGGGTTGAAGGTGGAGGGGTTGGAGGGGGCGATGGACAAGGCGATGAAGTATATCGCGAGTGTTCAGGGGCCGAAGGGCGGGTTTGGGTATACGAGCAAGGCGGATACGGCGTCGTTGTCGGGAGCGGGAGCGTTGTGTTTATTGTTCTGGAAGGGCAAAGACAGGATGGCTGACAAGGCGGTGGACTTTGTCTTGGACATTTCGAAGAAGGACTATCCGGTCAAGTACATGGATGCGAAGGCGGACTTGTACGGTTGGTATTACAATGCGCAGGCGTGCATGATGACGGGTGGTGACGCTTGGAAGACGTGGAACCGTTTGTTCCAGGACGAGATGATCAAGGCTCAGGCGGAGGATGGTTCCTTTCCTCCGATGGCTCATGATGCGCATGGGGGCTTCCAGACGGCGGACACGGTGCAGGCGAAGGTTTATCGGACGGTTTTGTGCACTTTGATGTTGGAGGTTTATTACCGGTACGCGCCGACGGCGAAGAGTTCCTAGGGGATTCGTTGCGTTGAGGAGTTTGGGCTTGAGCGGATAGATGAGGAGCGTGTGGATTGGTGAGATGTTGTTGAGCGTGCGAGACGTGACTTTGGGTGGGACTGGATTTTGGGGGAGCGGCTGGTGAGCGGGTTTGCGCGTCGAGGAGATGGGGGTTTGGTGGTGCGGTTGTTCGGATTGGCGTGGAAGTACCGTGGTGGGAGTCTGAGGGTATTGTTCTCGCAGGTTGCTGCGTTGTGGTTGGGCTTGTTTTCGGTGTGGTTGGTTGGGGTTGGGGTTGATTGGTTACGGTTTCGGATGGATGGAAGTGTTCCGGCGGGTGGGTTTGGCGGGGCGGTTTTCGGGTATTTGCCTCACGACACCTTGGTTGGGGTTGGTTGGATTGCTGTTGGGGTGCTTTTTGTCTCTTTGATCCGTTTGTGGGTGGGGTATTTGGGCGGGATTTGGACGGGGGAGTTGTTGCAGGGGCAGGTGGTCGTGGAGTTGCGGGAGCGTTGCTATGAGAAGTTGCAGCGGATGCCGTTTGGGTTTGAGGGGACGACGACCACTGCTTCGTTGATGAATCGTGTGGGGGGCGATGTGCAGGCGGTTCGGTTGTTCATTGATGGGGTGTTGTTGCAGGTGTTGATGATGTTGATCTCGGTTGCGGTGTATTTGAGTTACATGCTGATGGTTCATGTGAGGTTGACGTGGGCGTGTTTGGCGGTGAGTCCGGTTCTTTGGGTTCTGGCGTGGTTTTTTTCACGGTCGGTGCGTCCGGAGTATCGGCGGGCGAGTGGGATGGTGGATCGGATGACGCAGCGGGTGACTGAGGTTTTGAGGGCGATGACGGTTGTGCGTGGGTTTGCGCGGGAGATGCCGGAGGTGGAGGGGTATTCGGGGATGAATGATGCGTTGAGGACGCAGCAGTTCCGGATTTTCGATCGAGTGACGGTGTTTGTGCCGTTGACGATTTTTTTTAGTCAGGCCAGTCAGATCATCTTGTTGGCATACGGCGGGGTGTTGGCGGTACGGGGTGAGATTGGGGTGGGCACTGGGCTATTGGGTTTTGCGTTCATCTTGCAACAGTTCACGGGACAGGTTGCTGGCATTGGGAACATTGCGAACTCGATGCAGCAGTGTCTTCAGGCGGCTGAGCGGGTTTTCGAGATATTGGATGCGGAACCGGATGTTCCGGTTTCGGCGAAGCCTCAGGCGATGGTTTCGGGGGCGATCGAGTTCTGTGGAGTTGGGGTGAAACGGGGGGGGAACGATGTGTTACGGGATATCTCGTTCCGGGTGGAGCGGGGGCAATGTATCGGGATTGTTGGTCCGACGGGGTCAGGCAAATCGACGTTGCTGAGTTTGATCCCACGGTTTTTGGATGTGTCGGAGGGTCGGCTTTTGTTTGGAGGAGCGGACGTGCGGGATCTTTTGCCACGGGAGCTGAGGGGTCGGATGGGGGTGATGTTCCAGGAGAGTTTTTTGTTCAGCACGACGGTTGAGGCGAACATTGCGTATGGGGTTCCTGAGGCTGGGGCGGAGCGGGTGCGTGCAGCGGCTCACATTGCGCATGCGGACGGGTTTGTTTCGGAGTTGCCGGAGGGGTATCGGACGGTTTTGGGGGAGATGGGAGTGGGTTTATCGGGGGGGCAGCGGCAACGGATCTCCTTGGCTCGGGCGTTGTTGATGGATCCGGAGGTGTTGATCTTGGATGATCCGACGGCTGCGGTGGATGCCGAGACGGAGGAGTCTGTTGTTCGTGCGGTGGTTTCTGCGATGAAGGGGAGAACGACTTTCGTTGTGGCGCATCGTCCGTCGATGTTGCGTCATGCGGACTGCATCCTTGTCCTTGAGGGGGGGCGGATTGTGGATTCTGGAACGTTTGATGGGTTGATGGAGCGGCCTGGATATTTTCGTGAGGCGATGCTTTTGCAGCGAGGGGAGGGAGAGGCATGAGGGATCCGATTCCGCTGACGCATTTTCCGGATACGCGTGAGGAGCATCGGTATCGACCGGATGCGGACGTGTGGGGATTGATGGCTCGCGTTTTCCGTGGGGCTGAGGCGCATCGAGGATTGTTGGTACGGCTGGGGGTGCAGGTGTTGTTGCGCGGGGCATTGTTACCGATTGGGGCATGGGTGATGGGGGCGGTGATCAATGGGCCGATTGAGCGGCGGGAGGTGGAGGGGATCCTGTTCGGGGCAGCGGGGTATGGACTGCTGGCAGTGGTCACGAACTGGCTGTTCCATTATCGGTACCGGCACGCGTTGGTTTTTGGGGAGGAGATCGTGCATGACCTTCGGGAGCGTCTTTTCCGTCACGTGATGTCGATGCCGATGTCCTATTTTGACACGGTGAAGGTGGGTCGGATCATTGGGAGGTTGACGTCGGATGTGGACGGTATTCGGGGAGGTGTCCAGGACGTGGTTTTCATCAGTGCTGTGCAGGTGGGGCAAATGGTTGTGGCTGGAGTGTTGATGGCCATCTGTTCTCCGTGGATGTTCCTTTCGGTGTTGATGATGGCGCCGGTGGTGTGGTGGGCGAATCGGCGGTTCAGTGGGCGGATTGTGGAGGCGCAGCGAAGGGCTTCGGAGCGGTTCAGTCGGATTTCTGCGACTTTGGCGGAGACGGTGGCGGGTTTACGGGAGACGCGAGCGTTTGTGCGGGAGGATGAGAATGCGCGGTTTTTCGCTCAGTTGGCTCGGGATCAGGCGGCATTCAATGTTGATGCAGCGCGGACTTCTGCGAAGTTCCTGCCGTTGTTGGACTTTTTCACTCAGGCGTTCACGGCGGTGCTTTTGGTGGTTGGCGGTTGGGTGGTGTCGGGTTCTGGGGATGCGGCGCGGGTCGGAGAGGTCATCCGGTTCTTGTTGCTGACGGGGATGTTTTTTGAGCCGATCCGCAGTTTGGGTAATCAGTACAATGCGGCGTTGGCGGCGATGGTTGGCGCTGAGCGTGTTTTCCGGTTGCTGGATACGGTACCGGCGTGGGTGGATGGGGAGGGAGCGGTGGAGTTTGAGCCGCGTGGGGATCGTGGGATGGAGATGGAGTTCCGCGGGGTGGATTTCTCGTATGAGGAGGGAAAGCGTGTCTTGGAGGGGGTGAGCTTTGTAGCGCGTCCGGGTTGGACGGTGGCGTTGGTTGGAGAGACGGGCAGCGGCAAGACGACGGTGACGGCTTTGGCTGCGAAGTTCTATTTGGCGGGTGGAGGAGAGGTCTTGGCTGATGGTCAGGATGTTCGCGGATTGCGTTCGGCTTCGTACCGGAAGCGCATGGCGATTGTTCCGCAGCAGTGTTGGTTGTTTTCGGGGAGCGTGTTGGAGAACATCCGGTTCGCCTGTCCTGAAGCGGGGGAGGATCAGGTGCGGGATGTCCTGGATCGTCTTGGTATCCGGGATGTTCTGGAGGGTTTGCCGGAGGGGTTACGAACGGATGTTGGTGAGGGGGGAAAGAATGTTTCGGCGGGGCAACGTCAGGTCATCGGTTTTGCGCGCGCGATGTTGGCGGAGCCGCGGTTGTTGATCTTGGATGAGGCGACGAGTGCGGTGGATGCGGTGATGGAGCGTCGGATCCAGGATGCTTTGCCTGGCTTGTTGGAGGGGCGCACCAGCTTGGTGGTGGCGCACCGATTGAGCACGATCCGGCGCGCTGACCTGATCTTGGTGATGGCGCGCGGCGCGGTGGTGGAGCGTGGAACGCACGCGGAGTTATTGGATGCAGGGGGGGCTTATGCGGAGTTGTGGCGGCGCGGTGTGGATGGCGGGGGCATGTGAGAGGGGCGAGGGTGACGGTTGCCCGATGGATCCTGCCGTCTTGGTGACATTGACATCGGGGAAGGGCTTTTCCTCACTGGAACTTCAGTTCCACCTTTGGCAGGAGCGATTTGATCTTCGCTTGGATCTCGTTGGGGTAGCCGTTGGGTCGGTTGATGACGCGCAGTTCTTTGAGGAAGTGGAGTTTTGCGAGGAGGGGGATGCGTTCTTCGGTGAGGGGGAGGCCTCCGAGTTCGAGCAGTTCGAGGTTTTGCATGGTGCTTAGAAGCTCGAGATCGGCGTCGGTGGTGGTCTTGCAGTTGGTGAGGGTGAGGCGTTTGAGGGATGTGATCCTCTTCACGATGGGGAGTGATTCCGATCGGTCAAACCCTTCGCCGAGTTGAAGATATTCTAGGGGGAGAGCGGTGATGTGGACGAGGGCGGCGGGTGAGGCATGGGCGCCGAGTTCTAGGCCTTTGAGTTTTTTGAGTTTTGCGAGGTGGTGCGCTCCTGCGTCGGTGAACTTTGCATGGGCGAGGCTGATGCTTTCGAGATTGGGGAGATGCTCGCAGAGTTCTTTGAGTCCTTCATCGTTGATGGAACTCCCGCGGTGACTGACTTTGACGAGTTTTGTGAAGCCTTCGAACTTTGCGTAAGCCATCCCGGTGATGCCTGTTCCAACGAAGTTGAACTGTTCGAGGTTTTTGAGGCCGGCGAGTTGCTCCATGCCTGAATCGGTGAGTTTCCCGTTATTGGTGAAGCGCAGGGATTTGAGGTTGGAGAGTTTGGCGATGTTCGGCATCCATGCGTCACTGAATTTGGTGGAGATGACGTTGAGCGATTCGAGGGTGGTCACGTTTCCGAGGTGCTCGAAAAAGGCGGCATCGTAAGGGTCTTCTTTGCGGTGATCGTGAGGGCCGGCTCCTGGAACGGCGAGGTCGACGAGCTTCAGGCTTTTACCGTCATCGGTGCGTTCGACTTTGCCTTTTGCGGCTTCGACGGTTTTGAGGACGGCATCCACATGAGGATTGGCTTGGAGGGCGACGGGGATGATGAGGGAGAGGAGGATGGAGGCGGCGATGGGAGATCTCATGGGATGGACGACGGTCGGAGGTGGGGTGGAGGGATGAGGGAGAGGCGTGGTTGGGGGCTATTCGCGGCCTTGGAACTCCTGTTCTTTTGGAAGGGCGATGACTTTCCAGGTGGGCGGATAGAATCGGATAACCCGTTTTGGGCGATAACCTTCGAGCATCATCTCCAATCTGAGTTGGACATCGATTCCTGCGCTGCCGTTTGCGGTCGGCACTTTTTTGACCTCGAGCACGGCGGCGCGTTTGCTGTCGTTGACCGGATCATAGGTCATGAGGGATTCGAGAGCTACGGCGAGGCGGCCGATGGGTTCTGTGGGGGGCGGACTCCCGTCGCGTGGCGGTGGAAGGTTGGGATCTTTGATGGCGATGTCATCGAAGAGTGCGGGATCGACCCCGGCGAAGAGCGAGATGTTGACGATCTGTTTTGCGTCATCGACGGAGGTGATCCAGCCTGCGAGGCCGCGTTCGCGCATGAAGGTGCGATGGGTCTCGAGTTGGTGTTTTGTCGCGAGGGCGCGGCTTTCGTCATCGAGCCAGAGGTCGGTGATGCGGCCTGGTCCGTAGAGGGTTGCCCACGTCAGGTTGAACAGGACTTTCTGGCCGGCCTTGAGGGCGGTTGCATCCGTGAAGCTGTGTCCGGCGAGGATGCGGGTATGGGCTTGGACGTTGAATGTTTTTGGTGCTGCGGATTTTGGTGGTTCGCTGGAGGGGGCGGTTTTTGGGATGGCGGTTTCCGAGAGCGACACCGCGAGTTTCATCGTTTCGGGATCGTAGCTTTCGATTGTCCAGAGTTGGTTTTGGCGGGAGTGAAAGGTGAAGTCGTCTTCGAGTCGGATGCAGCGTTGGAAGTCTTTCTCGACGGATTGTCCTTTGTTGAAAGCGCCTGGGTGCGTGGGGGTTCGGTCGTCCGGATTCTTGAGGTAGAAAAATCCGTGGAGGTGTGTGCCGAGTGGGATGTCTTGGAGGGCGGCTGGGGCGCCTCGGAACCAGATGCTTCCGTAAGGCAGCATCTCGGCGTAGAGCGGACGATCGAAGACACCACGCTCTTGGTGATCCCCGCGGTCGATGCGGATGCGGAAGTTGCGTTCGAGATGATCTACGGAGATGAGTTCACCGGAGATGCGGTGTTCCGAACCGTTGGGAGGATATTCTCCGCGGACGAGTTGGAACCATTCCGGTTTGTCCTCCTTTGTCTTTGATTTCGGGTCTTTCCGTTTGGGTTCGGACATGACGGGTCCATCGGCATCGGTGCGGAAAGGGGGTTTTACCTCTGCTTGGACGAGGACAGAGGCGAGGAGGAGAGCGATCAGGAAACGCATGGGGGCGAGGGCGGGTGTTGGCTTTGGGGGGCAACGTGATGGGGGGAGAAGGTGTCTGTGGATTGGATTGGGGTTTACGGTGAGGGGACGTGAGGGATCACGCGACGATCTGGGGGATGGGACCGAGGCTGTCCTGGAAGCGGTCGATCTTGACATCGACCTTCTGGAGCATGGTCAGCAACAAGTTGCTGACCCGGGCGTCGTTGTCCACGGGCCGTGAGCAGATGCGGTAATGTTCTTGGGCATTGGAGACGTCGTATTTCCCGATGGACGGCAGGTTGTAATCGACATGAGTGCCGTGTTTGTAGCCGAGCGATTTACCTCCGCAGAGGATGGTTGGAAGGTTGGCGTTGCCGTGGCTATGACCGTAGGCCATGCCGCTTCCCCAGAGGACTTGGGTGGTGTCGAGGAGGGGGAGTCCGTCCTCTTTGTGAAGTTTGAGTTGGTCGAGGAAGTAGCTGAGTTGATCGACGAGGAAGGTGTCGGTTGCGGTGAGGCGGCGAAGTTGTTCGGGATCGCCGTTGTGATGGCTTAGGCCGTGACGGGTCTGGAGGATACCGATCTCTGGGATGCCGCTGGCGTTCCCTTCGCTGCCGATGCCGCAGGTGATGACGCGGGTGGAGTCCGTTCGTAAGGCCATGACCATGAGGTCATAGAAGAGGCGGTAGTACTGTCCGGCTTCGGCCATGGACAGTTTGCGTTGGAGGTTGTCGATGTCGCTTGGGGCGAGGACGGGTTTGGGGATGTTGAGCCATTCGTCGGCGCGGCGTGTGCGTTCTTCGACTTGTCTGACCGCGGTGAGGTATTCGTCGAGTTTGTTGCGGTCTTCGCTTCCGAGCTTCTTGTTCACGCGATGGGCGTCATCTGCGACGGTGTCGAGGATGCTGCCTCGGCGGCTGAGTCTGCGGCGGATGGTCTCTTTGCTATCGCGTTCGACGCCGAACAGCATGTTGAAGATCTGTTGGGTATTCCGTTCGGCGGGGAGTTGGATGCCGTCGCGGGACCATGCGAGGGAGGTCCCTTCGATGGCCATTTCGAGCGATTGGAATCGGGTGGAGACGCCTTGGATTTCGGCGATGAGTTGGTCGGCAGAGACGGTGTTGCGGAAGGCCCCTCCGTCGCCTGGGACGTTGGCTCCGGTGAGCCAGACTTTTTCGCAGTTATGATGTTTACCGATGACCATCGGATGATGGAGTCCGCTGATGGGGGTGATGTCGTTGCGATGTTTTTCGAGAGATTGCAGGGGGGCGGTGAGTTGGTAGTCGGGGCCGGCTTTCTCGATCTGCCAAGTCAGTGTGTTGACGCCGTTTGGGATGTAGAGGAAGACGCTGCGTTTGGGTTTGGAGGGGGTTGGGACGGCGGCCATGCAGTCGAGCAAGGGGAGTGCGATGGTTGCGCCTGCGCCTCGGAGGAAGGTTCGACGGGAGATCTGCCATTTATTGAGGTTGATGTTCATGGCGGGAGTGTTGGTTGGGGGTTGTTGGAAGAGAGTGGGGGTTGAGGTTTGCGTGGAGAGAGGAGGGTTCATCGGGTTTGGAAAAGGTCTGAGGCGATGAATGCTTCGATGAGGTCGCGGAGGCGGTGATTGGTGGATTTGCTTGTGGCTGCGATGGATCTGAGCGCATCACGATCGGTGAGTGTCATGGATCTGCGGAGGCCGTAGGTGGCGAGCTTTTCGGTGACGGTGAGGGCAAAGGCGTCGATGTCTTGGAGGAGCAATGTTTTGAACCCTGCAGCGTCCTTGTATTCGCGGCCGTCGGGGAGTTTTCCGGTCGCGGAGACCTTCGGATTTTCGCCGACGCCGTCGGTGATCTCCTCGGTGCGCCAGCGTCCGATGGCGTCGTAGTTCTCGAATGCGAGGCCGAGCGGGTCGATTTTTGCATGGCACGCTGCGCAGTTCGCATCATGGATGTGGGCTTCGAGTTTTTCGCGGAGGGTGGCTTTTGGGCCGGTGGGATTTGTGGGGATGGGGTTCACGTTTGCGGGAGGTGGGGGCGGTGATTTCCCGAAGATGGATTCGCTCAACCAGACGCCTCGATGGACGGGGCGGTGGCGGACGCCGTCGCTGGTGAGGGAGAGGATGGAGGCTTGGGTGAGAATTCCGCCGCGTTGGGCTTCTGCGGGCAGGGTCACTTTGATGAAGTCGGAGGGCGACGAGTTCTGGTTTGGGGGGACGGATGCGAGAGCCTTTGCGAAGGCCTGATCGAGACCGTAATGCTTTGCGAGAAGTTCGTTCATCATGCTCCAGTCGGAGTTGATGAATTCGCGGAGGGAGAGTCCTTGATCGAGAACTTCTCGGAAAAAGGATTTCGTTTCCGAGATCATGCTGTTTTCGAGGCCTTTGTCGTAATCCGGATAGAGTTTTTTATCGGGTTGGAACATGCCGACTTTCCGCAGGCGAAGCCATTGGGTGGCGAACGAGTCGGAGAACCGAGCCGCTTTTGGGTCACGGATCATGCGTTGGAACTGCGCTTTGAGGGTGGTCCGGTCGCGCAGTTTTCCTTCTTCCGCGAGGCGGAAGAGTTCGGCATCGGGCATGGTATTCCAGAGCAGGTACGAGAGGCGGGAGGCGATTTCCCAGTCATTGAGGTGGGGGCGTCCGGTGTCTTCATCCCCTTCAGCGAGGAAGAGAAAGCTCTTGGAGTTGAGGATTGAGGCCATGCCAGCTTTGACGGCATCACGGAAGGACTCTTTTGCATCCAGTTCTCGTTGAACGATTTTCACGTAACCGTCCATCTCTGATGGAGTGACGGGGCGACGGAAGGCTCGGGTTGCGAGGCGTGTGAGGCATTCGCGGGTTTGCTGCATATCCCCTGGGTTGGAGGGCATGTAGTTGGCGCGCAGATCGGTCTCTTCTTTGGAGAGGATGGGCCCTTTCCATGTGACGGAATCGAGGATGAGGAACGGGTAGCGTGCATGGCCTTCCTCGTCGGTGAGTTTCATTTGCCAAGGGATGCGGCCGATCTTGGTGCTGACGAAGGGGACGGGGCCATGGCGTCCGGAGCGGGGAGTGTTCGGGGGGCCGGGCACGTCGTTATAGACCATGAGTGGGCCTGGATCTTTTGGAAGGTGGGCCCGGAAGGTGACGGTGACGGGTTTGTCCTCGTCGGCGATGATGTCCTGTTCGAAGAGGGTTCGATCGAGTTTTTCGAGGTAGACCTTGAGTCGTGGAGCGCGGCCATTTGGGGGACGAAGCCCGCTCAGTTTGTAGCTGATTTCGTAGATGCCTGGGCCGGGGCGGGTGCCGATGTTTGACGATCTGCCGTAGGAATATCGGTAAATGTCACCTGGCCACATCTCGAATCGGACTTTGTCGAGGAGCCCGAGTTCGCGGAGTCGTTCGCGATGGGGTTCTGGGATGGAGTCTTCGTAGACGGCGGGGACGGTTCCGCCGAAGGGTTGCGGAGGGGATTGTCCTTTCCGGAGCGGTGGTTCGGGTGGGGGGTAGGCCTCGGCGAGGATGGTTTCTGTTGCGGCGAGGTATTTCTCGATGTTGGACGGGGAGAGGGTGAGGACGGAACCGATGCGTTCGAATCCGTTCCATTCGGGGTCTTCGAGGAAAGCGCCGGGGTCCTTGGCATCGTATTCGACGGCGAGGAGGTCGCGGATGGTGTTGACGTATTCGTCTCGGGTGAGGCGGTTGTAGGTGACTTTGGCGCGCGCGGCCATTTTTGCGGCTTCGCCTTCTTTGAGGCGGGTGGTGATCCATTCGACGATGCGCGCATTCTCTTCAGGGGACGGGCGTTTGGTCTCTTTTTTTGGCGGCATCTCTCCGGAGTTGATGCGTTCCATGACCTCGAGCCATTGGGGTGTGTTCTCTGCGCCGACGTTTTTCGAGAGGTTGTCGATGCGGAAGTCGCCTTTCTGTTTCTCGGCGTTGTGGCAGTTGGAGCAGTAGTTCTGGAGATAGGGTTGGAGTTGTTTGTCGAAATCGGCGGGTGATGTGACTGCGTGCGGTGCGCTTGCGGCGATTGCGCTTGGAGCGTTTGAGATCGCGAACCACGAGGCCGTGATTGCGAGGATGAGGGGACGGAGCATGGGAAATGGGTGGGAGTGCTCTTTGGTGGGGCGGGTCAGATCGTATCGAGATCGACGAGGATCTCTCTGGGTTTCGCGCCTTCTCCGGGGCCGACGTAGCCACGGCTTTCAAGGATGTCGAGGACACGTGCGGCGCGGGTGTAACCGAGGCGGAGGCGGCGTTGGAACAGGGAGGTGCTTGCCTTCCGTTCTTGGCGCATGATCTCGATGCATTTTTCTAGGAGTTCTTCGTCTTCATCTGACAGTTCCTCGCCCTCTTCGTCATCGGAACGTTCCAAGCGGCTTTGGATGGCTTTCTCGTAAACCGGCACGCTCTGGGCGGCGGCGTGATCGACGAGGCGGCGCACTTCTTCATCGGTGACGAGAACCCCTTGGGATCTGATGAGGCGTGATGTGCCGGGTGGACGGTAGAGCATATCGCCTTGGCCGAGCAGTTTTTCGGCTCCGTTCTCGTCGAGGATGACGCGGGAATCGAGGGCTGAAGCCACTTGGAAGGCGATGCGGCAGGGGACATTGGCTTTGATGACGCCGGTGATCACGTCGGCGCGAGGGGTTTGGGTTGCGATGATCATGTGGATACCGGCGGCGCGCGCTTTTTGCGTGATGCGTGCGATGGCGGATTCGACGTCGGCTGGGGCGGTCTGCATGAGGTCGGCCAACTCGTCCACGATGATGACGATGTAGGGCATCCGTTCGGGGATGTTCAGCGTGTCCTTGTCGCGAGGCACTCGGATGGGAGGGGCATCCTCGTCCTCGTCATCGAGGGAGCTCAGGGGATCCTCCACGATGTCGTCGGGTTGATCGTGACGGGAATCGTTTTCGGATGATTGCGAGTCGCGAGGGTCGTCGGGGGTGTCGTCGTGTGATTGGAGGGTGTCGACAGGTTCGGACGAGGTGGTCGATGGCGTGTCGTCGGGATTCTCTGGTGCGTCTTCGGGATTGAGGGAGGCTTTTTCTGTGGCTTCGCGCGCGCGTCGGGCTGCGTCTTCGAACAGGTCGCCTTGGGCGCGTTCGGCGTCGAGTTCCTTTTGTGTTTTCGGTTTGGGGCGGGTGTTGAACGAGCCGATGTTTCGCACGCCGACCTTTGCGAAGATGGCGTAGCGTTTTTCCATTTCATCGATGGCCCAGCGGAGGGCGAGGAGAACGCGTTTTGGGTCTGTGACGACGGGGACGACGAGGTGCGGGAGGGAGTTGTACATCTGCATCTCGACGACTTTGGGGTCGATCATGATGAAGCGGAGATCCTCTGGGCTGAAGCGGTAGAGGATGGAGGCGATGATGGCGTTGATGCAGACGCTTTTCCCGGAGCCGGTTGTGCCTGCGACGAGGCCGTGGGGCATTGCGGCGAGGTCGCCGATGATGGTTTTGCCGTAGACATCTTTTCCGAGGGCGATGGGGATCTTGCATTTGGTGCCGGCGAAGTCCTCGGATTCGAACAGTTCGCGGAGGGTGACTTTCTGTTTTTTCGAGTTGGCGATCTCGATTCCGACGGTGTCTTTGCCGGGGATGGGGGCGAGGATGTTGATACGTTCTGCGCGGGTGGAGCGGGCGATGTCTTTTTCGAGAGCGACGATCCGATCCACGCGGATGCCTTTGGCGGGGTAGACCTCGTAGCGGGTGATGGTGGGGCCTCGGGTGATGTCACCTGGGGAGACGTCGATCCCGAATTGCTGCAGGGTATCGATGATGGTGTTCTGGATGGCGAGGAGTTCTTCTGGGTCGGCTGCTTCGCGGTTTTCGAGGTCTGGAGGATCGAGCAGGTCGAGGGAGGGCAGTTCGTAGTTTTCGCAATGGATGGATGCGAGTGGGCCTGAGGGTTCTGCTTTCAGGGATGGCGGCGCGGGTTTTGGCAACGCGGTGCTGTCGATGATTTTCGGGGCAGGGCGCGGCGGTTCGGGGCGAGCGGCGGGAACTGCGGTTTCTGCTGGAACGGGCTCGTTGTTTTCGGCGGGAGTGTCGACGGCGTCGAGTTTGGTGGCGTGGGGAGGTGTGGGGCTTTTTTGCGGGCGTCCTTTCGCGGGTTTTTCTGGGGGCAGTTCGGGGAGTGCCTCGAAATCCGCTTCTTCTTGGGCGGCGCGGGCTGCTTCTTCGGCGCGTCGTTGGGCGGCGGCTTCGCGACGTTTGAGGAGGTATTGTTGGAGGGAATTTTGGGTGCGTTGGGCGGTGCTTTTGATGGTATCGATGAGACGGATTGCGGCCTCTGAAAGGTTGACGTTAATGGCCCCGAGCGTGCCGATGGTGTAGAGGGCGGCACTGAGGAGGAGGCCTCCGATGCGACCGAAGAGGAGGGCGATGGCATCGCGTCCGATCGTTTTTCCGAGGCTTCCGCCTGCGTCTGGCGACAGGAGTTCGGAGAGGCTGGACAGGGAGATGATCATGAGGGCGGCCCACGCGAGGTTGGAGAGCCGGAGTGTGCGGGAGGAGAAGATGCAGATGCCGCCGCTGACGAACACGGTGAGGGCGATTAGGTAGGCGGCGAAACCGACGAGCTCCATGGAGAGGGAGCGGATGGCCTTGCCGACGAGGCCGAGGGATCCGGGGAACCAGAGGGCTGCCCCGAGCAGGAGTCCGACGAGGATGAGGATGATTCCGCCCCAGATGGGAAGGTGAGAGGTTTCGACCTTTTCAAGCTCGGCTTGGGTCGATTTGGAGCGTTCGTTTTTTGAGGCGGAGGAGCGGGACTCCTTTGGACGTGGCATAGCGAGAGAAGCCTGAAGGTGGATTAGGGGAGGATTCTAGGGCGTTGGAGGAGGGAGGTCACGGATGAAGCGGGATTTCCGTTAAGGGTTTGAGCGGTGTGGGAGTTGTTTTTTTGCGGTACGGCCTCAGGTTGACGCGTGGATTTTTGATTGCATGAAAACGAGCATGAACAGGTTTCGTCGGATGGCGTGGTTACGGGAGAAGGTTTTGGTGGAGGGGGAGGTGTGGTTGGAGGTGAAAGGGAGGGCGGTGATCCTTGCGGTGATGGTGTTTGGCGTCGTTGGAATGGGTCGGGCATTTGGTGTGGATGCGGTGCCGGACTTCAACCGCGATGTTCGGCCGATTTTGTCGGACAAGTGTTATTCGTGTCATGGGCCTGACGAGGAGAAGCGGAAGGCGGAGTTGCGTTTGGACACGGAGGAGGGGGCGGCGAAGGTGGTGGATCGGGTGCGTTGGGAGAAGAGTGCGTTGGTTGAGCGGATCGTTTCGAAGGATCGGGATGAGGTGATGCCGCCGCCGGATTCAAACATTGGGAAGAGCCTTTCGGCGAAGGAGGTGGAGATCCTGAAGGCGTGGGTGCGGGGAGGGGCGCGGTATGAGAAGCATTGGGCGTTCGTTCCGCCGGTGCGTCCGTCATTGCCTGTGGGGGGCGTGGGGCATCCGGTGGATCTTCTGGTGGCGGAGCGCTTGAAAAAAGAGGGACTCCGCGGGGCTGGAGAAGCGGAGCGAGGGGTGTTGGCGCGACGGTTGCATTTGGATCTGACGGGGTTGCCGCCGATGGCGGAGGAGGTGGAAGCGTTTGTGAAGGATGAGCGGCCGGATGCCTATGCGCGGATGGTGGACCGGGTGTTGGGTTCGCGTCATTACGGGGAGCGTATGGCGTTGTTGTGGATGGATTTGGCGCGGTATGGGGACTCGAGTGTCTATCATGCGGATGGGCCGAGAGAGATGTGGGGTTGGAGGGATTGGGTGATTGATGCGTTCAACCGGAACATGCGGTATGACCGGTTCACGGTTGAGCAGTTGGCGGGGGATCTTTTGCCGGATGCGGGTGTATCGCAGCGTGTTGCGACGGGATTCAACCGCAATCATGCGACGACGGATGAGGGCGGTGTGATTGCGGAGGAGTTCCGGGTGGACTACGTGGTGGATCGGGTGAAGACGGTGTCCAACGTGTGGTTGGGGTTGAGCTTGGAGTGCGCGCAGTGTCACGACCACAAGTACGATCCGATCTCGCAGGCGGACTACTACCGGTTCTACGCGTATTTCAACAACACGAAGGATCCGGGGATGCAGACACGGAACGGGAACACGGCACCTATGGTGGAGATCGCGGATCCTGAGGCGGAGAGTAAGCGTCGGGTGGCGAGGGAAGCGCGCGAGGCTGCTTCCAGCGCTTTGAGGAAGGCGATGGATACGAAGGAAGGTTCGCCGGCGTTTGTGAAGTGGAGTTCAGCGGGTTCTGGTGGAGGCGCCTTTCCTTTGGACGGCATTTGTTTGCAGGTGCCTTGTCGGGATGGAGATAAGACCCAGGTGGTTGGGTCTTTGGAGGGGTTCATTGGCAACACGCGGGGTGTTGGTTTGACGACGACAGAGCGGAGGGCGGGGGTTTCGGCGTTGTCATTCAAGGGGAACGGGGCTGCATTTTTCGATGATGGAATCCAGTTGGATGGGGCGTCTGCGTTCACTGCGGCGGCGTGGGTGCGGTTGAGTGATGCGGGGGCGACGGGGTCCATTCTGACGCGGATGGTTGCGGGAGGGAATTATCGGGGGTTCGACTTGGGTTTTGACAAGGGGCGTCCGGGTTTGCATCTGGTGCATCAATGGTCTGGGGATGCTTTGAAGGTGTACTCGAGAGAGGCGATCTCGAAGGGGGAATGGCATCACGTGGCGATCAGCTACGACGGTTCGAAGAAGGCGGTTGGTGTTCGGGTGTATGTTGACGGGCGGAATGTGGAACTGTCTGTTCCTGAGGCGGATTCATTGAAGGGGAGTGCGTTCACGGATGCTCCGATGGTGTTGGGGGGGCGTCAGGATGGGATGCGATGGAAGGGGGACATCTCGGATCTTGTGGTGTGGCAGCGGGGGTTGGATGGGGTGGAGATCCAAGGAGCGATGGAGGGGGATCTGGTGGAATCGTTGCGGTCGATCCCGGCGGCGCAGCGCACGGAGGTTCAGCGACGTGCATTGGTTGCGGCGTACGCGATCGGGGTTGACCGTTCGGATGCGGGGTTGAGGGCGGCGTTGGCGAAGGCATTGGATGCGGAAGCGAAGACAGCGAAGGGGTTGTCGAGTGTCATGGTGATGGAGGACCTTCCTGCGGGGCAGATGCGAGCGACGTATGTGTTGAATCGGGGTCAGTATGATGCGCCGATGAAGGATCGTGAGGTTCGAGCGGGGGTGCCTGCGGTGTTGCCGGCATTGGCGGAGGGTGCGCCCGAGAACCGTTTGGGGATGGCTCAGTGGTTGGTATCGCGAGGGCATCCTTTGACCGCGCGAGTGACGGTGAACCGGATTTGGCAGATGTTGTTTGGAGAGGGTTTGGTGCGGACGAGTGAGGATTTCGGGTTGCAGGGGGAGATGCCATCACATCCGGAGTTGTTGGATTGGTTGGCGGTGGAGTTGATGGAGAGCGGTTGGGATGTGAAGGCGTTGATCCGCACTTTGGTGATGAGCGGCACGTATCGGCAGGACTCGCGTTTGTCGAGGGAGTTGCGGGAGCGGGATCCTGAGAACCGGTTACTGGCTCGCGGGCCGAGGTTCCGTCTTCAGGGCGAGTTCATCCGGGATGCGGCGTTGAAGGTGTCTGGGTTGTTGAACGCATCGATTGGTGGTCCGAGCGTGAAGCCGTACCAGCCGAAGGGGGTTTGGGAGGAAGTTGCGTTGGACACGAACCTTTCGAAGTTCGTGCCGGATTCGGGGGACAAGCTGTATCGCCGTTCGATGTACACGTATTGGAAGCGATCGTCGCCGCATCCTGCGTTGGTGACATTTGACGCGACGACGCGGGAGAAGTGCACGGGTCGTCGTTCTCGGACGAACACCCCGTTGCAGGCCTTGGTGACGTTGAACGATCCGCAGTTCGTTGAGGCTGCGCGGGGTTTGGCGGAGCGGGTGTTGGTGGATTCGGGGGATGGGGTGGCCGAGCGAGTGCGACGGATGATCCGTTTGGTTTTCGGACGGGATGCGACGGAGCGAGAGTTGGGATTATTGACCACGTTGGCGGAGCGTGCGCGTGCGGAGTTCGTTCTGGATAATGACCGTGCGGGGAGGCTTTTGGCGATTGGGGAGAGTCGGCGTTTGGAGAGGATCCCTGTGGCAGATCACGCGGCATGGACGGTGGTGGCGAACGCGGTGTTGAACTTGGACGAGTTTTTGGTGAAGCAGTGAGGGAGGTTTAGAGCGGTTTTTAACGAGGACATTTCTATGATTGAACGACGCGCATTCATCACACGTTCGGCGACGGCACTGGGGGCGGCCTCGCTGACGGGACTTTTTGATCCAACCTTGCATGGTTCGTCGGCATTTGAGGGAGGGTTGGGAACGCATTTTCGGCCGAAGGCGAAGCGGATGATCTACCTGTTCTTGGCTGGGGGTCCGTCGCACATCGACATGTTCGACTACAAGCCGGAGATGAAGAAGTTGCATGGCATGGAGTTGCCGGACTCGATCCGTAACGGGCAGCGGATCACGGGGATGACGAGCGGCCAGAAGTCGTTTCCGTGTGTGGCGCCGATGTTCGAGTTCAAGCGGTTTGGTCAATCGGGGCGTTGGGTGAATTCGGAGATCCTGCCGCACACGGCGTCGATGATTGATGAGTTGACGTTGATCAAGTCGGTGAACACGGAAGCGATCAATCATGATCCTGCGATCACGTACATTGCGACGGGGGCGCAGCAGCCGGGGCGTCCGAGCATGGGGTCGTGGTTGAGTTACGGATTGGGTTCGGAGAATGAGAACATGCCGGCGTATGTGGTGATGATCTCGCAGGGGCGAGGTCAGAAGCAGGCGTTGTATTCGAGGTTATGGGGCAGCGGATTTTTGCCATCGCGGCATCAGGGGGTGCAGTTCCGGAGTTCTGGTGATCCGGTGTTGTATCTGTCGAATCCGGATGGGTTGGATCGGGGATTGCGGAGGGCGCAGTTGGATGTTGTGGGGGCGTTGAATGGGGCGTCTGCGGAGGTGTCAGGGGATCCGGAAACGCTGGCGCGCATTGCGCAATACGAGATGGCGTTCCGGATGCAGACGGCGGTGCCGGATGTGGTGGATCTTTCGCAGGAGCCGGAGTCGGTTCTATCGTTGTACGGTCCGGACGTGCGCAAGCCGGGGAGCTTTGCGTACAACTGTTTGTTGGCGAGGCGGATGGTTGAGAAGGGTGTCCGGTTCGTGCAGCTTTTCCATCAGGGTTGGGATCAACATGGCACGTTGCCACGGAATCTCCGGTTGCAGTGTGAGGACATCGATCAGCCTGGGGCGGGGCTTTTGAAGGACTTGAAGCAGAGAGGGATGTTGGAGGACACGGTGGTGGTTTGCGGGGGCGAGTTTGGGCGCACGATTTACAGTCAGGGTTCGTTGAGTGCGGACAATCATGGGCGGGATCATCACGGGCGTTGTTTTACGACGTGGATGGCAGGGGGAGGGATCAAGCCGGGAGTCGAGTACGGGAGGACGGATGATTTTTCGTACAACATTGTGGAGAATCCGGTCCACATCCGGGATCTGAATGCGACGTTGTTGCATTGCATGGGGATCGATCATCGGCGGTTGACGTTCAGGTATCAGGGGTTGGATTTCCGATTGACGGGGGTTGAAGAGGCTCGGGTTGTGCGAGAGGTGCTTGCGTGA
>CAZAZT010000039.1:0-28346 GCA_964489645.1 uncultured Chthoniobacteraceae bacterium | reverse complement strand
TTTTTCGGGCGCGCTTCTGCGCCGCCCATGCCCACGGAAGACCCAAAATCACGCCAGCCAACCAACCCCCGAAGTGGGCCGTGTGGTCCACCCGATGAAAATCCAGCGAATGTGTCGGGTCTCCAGCAAAAAACGAGTACATGGCTGCCGCCCCACCAAACGGCAATACCCACGCCCGAACTCGCCCCCGCAAACCCACACCCCCCGTCCCCAACCATCCGTTCGCAAACAGCAAACCCATCACCGCAAAAACGGACGTCGACGCCCCAATCGACCGATATTCCTCTCCCCAATGCATCACCAAGTTCAGCGCGTTGCCCAAAATCCCGCACAGGAGGGCCATGGCCAACGCAACTCCAGTCCGCCATTCCCTCGCCAAAAACCCGAACAAAAAACCGCCGATCACCCCGTTCGCGAACACGTGCTCGAACGATCCGTGCACCCCCAACGCCGAGATCAATCGCCACCACTCTCCCGCTCGGACCCGCCCCACATCCATCACCCACCCTTCCACCACCTCATCCACCATCGCCTTCTGGATCACGTAAGCCCCCATCAACAAGAACGCGAAAACCAAACCCCCGCGAAAATCCCCAGGCGCCACTCCAATCACAGGCTGCGCCGCACGCTCCGCCACACGCCGATCCTCCCCCTGCTCATACACCGCGATCTCCCCTCGCGCACGCTCCACATCCCCCTCTCCCACAAGCAATACCCACTCATTGCCCTCATGCCGTACGACACAATCCACACCCATCGCGACCAACACCACCGAACGGTCACGCACCCGCGAAACCCGACCGTCCCGGTACACCTCAAACTCCATCGGTTCAGCCGCCATCCAGCCTCACCTCCCAACCGTCAATCCAAGGTCCGGATCTCCGATGACTCTTCACGCATCTTCTTCAGATCCATGAAGTAAACGATCCAGATGCACAACTCGTAGATCGCGATCACCGGCACGGCCAAGATCAAGAAAGTCATCGGATCCGGCGTCGGAGCGATGAACGCCACCAATAACATGATCACCGTCACCGCGTACGGACGCGTGTCCGCCAAAAACCGGTACCGCACCAGCCCGATCGCCGCCAACCCGATCACCCCAACCGGTAACTCCGAGAACAGACCGCACGCAATCGCGAGATGCGCAACAAACCCGTAATAATCCCGAGCCCCCCACCGCGGATCCAACCCCATGTTCATCGAGTAGTTGTAGAACCACTTCAACGTCATCGGCAGCACGTACTGATGCGACACCCACACACCCGCCGCGAACAGGACAAAACCGATCACGACCCCTGGCAATAACACCCGCCGCTCCTGGGTCGTCAACGCAGGTAAAATGAACTCCGTCAGGAAGTAAACCAATACCGGAAACGTCAGCACGATCCCGCAATAGAACGCCATCGAAAGCGAGATCATGAACGAATCCGTCACCCCCAACACCTGCAACTCCAACGGCCGTCGCGCCGTCACCTCCGCACTCCGCAACACCAACGACCCATCCTTCTCCGCCGCTGCAGAAAGCACGATCCCCTTCTTCTTCACCTCCGCGATCTTCGCTCCCTCCGGAATCCCCTCCCCTTTCACGACCTTCCCAACCTCCACCCCAGCCGTCGAATCCGCCGTCTCCAACTCCGCACTCCCCTTCTTCACCACAAACGTCATGTCCGCCGCAGACTCCAACGGCGCCCGGATCACCGCAGACAACCGTTCCACAAAGAAAAACGACAACGAAATCCCGATGGCCAACGTCACGCCCATCTTGATCAACGTCCACCGCAAATCCTCCATGTGCTCGAGGAACGGCTTCATCACATCACCCTGCGAACGTTCCCGCAGACTGAAGACATTATTGATGATCTTACTCAACCAGTTCATGACGCGCTGACGATGTGTTTCCCCGTCCAAGCCAAACACTCGACAGGGTCTGGCATCATGCCCCGACCACACCAAATGTAAACCCCGCCCGAAAACACCCTACGCCAGAATCCCGCGCACAACCCGTCCGCTCACATCCGTCAACCGGTAGTCCCGCCCCGAATGCCGATACGTCAGCCGCTCATGATCCAGCCCCAACTGATGCAGGATCGTCGCATGCAAATCCGGCACCGAAACCCGGTCCGTCACCGCCGCATACCCGAACTCATCCGTCGCACCATGCACCACCCCCCCTTTGATGCCCCCACCAGCCATCCATACCGTGAACCCCTTCGGATGATGATCCCGCCCCTTCCCATTCTCCGCAACCGGCGACCGCCCAAACTCGCCCCCCCAAACGACCAACGTCGAATCGAACAACCCCCGCGCCTTCAGATCACTCAACAACGCTGCAATCGGCCCATCCGTCTCCGCACAATGAAGATCATGGTTCTTCCGCAAATCGTCATGCGCATCCCACGCCTTCGGCCCCTCATTCCCCCCACTGTACACCTGCACGAACCGGACCCCCCTCTCCACTAACCGTCTCGCCAAAAGACAATTCCGCCCGAAATGCCGCGTCACCGGCTCCTCCAACCCGTACGCACGCCGAACCACTTCCGATTCCCCTCGCAAATCCGTGCACTCCGACGCGCTCATCTGCATCCGAAACGCCAACTCGTACGAAGCCACCCGCGCCGACAACGCACTCTCAAACGGGTTCTCCGCCGCATAATCCCCATTCCACCGCTTCAGAAGATCCAACCGCGATCGCTGCCGCGCCGTGTCCACCCCCTTCGCCGGACTCAAATACGCGATCGGCTCACCCGTCGGTCGGAACGGAACTCCCTGATAAGCCGCCGGCATGAACCCATTCGACCAATTCAGCGCCCCATTCACCGGTGCCCCCTGATGATCCAACAAAACCACAAACGCCGGTAAATCATCACTCTCCGATCCCAACCCGTACGCCGCCCAAGACCCCATGCTCGGTCGACCCGCCTGGATGAACCCGCTGTTCATCTGGAACAACGCCGGTCCGTGATTGTTGCTCTCCGCATGCATCGAACGGATCACGCAAAGATCGTCCGCGTGACGTGCCAAATTC
The DNA here is from genome assembly GCA_964489645.1 of uncultured Chthoniobacteraceae bacterium. Taxonomy (GTDB): domain Bacteria; phylum Verrucomicrobiota; class Verrucomicrobiia; order Chthoniobacterales; family Chthoniobacteraceae; genus JBEEPE01. The sequence goes on along the minus strand of CAZAZT010000039.1, from coordinate 25,318 downwards.
GGGTACACCTCCGCCATATCAATCCCCGCGCGCCCGTGCTTCCGATACCCGTAATACCCGCGCATCGCCACGTTCTGCGTCTTGCGCCCCATGAAACCATCCTCCGGCTTCCAAACCGGGATCGCCTGCCCATGCCACCGATCCAACTCCGGCTTCGGATCAAAAAGATCGATGTGACTAGGACCCCCATACATGAACAGGAAAATCACCGACCTCGCCCGCGGCGCAAGGTGCCCAACCCTCGCCATCAACGGAGCCGCCGGATCCGGCACGCCCCCCTCCGCGCCCAACATCGCATCCAACGCCAACCCCCCAAACCCCGCTCCACACGCACGTAACGCCCGCCGTCTCGACATCCGACCACCTCCTTCCATCCCGTTCGTCATCTCATTCCACATAAATGAATTCGCTACTGTTGAAAAGGACGTGCGCCAGATCCGCGAAAGCCGCTTCATCCCCGCCTCCCGTCGCCCGACGCTCCGCCAAAAACGCGATACATTCCGCCATCCGCGCCCCGCTCGGTTCACGACCCAAAACACGCCGGAACATCACCCGAACCGCTCCATCCTCCATCCCCTTCGCCTCCCGCCGCGCCAACCGCGCCAACGCCAACGCCTGGTCCTCCACAAACTCGTCATTCATCAACACCAACGCCTGCGTCGGCACCACGCTCCGCATCCGCTCCGCACAACTGTCCGTCGTCGTCGGTGCATCAAACAACTCCATCATCGGCATCAACAACTGCCGCTTCACATAGATGTAAACGCTCCTCCGCCACTGCTCCGGCCCCTCCTCCTTGATCAACGGCCACTTGTTGCGCTGACTCGCCGTCAAAAGATCCGCCCGAATCCGCGGCTTGATCCCCGTACCCCCCTCCCGCAAATCAAGGTTCCCCGCCGCGAACAACACCCCATCCCGAACGCACTCCGCCTCCAAACGCCGAGGCGTCATTCGCCAAAGCCATCGATTGTCCGGATCGCGCTCCTGGAAGTCCGCCCGCCCCTTGGACGCCTGACGATACACCGCCGACAACACCATCTCGCGATGCAACGGCTTCCATCGGCCCCCTTCCGCCACCAACCGCCTCGCAAGATATTCCAACAACTCCGGATGCGAGGGAGTATCCCCCTTCGGCCCGAAATTCGAGGCCGTTCCCACGAGACCCCGCCCAAAGTGATGTTGCCAAATGCGGTTCGCTAGAACTCTCCAAACCAAAGCGTTCCCTTCATCCGTCAACCAGTTCGCCAACGCCAACCGTCGCCCCGAACTCTTCGCTCCCTCACCCCGCGGTGCCACCTCGAACCGGCCAAACGACAGAACTCTCGGCACCGCCGGTCCCACCTCTTCACCACGGTTCTTCGCCACACCCCGCTTCCGGATATGCATCACCGGAACCTCCGGCTTGGCCTCCACCAACGCGTGATAACGGATCTCTCCCTCCGCCGCTCTCTTCTTCTCATCCTTCGTCGGAACGCCGCGCTTTGTCGTCCCATTGAAAATCGCCGCCATCGAGTAGTAATCCGCCGCAGTCACGGGATCCGTCTTGTGGTCGTGGCACCGCGCACAGCCCAACGTCAGTCCCATGAAAACCGTCGAAGCCGTCGAAATCACATCATCCAACTGATCCATCCGATACTGCTCAGGATCGTTGCCCACATTGTCGTCATTGCTCGGCCCGTTCCGACAGAACCCCGTCGCCACCAACGTCTCCTCATCCGCCCAAGACACCTCATCCCCCGCGAGCTGTTCCGCAACAAACCGCCCATACGGTTTGTCCTCATTGAAACTGCGGATCACGTAATCCCGATATCGCCACGCATACGGACGGTCCAAGTCATTGTGAAACCCGCACGTATCCGCATAGCGCGCAAGATCCAACCAATGCCTCCCCCATCGCTCACCGTACCGCGGGCTCGCCAACAGCCGATCCACCACCTTCTCCCACGCATCCACTCCCTCGTCCCCCACAAAAGCCGCAACCTCCTCCGGCGACGGCGGCAATCCCGTCAGATCAAAGCTCACTCGCCGGATCCACACCTCTCGCGTCGCTTCCGGTGAAGGCTCCATCCCAAGCGCTTCAAGCCTCGAAAGGATGTATCGATCGATCTCGCCACGCACCCATCCCGGACTCTTCACACTCGCCGCAACCGTCTGCGCCAAAGGCAAAAATGCCCAATGCCGACGCCCATCCTCCAAACCCATCCCCGTCGACTTCGCACCCGCTCGCGGATCGTAAGCGCCAGCAGCGATCCAACGCTCCAACTCCCCGATCTGTTCCGCACTCAACCCCTTCTCCGGCGGCATCCGGAACTCCGGATCCGCATGCCGAACCGCCTTCATCAACGCGCTTCCAGCCGGATCACCCGGCACAATCACCGGCCCATTCTCGCCGCCGCGCACCCAACCCTCCCGCGTGTCCAATCGCAGCCCTCCCTTCTGCTTCTTCTCCCCATGACACCCCTCACACTGTTCCACCAATAACGGCCGGATCCGGTTCTCAAAAAATGCGCTGCCCTCCTCCGCCGCAAACGTGGACAGACCAAAGCCGCAAAAGATCGCGCAACTCACAAGCAAACGGCGCAAGACAACCAAGCTGCCTCGTCCAGTGCAGACCTTCCGGGCCGCAAAACGAACCGCTCCCCAGCGTCCACGCCTGCTGTTCAAATCATCCACAACATACAGAGTAGCACCTCCTTTGCCGAAGCACCCCCCCGCAAGGTGCCGTCAACCCCACGTAGGCACAGACCATGCGCTCACAGGCCGCGTGAAAATGCGATCGCTCGGTCCCGTCATCCTCCTCGCCCTCCTCGTGCTCCGCTCCGCGGCCCCCCGCTCTCACGCCCAAGAGGACATCACCTTCACCGCCCAACTCGATGGCTCCACGCAACGCTACGTCGAACTCCTCCCTCCCAATCATCGCGCAGATACACCAGCAGACCTCGTGATCGCGCTACACGGACACGGCTCCGATCGCTGGCAGTTCATCCAGGATTCCCGAGGCGAATGCAAAGGGGTCCGTGATACCGCCGCTAAACACGGCGCCATCGTCGTCTCTCCGGATTATCGCGCGAAAACCTCCTGGATGGGCCCCGCAGCTGAAGCCGACGTCGTTCAGATCATCCACGAAGTCCGCGCTCGTCGGAAAATCAAGCGGACCATCGTCGCCGGCGGATCCATGGGTGGCACCTCCGCCATCATCTTCGCCGCTTTGCATCCAGAACTCGTCGACGGCGTCTGCAGCCTGAACGGTACCGCCAATATGGTTTCCTACGCACGCTTCACCGACGCGATCTCCGCCTCGTACGGCGGATCCGTCCAAAGCGCTCGGCCCGAGTACGAAAAACGCAGCCCCGAACTGCACCCCGAGCGCCTGAAGATGCCCTGCGCATTCACCACCGGTGGCAAGGATTCCGTCGTCCCGCCCGACAGCACACAACGGCTCGTCACAGCGCTCAAGTCGCTCGACGCAAAAGTATTCCACATCCATCGTCCAGAAGGCGGGCACGCAACGGACCTCGCGGATACCTCCGCCGCCATGGAGTTCGTCTTCACGCCGGACAAGCCGCCTGTCATTCCCGCATCGTCGGCACTTCCATCCGCCACCCCCACCTCGTCGCCCCCGCAAAAGCCTGCACAAAGCGTTGCGCCTCAACCAACTCCACAATCCATCCCAGAATCTCTTCGAACGCGCCTGCACACCCTCAAATCCTCGCTGCTCCCCGCCACCCCAACCGATGACCGCGCCGCAGATGCAGCCGTTTTTCTAAAAGCGGTCGACTGGGCCGTATCTTATGAGAACACGCTTCTCCCCGCAGATATCACTCTGCTGGAGACTTTTCTCCACCGCTTCGAACAACGCTCCGCCGCGCCCTCGTCTACCCCTGCCCCATGGCAGACGAGAAAAGGGAAAACTCTCCGCGGGTTCATCTCGAAAGTGGATCATTCGATTCAGCCGTATGGCGTCATCATCCCGTCCGGATACGACGGAAAGACGCCGTTCCGCCTCGATGTCGTTCTTCACGGAAGCTCAAAGCCCGTGGGCATGAGCGAAGCACGATTCCTCCGACGCTTCGATGAAGGCGATGGGAGCGGAACCGGTCCCGAACTGCCATACCTCGAACTGCACCCGCTCGGACGCGTCGAGAACTGTTACCGTTGGGCCGGTGAAACCGACGTCTTCGAGGCGATCGAAGCTGTCTGTCGGAACTACAACGTCGACCGCAACAAGATCGTGCTGCGCGGCATGTCGATGGGCGCCTCCGGCACATGGCACCTCGGTCTGAAACATCCCGACCGTTTCGCCGCACTCGCTCCTTACTGCGGCTACGTCGACACCCATCGCTTCTCCGAGACGCCCGTGCCCGGCTTCATCAAGGTCGGCCCGTTGCCGGACCATCAAGAGCGTGCACTGAACATGTTGGATTCCATCAGGTTCGCGGGGAACGCTCGCATGGTTCCCGTCACCGGCGCGATCGGCGACAAAGACGTGTTCTTTCAATCCCATGTCCACATGGGTGAAGTGTTCCGTGAGGAGGGCATCGAGTTCGTCAACCTCATCGCCAAAGGCACCGGTCACACCATCGATCCCGCCACCCACAAAGCGCAACTGGAGCGCGTGAGCGAACATTTGATGAAGGGGCCCAGCACCGACCCAGACCATGTCCATTTCGTCACCTCCACCTTGAAATACGCGCGCTGTCGGTGGCTTGAGGTGACGGGTCTGGACGCCCATTACGAGCGCGCAGAGTTCATCGGGAGCCGATCCGATAACGCTCTGGAGGTGAACAAGGTGCGGAATATCCGGGAGTTCGCCGTCCACAGACCGATCGAGAAGATACGCATCGAAGGAATGGATATTCCGCTCAAAGCATCACCCTCGTCGAATGGCCGCACCTTCCGCCGCGAAGGGACGAAATGGCTGGAGGTCTCTGCATCGGACCGAACGAGCGGTTTCACCAAACGCCCCGGACTTCAGGGACCGATCGACGACGCGTTCTCAGGGCCGTTCCTTTGCGTGCGCGGAACAGGCGCACCATGGAACAAAGAGATCCATGAATGGGCCGATGCGTCGCTTCGCCGCTTTGCCCATGAGTGGCGCCGCTACATGCGAGGGGATTTACCGATCAAGGACGACTTGAACGTGACAGAGGCAGACTTACGAACGCGAAACCTCATCCTGTTCGGCGACCCGGGCAGTAACCGCTGGCTCGCAAAGATGCTTACGGATTTACCGCTGACTTGGACCCCCGACCGGATCTCGATGAGCGGCGTTTCGGGCGCAGCAAAGGATCATGCAGCCGTTTTGATCCACCCGAATCCGCTCGCTCCAGATCGATATGTCGTGATCAACAGCGGGCACACCTTCCACGAGGCGGAGTTCGCAGCGTTCAACTATCTCCTCTTCCCGCGCCTCGGCGACCGCACAATCATGCGGATCCTGCCCGGAGCCCGCGATTGGCGGATCGGCAAACCCCTTCCTGAAGAAGCCTTATCGCCCGGCTTTTTCGGCGAAAATTGGCGCTGAAGCCTGCCGCCGTCCGATCCAGTCTCGCTTCGCACATCCAACAGACCGCGCCGTTCGATAGATGCAGGAAGGCTCACCCCTTCTCGCATGAAGGAACATCCCCTCCATCATCCCAACGACCGGCTTTTCAAGGCCATCTTCAGCACTCCGGCCAATGCTGCTGCATTTCTGCGCCACCATCTGCCTCACGGTCTCGGCGAGCGCATCCGCTCAGGATCGGTCTCTGTGGAGAACGCCTCCTTCCTGGATCCCTCGTTATCCAACCTGCACTCCGATCTCCTTCTGCGCGTGCCGTTCGCAGCATCCGATGCGTTTCTGATCGTGCTATTGGAGCACCAAAGCTCCACCGATCATCGCATGCCGCTGCGGCTCCTCGGCTACATCCACCGCGTGCTTGAACGTTTCGCCAAAGAACGATTCGCCTCGCTCAAGCTCCCACCCGTGTTCCCTCTCCTGATCTCACAGGCGGATAAGCCATGGAGCGGACCAACGCAGCTACACGAGCTGATCAACATCCCGCGCGGACTCGAAAGTCTCCTTCGGCCCTTCCAACCTCAGCTCCAGATCCACGTCTTGGACCTGTTCACCACATCTTACGCGGAGTTCGGCGGTTCGCCCGAGGGAGTGTTGGCGCTTCGCGCACTCAAGGCCAAGCCCGTAGGCGCCCTGCTATCCGACGACGTTTGGGATGCATCGGTACTGGAAAACGTTTCTCCAGATGCACTAACGTCTTTTCTGCTCTACACTCTCGACGCAGTCGATGACGCGAACGCCGTCATCCAAAGAACAAAGATGTTCCGCTCCGAAGCCATGCACACCGCCTCTATGTCCGCAGCACAAAAGCTCATCGAACAAGGTCGAACCGAAGGCATTTCCCAAGGTAAGTCCGAGGGCATTTCCGAAGGCATCAGAACGTCTCTGAACCGCATCCTCGATGTCCGATTCGGCACACTTCCAGAACATCTCCAGCTGGAAATCAACGCCGTCGCCTCAGAGGACCGCCTCATGGAACTGCTCGCAGAAGGTGTCCACTGCGCGACGCTCGAGGATTTCCAAGCCCACCTCAAATCCCCAGAAAACCGCTGACCATTGGCCACCCTAGGCGCGTCAACGGCTGCGAGACAAAGACGCCTTTCTACTCCCGCGACTCAACACGATGCTCACCCACTTCCCTTTGCGAACCGTTCGCGCGTGTTCCAAACCCTGTCGAACATAGGCAACTCGCACCGCGTCCTCCTGATCACGAAGGATCCCCGACAAGATCAAAATGCCACCCGGATTCACCGCCGCTGCCACCGTGCCCGCCGCCTCGATCAGGATCCCACTGAAAAGGTTCGCCGCCACCACATCCGCCGTCACAGGTAACGCCTTCCGTAAAATGTCCGCCTTGAGCACACGAACTCCAGCAACCCCGTTCTCAGCCAAGTTCTCCTCCGTGACCGCCACCGCATCCGCATCGTAATCCGTCGCGGTCACTTTCCCGGCGCCCATCACCCGCGCAGCCATTGCCAAAATCCCGCTGCCAGTGCCCACGTCCAGCATGGTCCAAGAAGCACCCATTTTGCCCCGAGCCATCGCCGCATCCACAACATGACGAAGACACATCGACGTCGTTGCATGTTCCCCAGTACCGAACGCCATCCCAGAAGGCACCCACAACACCGGAACCGAACCGCCCTTCACCAAGGACTCACGCTCCTTCTTGGTGCTGACAACCACCAGTTTGCCTCGGATCTTCAGCGGCGCCCGGTCCGGCGCATCCTTCACAGTCAACCATTCCGCCTCAGAACGTCGTCCGCCGAACACCTCGACCAAGACATCCGCCTCCTCCTCCGACAATCCCAAAGCCATCACCTGCGCCGAACGACTCCCCGCATGGTGGAGCGTCATCACGCGCTGCGGCCCCAAAAAGTCCAGCGCCTCCATCCACCGCTCCAGTGCTCCTGCTGCAATCCGCCGCTTCCAAGAGAACCGGGTCGGCGATAGCGCCGATCTCGATCCGCCCACCTTGTCTGTCACTTTCTTTCCCATCGCGTTCGTCGGTCAGTCTTTGCGGAAGATGATGATGTGTTGTTGCGGAAGGACCGTGTCCGTCTTCTCCCACCGCATCCCCGGAAATACCGACATCTCCTTCCTGACCTGCTCCTCACTCATCTTGTGAACGCGTTTGATCGGAACCTTGGGATCTTCAGCACGGTATTCCACAAAGACGATCCGCCCGCCCTTCTTCAATGCCGCAACCATGTTCTTCATCATCTCATGCGGCTTCCCGAACTCGTGATAGACATCCACCATCAACATCGTATCCACCTTGCCAACAGGAAGTTTTGGATCTGCCTCCAAACCGAGCACCGGCTCCACATTGCTGACCTCACGCTTCGCCATGTTCCGGGACAAGATCTCGAGCATCTCCGGTTGGATATCGACACCGTACACCCGCCCCGCCGCTCCCACTCGCCTCGCCATGCGCCAACAAAAGTAACCGCTCCCAGCGCCGATGTCCGCAACGTGCTCGCCCTCCTTCAACCCCAACGCCTCCACCAAAAGGTCCGTCCGCTCCTCCTGCTCACGATCCGGTCGCTCCAACCATCCCGCCGCTTGGTGCCCCATGACATGCGCGATCTCCCTCCCAAAATAGAAGATCCCGATCCCATTCGGATCGTGCTCCGTCCGATACTCGTAAAGCGGATCCGGCAACGCCGCAGCACGCTGCGAAGGAGCACTGGGCTTCGCGTCTTCCCCGCGCAAGCTCGAGAGAGCGAACGAGAACAATAACGACAAGAGAAAGGCAATGCGCATGGCCACAGGTTGCACCGCCAATCCACCTCAGGAAAGGATTTCGGAGATCACCTTTCCATGGACATCACTCAACCGGAAATCCCTCCCGCCAAAGCGATACGTCAGCCTCTCATGATCCAACCCCGCAAGATGTAACACCGTCGCCCAGAGGTCGTAGATGCTCGCCACGCGATCCACCGCGTAATACCCAAGCTCATCCGTCGCGCCATACGCGATGCCGCGCCGCAGTCCGCCTCCAGCAAGCATGACACTGAACCCCATCGGGTTATGGTCGCGACCATCGCTCCCTTGCGAGAAGGGCGTCCGTCCGAACTCCCCAGCGAACACCAACAAGGTTCGGTCGAACAATCCGCGTTGCTTCAGATCACGGATCAGTCCGGCAATAGGCTGGTCCACCTGACGCGCCATCGCGCCATGCCCCTCCTTGATCTTGCCGTGCTGGTCCCATGGGTTCGGTCCGTTCCCCGCACCAATACCCGAGTTCAAACAACTGAGCTCAACAAAGCGCACCCCCTTCTCAACCAAACGCCTCGCCACCAACGCCTGTTTTCCATAACCCGCAACCAGCTTGTCCTCCGACTCCAATCCGTACATCCGCTTCGTCTCGGCCGTCTCACCACGTAAATCGCACACGTCAGGCACCGCCGTCTGCATCCGGTACGCCGTCTCATAGTTGCGGATCGCCGCCTCAACCAGCGGATCCCCAGTCGATCCCGCAAACCCCTCATCCAACCCTCGAATGAAACGCAATCGCGCACGCTGCTCCTCGTCCGTCACCCCAGGAACTATGTGGGGCAACGGTGCCGCACCGTCCGCCTGAAGGATCGACGCCTGATGCTGCGCCGGCAGGTATCCTGAGCTGAACACACCAACTCCGCCATGCGGCGGCACTGCCCCCCCACTCTGCAACACCACGAACGAGGGCAAATCCTGGTTGCCGCTGCCCATCCCGTAACTCACCCACGCCCCAGCACTCGGATGTCCCATGAACGGGAATCCCGTATGAAACATGTAGTTGCCCTGCGCATGCTCACTGACCTTCGTCGTCATCGATCGGATCAACGTCAGATCATCCGCCAACTCCGCGATGTGCGGGAACAGATCCGTCATCACCAATCCCGATCTGCCCCAAGGTCGCGCCTCCCAAGGACTCGCCATGATGTTCCCGTTGTTGTTGAACATCGTGGGCTGCACCGGCACCGGCATCGGTTGCCCATGCCGAACCTTCAACTCCGGCTTCGGGTCAAACGAGTCGACATGCGAAAAACCGCCGCTCATGTAGCAGAAGATGATCGACTCCACCCGTCGGGTACGGCCCGGCACCGCCGCAGAAGAAGCCGTCGTCTCGCGCGCTAGCAGCCCGCGCAAGGCCAACCCGCCAAAACCTAGCGAACAGGCAGAAAGCATCGCGCGCCGCGAACAAGGAGGAATGGTGTGAGGTTTCATGGGTCAGCGTAAGTAAATGAACTCCTTCAAGTTAAAAATGGCGTGCGCAACCGCCGTCCACTCCGGAACACCCGCGCCGTCCCGCAACAACGAACGAGCCGATTGCCGCTCCCCATCCAAGGGCCTTCTGCCCAATGCCTCACGGAACATCATCTCCAGACGCCCGTCCGTGTCCGGTACCGCGTCCATCACACGCTGAGCCCACATCCCCGCCCAACGGATGACGGTCGGGTCATTCAGAAGGGTCAAAGATTGTGACGGCACCGTGGTGACATCCCTTCTTCCAACCGTGGTGAAAGGCTTCGGCGCATCAAACGTCGTCAAGAATGCAGGCAAACTGTTCCGCTTCTGCAATAAGTACAAACTCCGTCGACGCGTTTCGCCAACGACCGGCGGTCCCTGTTCCTTCTCCTCCAAGAGTCCCGCCACCTTCAACATCGCGTCTCGGATGCACTCCGCTTCAAGTCGCCTCACCGGCGCATGCGTCAACATGCGATTCGAAGGGTCCGTGCGTCGGGCAACCTCATCGGCCTTCCCTCCCCTTCTAAACGCCTCCGTCAAAACCATTTCCATCAGCATCGTTTTCAATGACCAACCTCCGCGCTGAAGACGGGACGCCACCAGATCCACCAACACCACGTCGTCAGGCCTCACTCCCATCTTCCCAAGATTGTCCGGCGTCGGGATCAACCCATCGCCAAAGACCCATGCCCATACCCTGTTCGCCATCACCCTCGGTGTGAGAGGATTCCGCGAATCGGTCATGCGCTGCGCCAACTCAATTCGGCCACTGCCCTCTGCCCGTATCGGCGCAGGATCCAGCACTTCGAGATAGCCGCGAGGAACCGTTTCACCCGGCTTCTTGTGGTCCCCTCGCGGAAGAAATGGCGCATCCGTCCCGACCGCCTCCGAAAGCCCCGGCGCAATCCTCGGCGCAGGGAGACCTGCAACCACCCCGCGATATGCGGCAACCGCTGACTCCATCCCAGGAAGGTCCGAAAGGACGGACGGGAACGCTTGAGAGCGGACCATCATATCCAAAAGCGCTGCGTCCGCCGCATCCGCCTCGTCCTTCACCCATCGCCGGATGGCCACGCCCAAGCGATCCCGGAACGACGAGAGAAACAGGTCCGCATCCGGCGATGAACACGCCCGCAGAACGGCTTCCAATGCCGGAAACTCCTCCCGAGGCACGTCTTTGCCATTGCCCTTCAACACCCGTTCCAGGACGAACGCAGGCACATCCGTCCCCGCGCCCTTCCCATCCCCGCGCCGCATCTGGTAGTCAGGCGTCGCAAGCTCAACATGTCCTTTCACCCCAGCTCGATAGGCTGTGTCCATTCGCAACCAACCCTGCTCCTTCTTGGAAGTCGTGATGCGCGGCGCCCCCGCGTTCAACGTCAACGGATAATCCGAAGGCACCAAGCGCAGCATCGTTCCACCAACGGCACTGTAGCGGACACTCACCCCTCCATCGGGGAAAACCAGATCGCGCGTTCCAACCGCTCCTCCATGCATGCCCGTCAGTCCGCCACTCCCAATTCCAGCAGGCAAGATCCCATCGATCACCCGCTCGCCCTTCGGATTCACGCGAAAGTCTCCCGCCAACACCCGACCAACATCCGGCCCACTCCGGGAAAAGATCTCGTCCCGCTGCGAAAGATCCTGCACCACCTCGAAGTTCTCCGCATTGAACCGATGCGCCCCATCAATCCGCTCCAACATCCGCTCACGATAGGTAGGGTAAAACGACCGGAACTCAGCCGGCCGCGTGATCGCAAACATTGCCGCATGAAGCGGATGTTCCGGTGCACTGCTGAGTTTCGCCAAGGGCTCTTCTGGTGCAGCAGGGGTCAGTTCCGCCACACGCTTGCGAAGCGCCTCAACGCGGACCTCCAAGGCGGCAATCTCCTGCGCATCACCGCTAGCTCCCGCCCCCGTGGAGAGCGTCGAGATCGTCCCCGCCCCAAAAGAGGCTGCAATCTCCTCCGCACGCAGTGCGCGAACGTAAAACCGCGCCTCCTCGACCTTCGCGCGAAGATGTCCGTTTCCAGCACTCGTATGGCGAAGGCCGATGAGGAGGCGGCCGTCCTTCGGCTCATAGCTCAATAAATCCCCTTTGCGGAACGATTTCCCGTAGACCTTCCCATTCCTGTACATCGTGACCGTCCCGTCCAACGCGTAACTCACGGCAAGATGGATCCGATCCGAAGACTTCGCTGTCTCCACATCTCCTCCCACATTTTCGGAGCGTTTGAAATAGTCGCTCCCAGCCACCCATCGGCCCGCTTCCTTTTCAGCGAACACCAACGAATCGAATCCGTGCGAACCCACGCGCTCAATGGACAACACACCCCCTCCACGCTGCTCCAAATTGTCGAGCGTCAGCCACGCCTCGAACGTCTTTTCCCCAACACCAATCGGAAGGGGCTCCGACCGCACATACGCTTTGGTCCCGTTCAATACCAATCGCCCTCCCTCAACCGTCGCTCCACCAACCATCTCGGAGCGAACCCTCCCGAAAACATCTCCAGAACCGCGCTGGAAATTCCATAAAGCGTAGGGTGCCGGAGATTCCCCACGCCGCCCACCGATCTGAGCCCACGCCTTGGACGCCAACTCCGATTCAAGGCGCGTCAGCTCTGCCCGAACGGCGTCCAGGTCCGGCGCGCTCGGTGGTTGGAGCCGTTCCCGAAGATGGCCCGTCAGCCGATCGCTGACCTTCACCCAATGCGCCGCTAGCCCCTCACGGATCGCCTTCTTCTGCGAACTCAACGCTCCCTGCTGACGCTGGATCGCCTCCGACGCATGGACTTCGATCTGTGCGGGCCGCGCACTCGCCAAAACCCCATACAACGCGGTGTAATCCCTCTGGCTCACCGCATCGAATTTGTGGTCGTGACACCGAGCGCAACTGACCGTCAGGCCTTGGAATGCCTTGGTGATCACGTCGATCTGATTGTCCACGACCTTCACCCGATCATCGAGAGCATCCACCGGTTGGTACCCATGTTCGACCATGCGGAAGTGCGCGGGCCCGATCGCCGACTCATTCGAACCATCGGATCCACGCCTCGGTTCTTTCAGCAGATCTCCAGCAAGATGCTCCTTGATCAGATGATCCAATGGCACATCCGAATTGAATGCGCGGATAAGATAGTCGCGGAACTGGTACGCTCCCGGAATCTCCGGATCTCCCTCACTGCCATGGGAGTCTGCATAACGGAACAGATCCATCCATCGACGCGCCATGTGCTCTCCGAAGGCTCGGCGACCAAGGAGATCCTTGGCGGTGGCACGGATCGCTTCCATGGGGTCCCGTGCCCATGCCGCCTCGAAAGCTTCGCCCTCCGCGATGCTCGGCGGCAGCCCATTCAGGACCAGGTGAAGACGACGCAACACCGCTTCCGAAGAAGCAGGCCCATTCACGGAAAGGCCCGCGTGTTCAGCCGTTTCTCGCAGCCGCGCATCGATGGCTTTGTGGAGAGGTACGGCATCATCCGTCTTCGTGAGCGGCTGGAATGACCACCACTTGCGCCGCACCGCCAACAAGTCCGCCCAAACCGCCCTTTCGCCGACAGAGGGAGGGACATCCCTCGGATCGGGGGCCCCCATGCCGATCCACGCTTCAAAGTCCTTGAGAATCGCGGCATCGAGTTTTGGTGCCTTGTCGGGCATCTTGAGATCCGGTTCCTCGTGTCGGATGCTCCTCAACAGGAGACTTTCCTGCGGCTTTCCAGCAACGATCACCGCGCCCGAATCGCCACCCCGCTGCCAACCGGGTCGCGAATCCAATCGCAACCCGCCCTTCGTCTTCTCGGCACCGTGACATTCCAGACATTCCGCCACCAGAACGGGGCGGATCCGTGTTTCGAAAAAGGTGATGCCCGCGTCCTGCGTCTGCGCGCCGCTGTGATGAGCCCAAATCACCGAGCAGAGCGGTAAGAGAAAGTGGACTGCTCTTGGGCCGAGATGTTTCCGAGGAGAGATCATGGAAAGTCAGTGCGTGAAGTTCAGAGAAGGAATGCGAGAGCAGCATCAGAGGCCGCAGCGGAAATCGCTTCGCCCCATTCGGCAAAACGGTCCTCGGGAATCCGGGTCGAAGGACCCGCGATGGTGATCGCCGCAAACGCGTTGCCGTGAGCGTCCTTGAGGGGCGCAGCAATGCAGTGGATCCCCTCGAAATGTTCCGCGCGATCAATCGCGTAGCCACACGCTCGAACCCCCGCCAACTCGCGACGCAAAGCCCGAAGATGCATGATCGAGTTCGGTGTGTGTCGGTGGAACTCGATCCCCGCCAACACCGGCTCCAATGCTTCCTCCTCAAGGTGCGCAAGAATGGCCTTCCCCGGCGCACAACACTGGACCGGCGCCTGAGACCCCGGATCCACCACGTACTTGAAGGGATGTCGTGATGCGAGCTGCTCGATGATCACGCATCGCGATCCGGCCAGTACGCAAAGCTGTGTGGTCTCATTCGTCAGATCCAGCACCTGCCGCATCGCAGGCAAGCACGTCTCGATCAAGCTGCGACTCCCTGAATACGGCTGTCCAAGCAACAGAAGTTTCTGGGTGACCCGCAAGGTTCGCCCACCAGGCACCCGCTGCACATATCCCAACAACTCGAGCGCCTGTGCGATGCGGTGCACCGCCGTTTGCGGAAGATCTAGTTGCGCAGCAAGTTCCGCTTGCGTCGCTCCACCCGGCCGCGTGGCCAACACCTCAAGGATCGCCAATCCCCGTTGCAACGCAGGTACCTGACTCAAGGGAGTCTCAACCGATCTCGATTTCTGCCGCATGATGAGAATTCAGATGAAAAGCCGTGTCTTCCATAACTGAAACCTTTTTCGCATATGGAATCTTTGGGTTCTTCCTAGCCGATTCCATTCCGACACAACCCGCAACCTCACCCCGACGACCGACCTCGCGAGATCCATCCGCACCACGTCGGGCCCTCAATCCTTTTTGCTCCCACCAACGCGAGGGTAACGGATCACTTCCACGTCGTTCGCCTGTCGTGTTCCCGGCGTGCTGCGCCCTTCCACAATCAACCGTTCCAAAAGCGCCTGCATTTCAACGACTTTTTCCGGCATCGCTTCAGCAAGATTTTTCGATTCCCCCAGATCCTTGGAAAGATCGTACAACTGGACCGCAGGGCCTTCCGCAGACGTACCGGACCATCCCCCCGAACCAGGCGCAGCGATATACTTCCACGCCCCCTGCCTGACGGCCGGAACGCCGCCGATGGACGCACTCACCCCATCCATCCGCAACGGTGTCGTTGAACCCTTGAGAAGGGGGAGGAAGCTAAAACTGTCCTCCGCCACATGATCGGGTAACGTGACCCCAAGGATATCTGACACAGTCCGAAGGATATCCGCCTGATACACGAGATGGTCACACACCGACCCCGGAGAGACCACCTTCGGCCACCGAACGATGAACGGAACCCGGTGCCCTCCTTCCCAAGCATCCGCCTTGTATCCTCGTAAGGGGCCACTCGGAAAATGCCCCTTCGCTTCGAGATCTTTCACCCCGATGTACGGCGCACATCCGTTGTCCGACGTGAACACCACCAACGTGTCCTTCGCCAAGCCACTGCGATCCAGCGCCTCCAAAACCCGCCCGACCATCGCATCCGTCTCCATCACAAAGTCCGCGTACGCATTCAGCCCACTCCTCCCTTTCCACTCCGCATTGACGGCAATCGGCGTATGCGGCGCGGTCAACGGCATGTAGAGGAGGAACGGTTCTCTCTTCTGAGCACACTCCGACACAAACGCGATCGCCTGCTCCCCGAGCGCCGGAAGGATCGGCTCCAGCGCCCAATCCTGCACCGCCGGACCCTGCTGACTCGCCTGATGATTCCCCACCAGGGAAGACGCAAGAAAGGTCGACGGAATTCCAACCGTTCGATCGTCTTTGATGAAACAGAAGGGCGGCCAGTTCGGGACGTCGGTCCCGAAATAACGATCGAATCCTCGGGTCGTCGGCCCGCCTTCGATCCGTTTGGAAAAGATTTGCCGCCACGCATCCAGTTGGCCCTCGCTCGGTTCGGCTTGCTTGCTTCCATCGCGTTTCCGCGTCTTGCCACCGCCTTCCGCATCAGGTCTCGATCGCAACAACGGCCGTTGCCCCGCCGTGATCGGCCAATCCCAACCGAGGTGCCATTTCCCGATGCACGCGGTCCGATAACCGTGCCGCTTCGCCAACGAAGCGATCGTCTCGCGATCCGGAGCGATCAGCGGGTCGCCGAATGCGTTCACGATGCCCCGCTGGAGCCTGGTGCGCCAATGATACCTTCCCGTCAGAAGGGTGTATCTCGAGGGCGAACAAACACCGGAAGAGGAGTGTCCATCCGTGAATCGCATTCCCTCCTCAGCCAATCGATCGATGTTTGGCGTCGCAATCTTCGATCGGTCCGGATTGTTGCACCGCACGTCCCCATAACCCAAATCATCCGCCAACAGGATGAGGACATTCGGCCGCTCTCCAGAGGCTTGGACGGCATGAAGCCGAAGACCAACGAAACAGCATACCCAAAAGACAAAGCATTGTCGGAAACCTTGGATCATACGGTGGTTCAGTGCGGGGATTGTCCGATGATTACCTCCAGCGGCTTCATCGAGATGCGCTCACTCATCAAGCAACGATTGAACCAGCGCGATGTCTCTCCAAACCCACCCTCGAAGTGGGACCTCACGGAGCCGCCGACAACGACGCGACCGGAACAATCGCCAACTCATTGGCTCCATGGCTTTTGTGGGTATATCCGATATACAGTTTCCCGTCGTGCTCCACCGCGTAGGGATAGCTGAAATCGGCTTTCTCCGCAGAAACGCCAGGCGATAACTCGCAAACGGATCGGCGGACAAGGTACACCTTGCTGAACACCTTTTCGCCAGGCCGACTGACCGCAATGGTCAATGGCGAGCGCGCTCCGCCGGTGTCCGCTGTCGTGGTGCACACAAGATAACGCTGACCCGTGCTCAAGATCCCCGCGTAAGGTTTACTCGTCGCCATCATCAGGTTCGATGGGGCCGTGGGCGTCCATGTCCGCCCACAATCCTCGCTCACAGAAAGCAGGGCTGCCGGTTGCGCGCCGTAACGCGCAATGTTCAGTACCCGAAAGCCTTCCACGATCACCGTCGACTCGCCCCAGACGTTGCGGCGAACCCCTGCTGCCGGCGGGATAACCGTGACTTCCCAACTCAGAAAATCGTCCCCTTTGCTGATCGCGACCGCCGGTAAATTTCCCGCCTCGCCGAACCCACCCCCGATACGAAGCCCCGCCATGATCCAGTTGCCGTCGGACATCTGCTGAGGCTCCTGCATCGGCCAAAATCCTCCGTCTGCGATCACACCACGCGATGCCCATTTCTTACTCCCCTCATCAAGCACATAAGCCCGCGCGTGCACCCGATGATAAAGCTTCTCATGCGCATGAAACGCCCCCATGAACGCCCATAGCGTTCCGCGATGAGACAGGAAAACTCCGTGACTCACTGCGAGATCCGCCTCCCCCGCATCCATCACCTCCGCCGGACCCCACGTCTTGCCGCCATCTCGGCTCACACGAACATGGGCCTCCTCGGTGGCCGTGTTCTCCGGACCTTTGTTGAATGCGTACGAAGCGAACAGGAGCCCCCGATGCCAAGCGAGCCCCACCCCCAATGTGAACATGCAATCATCAACGTCCGGCCGCTCCCGTTTGATGACATGGAACTGGACGCCGCGAACCTGCTCCAACTCCGCACTCCTCGGGAGTGGGCCCGCCTCGTCCCACAAAGGTATGGCGGCCTGCGCTGCTTTCGGTAGCGCGTGCATGGTTCCCTCAGGTGCATAGGTGGCAGCAATCTCCGCTGCAGTCAGCGCGCGCGGATCGATGCGGACCTCATCGACGGCACCAACAAACGTCTGCTGCATCCGATCCGCATCCCAGATTCCACCTAGAGTGATGGGGGCGCCCGTCAAAGCGACGGGCGTTCTCAACGACACCTCGCCTTGCAAGGTGCCATCCAAGAAAAGGGCCGCTCGTTGAGGTTCGATGACGAAGTCCGCACGATGCCATGCGCCCGCTCGCAACGCGCGCTTGCTCGTGATGGTCAACCACCCCTCTTGGCGCACGTGCAGACGCAGATGCCCATTCGTCTCCGCGGTCAGGCTCCATTCACGCTCACCCAACGAGTAACGGTTCTTCCCCGCGATCATCTGCTGCGAGCCGCCGACATCGTAGGGATTGAACCATAGCGACACCGTGAATGATCCCGTTGGCATCGTCTCCGTATCGGTCAAACGCACCAATGCATCTCCGTCAAAGACAAGACAAGGCCCCTTGACGCCGACACCATGCGTCGGAGCCCCTCGCACCGTGTATCCCCGACCGTCCCCATCCAGAGGCCAGTGCCGCGGCGTTTGCGCGAAACACACGCCCGTGAGAAAGATCAACAGGCACAGCAGGATAGGGGACTGGTTCATGTCTTGAGGGATCGCACCTTCCGCAGAGCAGGTCTCCGTCGCCTTTCGCTAGAAACGAAAACTGACGCCGGTGGTGAGCATTGCGTTGGTCCGACGACCGTCGAAGTCCCGATCAGCGGACCGATAGATCTTGGGTTCCACACGCACCAACAAGTTCTTGGTGAGCTGATAATCAACGTTCACCGAGAAGCCGGTGACAGAGAAACCGTTCCCAGTACCCCAGACGATGTTGGCGCGGTCTGGGTCATAGTACCACTCGGCGCGGACTGTGGCGGAGAGTCGATCTGATAGCCGACGTTGCGCCATCACCATCGGGGAATACCAGCGCTTGCCGCGTTCAAATCCGATATCGAACGTCCCGAAATAGTTCCACGGTCCATCGGCCAGAACGAGGTTCACATGATGATAGTGCCTCGGGATGTCCTGCGCCGTGGGATAGATCGTGCCGTAGAAGTTGCTGTAGTTCACCGAGAACTGCTCAGAGAACCGATGCTTGAACTGGAGGCCGAACGCAGGTCGATCGATGCCATCGACAAACCCGATCCGCTGCCACCCGTTCAAGAGGTGGACGGCGAACTCGTTCTTCTTGTCGGGCGTGATGTAAGTCGTGCGAATGCCGCTGGAGTAGTAGGGCGAGTTCTCGGCAACGATACTCCGGGTAAGCGTGGGGCAATCCGATGCGATCGAACTCTCGATACCGATGTGCGAAGCATAGATCCCCGCATCAATCCACAGATCATGCTGTTGCAACAGCTTGAATCCAGCGTACGCCTCGTTCCAGGGTTTCGCGCCAGATGGTTCCGCTGCAAGATTGAAGCGTCGGTAGTCCCCCTGCATGACGCCCACAACCGATCGGAACCGGTCGGATTGAAACTCCGCGCGCAGCAACAAAAGATTCGTCGCCAGACGGTTCTGAACCACGTGGTTGTAAAGAAATCCGCTGCGATGGCCATTGCCCGTGCGATCGATGCCGAAGTACGCATCTGCATAGCCCGACAGGGTGAGATGCGGACCGTCCTCATCACCGAACTGGAGCGGGTTTTGCGCTGAGGCCGCACTCCCGAGAACCCATGCGGAAACCACGACAAAACCTGCGAACGATCGGATGTGGAACATGTCAGCTCCAGTTTGCAGATTCCGGTCCACGTGCGACGGCCCCGTGATTGCGGATCGGCCGATCAAAACCCTTCGCTCGCGTAATGCAGACTCACCGTACGAAGAGCGTTTTTGGCGTCGACGGCAGAGAAATAGACCAGTTTCAGCGAAGTCCCTCCGACTTGCCATTTGTGCCCGACGATGGTCTGCCGGATCTCACCGATCTCCTCGGTTTTCCGAGCGAGCAGCTGACCCTCACCGTAGCGATCGTTGATGCGTTTGCGGAACTCGCTCATCATCTCGCCGTACTGTTCCTCCGGCCATTTCTCGTCGGCGTACTGGAGTTCGATGCCGACAAGGAGTCCCTGTTTGAACGCGAACACCGACTTCTTCAATCCCGGCATCTGGTCCGCCGCGATTCCCTCGATGTCCCAAGCCTCTTTGCCGCCGCGGATCGCCCTGCGTTGCACCACTCGCGCTTTGGCCGCCGAAAGCGCTTTTTCAATCCGTTCCGCCGACTCGCTCCAACGGAGATTGAACGGCAACTTCAGATCCTTCGCTTTGGCCGCCTGCGCAAACGCTTCGCGGGACAAGCACACGCCAAAAAGCAGGGCTGCGAGAGCAAGACACCCGAACACCAAGGTCCGCCTCGGGTGGGCGGACCTTAAGAACGGGGACCGAGCCATATCGCGATCGATGGGAACGCTGGATAGGAACTCTATGCCTGAGGCGTCTGGGCGACCGTCGAACGGATCGCAAGCTCGCGTAACTGCTTGATTTCCACCTCAGTGGGAGATTGTGTCATCAGGTCGACACCCCGGTTGTTCTTCGGGAACGCGATCACCTCACGGATGCTCGCAGCCCCGCAGATCAGCATCACCAAACGATCCAGCCCAAGGGCTATCCCCCCGTGCGGCGGAGCACCAAAGCTGAATGCTTTCAAGATGTGCCCGAACTTCACCTTCTGCTCCTCTTCGCCAATCCCCAGCACGTCGAACAACTGGGACTGCAACTCCCGCTCGTGGATCCGGATGGATCCGCCACCGAGTTCGACCCCATTGAGCACCACGTCATAAGCGACCGCACGAATGGTATCGAGCGACTCACGCGAGGCGAGGCGAGCCGCATCCTCCGCGTTCGGACGGGTGAAAGGATGATGCACCGCAACCCACGAGTTGTCCTCCGGACTGAATGCCAGAAGCGGGAAATCCACCACCCAGAGGAAGTTGAGTTTGTCCTCCGCACGGAGACCAAGAAGGTCTCCAACACGTAACCGCACACGGCCCAAGATTTCACACGCAGAAGTCCATTGATCCGCGCCGAAGAAAAGAACATCCCCTTCCTCGAACTGCATCCGCGCAGCCAAAGCCGCCTTCTCGTTATCGGAGAAAAACTTGATGATCGGGGACTCCCACTCTCCGTCCTTGAACCGGATGTACGCCAGACCCTTCGCCCCAAGCTCCGTCTTGCTCCTTCGAAAGAAGCGTCGCTGCGCCCTTCGCATTGATCGCCTTGATAACGCCACGGTTGTCCAACACCGATCGGAACACCTTGAACGACGTGTCCGCGAACACATCGGTCACCTCCGTCAACTCAACGCCAAACCGCGTATCGGGCTTGTCCGAACCAAACCGGTTCATGGCCTCGTTGAAGGTCATGCGCGGGAAGGGGGTAGGGATATCAACCTGACGGGTCTCCTTGAAGATCCGCTTCAACAATCCTTCGATGAGATCTTGGATGTCCTTGTCCGTGATGAACGAAGCCTCGATGTCAATCTGCGTGAACTCCGGCTGCCGATCCGCGCGCAAGTCCTCGTCGCGGAAACAGCGCGCAATCTGGAAATATTTTTCGAGTCCACCCACCTGAAGCAACTGCTTGTACTGCTGAGGCGCCTGAGGGAGCGCATAGAACGACCCCGGATTCAGGCGGGACGGTACCAAAAAGTCCCGCGCACCTTCTGGCGTCGGATTCGACAGGATCGGGGTCTCGATCTCGAGAAAACCCCGTTCATCAAGGTAGTCCCGCGTGGACTTGACCACACGATGCCTGAGCTTCAGGTTGCGGGCCATCTCGCTGCGCCGCAGGTCTAGATAGCGGTACGTCATCCGCAAATCCTCGTTGGCAACCGTTGAATCCAACGGGAACGGCGGTACGTCCGCCTTGTTCAGAACGTCCAACTGCTGGGCCGTGACCTCAATCGCACCCGTGGAAAGTTTTGTGTTCTCCGTCCCTGCAAGTCGGGCTTCCACCGTGCCGGTGATGCGGATCACATCCTCGCTTCGAAGCCCGCTCGCAGCTTCCGCGAGTTGCGGATATTTTTCAGGGCGGAACACGACCTGGGTCAGCCCCTCGCGATCCCGAAGGTCGATGAAAATCACGCCGCCGTGGTCTCGCCGGGAGTTCACCCATCCCGCGAGGGTGACAGATTGCGAGATGTGTTCCTTACGGAGGCTGTTGCAGTCGATGGTGCGGTACATAGGAATCCTCGAATTTAGCGGTGGTCTCCTCCCTTTTGAAACCAAAAGAAAAAGAACCAACAGGAACCGTCAGCCCAGCACGAGCCAAACCCGTCTTTCCCCGATCCAGGCGCACACGGCGCCAATACGCTAGTGGGACCACGCAGGCTCGGAAATCCGACCAACCCCGCTCACCACTTGGACCTTCGTTCCGGAAAGCGTGTCCAACCGGACCAAGGAGCCGCCCTGCGCGTAAAGAAGATGCCGCGAATCTGGGCCCCACACCGGATCCTGTCCTTCGCCAACCACGCGCACACCGCCCCCACCGAGGTTCAGAATCGCTACGGCAAATCTGCCTCCCTGTCTCACATTGAAGGCCACCTTCGAACCGTCCGGCGACCAGTTCGGCTCGGTGTTGTAGGGTTGTCCCGTCCGAAGCAACTGCGGCGTCCCGCCCGAAGCGTTGATCTTGTAAAGCTGAGGCGAACCCGAGCTGTCGCTGGAATAGATGATCTGCGACCCGTTGGGCGACCATGTCGGCGAAGATTCGACGCCGGCGGTCGTGGTCAACCGATTCGGGGACCCTCCGTCCGCGCCAACCACGTAAAGCTCCGGATTCCCATCCTTGCTCAGACTCACCGCAATCCGAGAACCATCCGGAGAATATACGGCACCGGAGTTGGTGCCGGGATACTTGAGCAAGCGCGAACGACCGCCTGAACCGAGATCGATCGAATACACGTCCGCATATCCACTTTGGTACCCCGTGTAGAGCAACTTACGACCATTCGCTGAAAGCGAGGGTGCCACGCTGATCGCTCCATCTTTGGTCAACTGCTGGACATTCGAGCCGTCCGCATCTGCCGTGTAGATCTCTTTGCGCCCCGTTCGCGTCGCCACAAACGCGATCTTGGACCCAGCAAAACCCTTGGACCCTGTCACCGCCTTGACGATGTCATCCGCAAACTCGTGCGCTCGCTGTTTCAGGGAGCCGTTATAGGTTTTGTCCAAAACCACCTTCCCGGACGGGTCAGAAAGTTGTCCGCGCAGGGACGAACCGTTCGAAGTGCCTCGGACCGTGTAGTTGCCTGCTCCGGCCGCGCCAAGGGTGAATGCGTTGCTTGACGCAAGATCTCGCTTCACCGCCTCGGAAACCGCGGCTCCATCCGATCCAGAAAACGGACTGAATCCGACTGCGGTTTTGTCCGATTTTGTGATGGTGATCACAGGGCTTTGGGCTACGCCCAGACGACTTGAGAACGATGCAACCGTCGTAAAAGCTCCAAAAGTGATCAGACCGCGGCGAGAGAGGGGTGAAGTGAACATGATCGGCTCCAGAAAGGAAACTTAACCCAGATGCTCACCGATTCCAAGATGCGGCATTCCAGAGCGCCATTTTCTGAAGCTCCGAACAGGATGACGTCCGTCCCAACTCGCGCGCTTCAGCATCGCGCCCCATGCAGGTGGCCTTCCCAACGATGCGGTTGCGCCGAACCGGAGCGCATCACGAAGCCGAGGTTGGCACACACGAACAGAACAGGTTCCGGTCACCCCACACGTTGTCGATCCGTCGAACCGAGGGCCACACCTTCGATTCGCGGGTCCAAGGCGCAGGGAAAGCCGCTTGTTCGCGAGAGTAAGGCAAGTGCCACTCCGTCGCGCAAACCATGGTCGCCGTGTGCGGCGCATTCTTGAGCGGACTCTCATTCGCGGCGATGCGGCCTGACTCGATCTCAAGGATCTCGCGGTGAATGGCGATCAATGCCTCGCAGAGGCGATCCATCTCCTCTTGGGATTCGCTTTCTGTGGGCTCGATCATCAAGGTTCCCGATACCGGCCAGCTCAACGTCGGGGCATGGAACCCAAAGTCCATCAGTCGCTTCGCAACGTCCTCTGCGGTCACAGAGCGATACGGGCGGATATCGATGATGCACTCGTGAGCCACTCGGCCTTCGGCACCTCGGTACAAGACCGGGAAGAAAGGATGCAACCGTTCCGCGATGTAGTTGGCGCAGAGAATCGCATGCGCCGAGGCCCGCGCAAGACCGGCGGGCCCCATCATCCGGATGTACATCCAAGGTATCGGCAGAATGGAGGCGCTACCCAACGGAGCCGCCGCTATGGCTCCCGCCCGAACGCCTCCCGAAGAGGCAACACGCGCCGGCAAGAAGGGTGCGAGATGCGCAGCAACCGCCACGGGACCGATGCCCGGTCCGCCGCCCCCATGCGGGATACAGAAGGTCTTGTGGAGATTCAGATGACAAACGTCCGCACCGAAATCGCCCGGACGACAAAGCCCCACCTGCGCGTTCAGATTTGCGCCATCCATGTAGACCTGACCTCCCGCGTCGTGGACCCGCGCACAGATCTCGCGAATGGCCGTCTCGAAAACGCCATGGGTGCTTGGATAGGTCACCATGAGGGCTGCCAAACGTGTCGCATACGCGCTGACCTGTTCCCGCAGATCTTGGAGATCGATGTCCCCGTTCGAGAGGCACTTCACAGGAACGACCGTGAGACCCGCCATCACCGCACTCGCCGGATTGGTCCCGTGGGCGCTCACTGGGATCAAGCAGACATCCCGATGGGGCTCCCGCCGCGACACATGGTATTTCCGGATGGCCAGCAACCCAGCGTACTCGCCCTGTGAGCCGGCATTTGGCTCAAGCGAGACCGCCGCAAACCCCGTGATTTCCGCGATCCACCGTTCAAGCTGATCGCTCAACACGGCATACCCTCTGGCCTGCGCGGCCGGAGCGAACGGATGAAGGGCGGAGAACGCCGGCCACGAAACCGGAGCCATCTCGCTCGCCGCATTCAACTTCATGGTGCACGAACCCAGCGGGATCATGGAATGGACCAGCGATACATCCTTGGCTTCCAAAGCGCGGATGTATCGCAACAGCTGGGTTTCCGTCCGGTAGGAGGAGAACACCGGATGCGTCAACAACGCGCTCTGTCGGACAGGATGCACAATCCCTTCGGGCATCTCGATCTCCGTTGGCAACGCCATCCCCGATGCTCGGGCGAACGCACCCAGCAGGGCTTCGACGTCAGCAAGCT
The DNA here is from genome assembly GCA_964489645.1 of uncultured Chthoniobacteraceae bacterium. GTDB lineage: Bacteria > Verrucomicrobiota > Verrucomicrobiia > Chthoniobacterales > Chthoniobacteraceae > JBEEPE01. Next base: position 457 of record CAZAZT010000039.1, on the reverse strand, counting down.
CATGGGTTTCATCGAAGGAAACGCAAAATCCGTCGCCCAAAGAACGCACATTGATCGCTCGGCCATCCACCTCATCTAAAGCGCCGATGAATGCCACATCACAGCGAACTCGCACCGTGTCAAAAAACTGCGCGTTCGGGGTCTCGAAACCCAACGCCTGAAATCCAGCGGCTGCCGTCTTTGCCAACGAATGGATGCGCTCGGCGATGGCTCGTAACCCCTCAGGGCCATGGTACACCGCATACATGGAGGCCATCACCGCGAGCAAAACCTGCGCGGTGCAGATGTTCGACGTGGCTTTATCGCGGCGGATGTGTTGCTCACGGGTCTGAAGAGAAAGCCGATACGCGGTCTTGCCATCGGCATCTTTCGAGACGCCCACCAGACGCCCAGGCAACAAACGTTTGAGTCCGTCGCGGACCGCCATGAAAGCGGCATGCGGCCCGCCAAAGCCCAT
>CAZAZT010000038.1:13479-28637 GCA_964489645.1 uncultured Chthoniobacteraceae bacterium | reverse complement strand
AAAACCGTGAGACAGGTCACTGCTTCACCTCGAATGCTCATCGAGCCCGTTAATGAGAATGAGCGACGAATCTCTTCACTCGCCGAACCTGCATCCACGTATCCAGAGGTGTCTCCCGAGGAGAAATCTCCCCCAGGCATCCGCACAGATAACCCCATCACAGTTGGATAGAGAGCCAACGCCTTCTCCAATCGATTGAACCGATCGTGGGACGCGTGTTCGCCAGCGTCCTTGGCTTCATCCATGGATCGCGTCCTGATCTCCCGCTCCTTCTTGACCACTTCCTCCACGGAAATCTCATCCACTTCCTCGGAAATATCTTTCGCAGGGGCCTTGGCCCCCTGCTTTGCCGGTTCAACCGGAGATTCTTTGGGGGTCTCACGCTCAGCAGGAACCGAGGGTTGCTGCTGCAAGTAAGCCTTCATGATCCGGTGAACATTCGGGATGGGTTTACGGTCGAGAGTGACCGGCGGACGTTCTTTGGATGCCGCAACGGTTGATGTTTGCTGACGCACTGGAGCGGGATCTGGCTCCACCTGAGGTGGCCGAGGCGGCTCAACTGCGCCGGCAGCGGACACCTCAGCCCCTTCTCGCTCCGCTTTCAAAACGGATTCAAACGTGCCCTCATTCCCTGCTGGAACCGAGACCAGCAGGGTCTCCCGGAGAGCGCGTCGCGTCTCCTCGAGTTCCTCCCGAGATAACTCAAAGCGTTCCCCCTCTGGATCCCCAAATGGATCTCCATTTTCGTCACCCAACGCGTCACCGCTCCCCGGAGTACCTTTACTCAATGGAACAAAGCCTCCTCCACTCGACGCTACCGTCCCAAGGGACCGATCATCGATCTCTCCGCCAGCCGGATCATTCAGCGCAACCGAACGAAGGAGAACCGACTCCGGAAAAACGACAATCTCTTCGCCTTTCATCCCGCCCGGAATCGAAACGAACTGCGGACACCACAAAGCCAGCTTGAACGCGGGAATCCTGAGGGGCTTTGTCGGTGCAAAATCCAAGAACTCGGACGATTTGATCCGCACATCATCCGCGACGAAAGGCGCGTCAGCCCTCAGGTACTCAGCCGGAACAGAAGCTCTCAAATCATTCGCCGTCAGAAAAATTGGGACCGCAGCATCACCCTGAGCCGATTCGTCAGGCAATGCCTCCATCTCGATCTTGGTAGCGTCATCTCCAAGGATCCACCCCAGAACTCCCTTCAAAACACCCATCTCCGACGAATAACCAATCGGTCCCCAGATTTCCACGACAAACGGACGCTGAGATGCCTGCGGGCAACGCCATACAGCTCGTCCGCGAAGGCCGCGCTCAGGCCTCAAGCAAATCAATCATCGTCATCATCATCCCCAGGGCGCGTGAAAACGAAGGACGCCCGCACCGGCGACGGCATCGGCACCCGCTCTCCTCGAATGCTCTTCCAGATGATCTCATTCAGCTGAAGGTCATCCGCAGCATCCTCCTTCGCAAAGTTCATCCGACTCGACCGCTCAGCGCCCCAGGCAGTCCGCTTGTTCGTTTCCTCCAAGTCCACCTCAGGAACGACCGCCGCGAACGGCCGCGTGTCGCGCTTGTCCGTGAACGCATGATACATGGGAGTCGCCGCCGCATCGAACTGGGACATCGGCCGCATCCCCAGGATCAGCTCCATGGTCCTCAACATAGAACTCGTCGAATACATCGTCGAATCCACCACCCCACGCCGAGCGTAAGGACTCGCAACAAGCGCCACCGTGCGATGCGCATCCACATGGTCCGGTCCGTTCTGGGCGTCGTCCTCCACCACAAAAATTGCGCTCTGACTCCAGAACTTCGACTGGCTCACCGCCTCCACGACGCGGCCCAAAGCCACATCATTGTCCGCCACACACGCGAGCGGTGTTTTTTTCCCAGGACTCGTTCCCGCTGTGTGATCATTTCCCAGACGGACCACCTGCAACCGAGGCATCTCCCCCTCAGATTCAAAACGTTTTAGTTCGCTGATGAATCGCTCTGCGCGTTTGACGTCCGGATAATCCATGTCAAACGCCCGAAAACCCGGATCAATCTTTCCAACCAAAGACTTCAACCGAGGCACTGCAGGATCACCTGGCTTTTTACCGTTGTTCACAAACTCGCCGTAACTCCGGAACGTCACGCCCGCCGCCGCGGCCACATCCCATAAATAGCCCCCAGCAGGAGTCGCAATCGGAAAGTTCCCCTCAGAGGGGTAACTGTACTTCTTCTTCTGATTGTGGCCGTAACTCAGCGGCCAGAACTTCTCCACGTAGTCGGTTGCATAAGCTCCCATCGTCCACTCGTGCCCATCCGCACTCACCTCGCTCTCGACGTAAAAGTTATCGAACAGCACAAACTCCTCGGCCAAACGGTGATGATTCGGCGTGATCTTCTCGGGGAAAAGGCACAATGACGGTTCTCCGCGCCCCTTCTTCACGTCGCCGAACACTTGGTCGTAGGTCCGGTTCTCTTTGACCACAAAAATGCAGTAACGGATCGGACTGCCCCCCTTGAGATCCCCAGGGATCGGGTTCCCTTCCGGACGGCTCAAAGAGACCCCACCGTCAGCTTTCAGCGGAGAGCAGCGGTACACGTCCGCCGTCCATCGCGCCAGTTGAACGTCGAGTTCTTCGCCCTTCGGCAAATCGATCACACTCACCGTGCCTTTGAACAGCCCCCCGATGTATTCAACGGTGCTTCCTGCCGCAGGTTTCACCCCGGGTTGCGGTCCTTTGGGGTTGGCCATAGGAGAGATCCCCTTCCCGTTAGCAACCAATAACTTGCGCCCATCAGGAGTCACCCTCACCGAAGTCGGATACCAACCCGTCGGGATAAAACCACGCGACCGACTCTTCCCTTTCACAGCAACATCCACCACCGCCACCGCATTCACATTGGCATTAGCGATGAAGAGTGTCCGTTCGTCCGGAGAAAGGGCTAGTGCATTGGGAGTCGAACCGGGCGGACAGTCGGGATGGATGGCTGCCCAGATGGTCTCGACAGGCTCTCCCTTCACCGTATCAAAAACCGTCACGGTGTTCCGGTTTGCATTGGCAACAAACAACAGCTTCCCATCACGGTTCAACACCATCTCGTTCGGGTGATCCCCGCTCTTCCATCGGCCGATCACCTCGCCAGAACGCGTGTCGATCACTGCAATCTCGCTCTTTGCCCAAAGGCTCACATACAAACGGTGGCGTTTCTCGTCCAATCGACACGCATACGGATAAGGAGCCTCGGGATCCGCAGGGTCCAAAGCAGCTTCTGCCCGTTTGGCAATCGCCGCTTCATCAAACGATTGGGGTTTTGAATCAGCCGCCGGAGTCCTCGCAACGACCGTACCCCCAAGAGCGATATCGCGAACCGTCGGTGCGTTCCCCAACTCGACCCGCGCAACTTTCTGGCCCAGCACATTCGCAACCCAAAGGACGCCGGACTCAACCCCAACCGCCATCCCCGCGGGAATCCCGCGCTCCTTCACCTCGCGCAGTGCAATCTGTTGCTCTGCTCCCAAGGCCCCCGTGTTCGGATTGAACTCAAACCACCGTACCACCTCACTCCCGGCGCCGCTCGCATACAAACGCCTCCCGCCATGCCCGAACTCCAGCCCGTAAAATGTCTCGTCCAGTTTCGTTCTCTGCACCACCTCACGCTTTTTGAGGTCAAGCACCGCAATTTGATGCGTGCCAAAACCCGCGTGGAGCACTGCAGCAAACCGTCCCTCCTCGTGGACCGCTATGTTCACGGGAAAATCCTCCATGGCGATGTGGCTCCCAGCCGGTCTCAACGACCACATGTTGGGCAAAAGCACCGATCCATCCGGCTGCCTACCAGGCCATTTCGCGTCTGAGCCCATACACACCGTACTCAACCCCACGAGAACCCAAGCCCAGCGAACGACAGAAACTTCCCCCACACCGAGCTTGTTCAAAAAGAATCGCATACCCCGCTTTTCGCACCCTGCGTGCCATCCCAAGGGATTGCTGGCCTCCGACCGTGCGGACATGCAACATCCCCCTGAACCGAACTCACCATGCACCAACGCATTTTTTCCATCGCCGCATTGATCCTCGGAGGAAGCCTTTTCGCGCAAGAACCTGCGCCAACGGTCGCACCAGAAAAGAAACCCGCGCCCAAGGAATCCAAAGCGGACAAAGACGGGAAAGACCACGAAACCAAGCCCAAGGAGTCCAAGGGTTCGGTGAAAATCGAGGGAAAAACCATCAACTACTCGGCAAAAACGGGCGTTCTCCCCGTTTACAAGGACGACGGAACTGTCGGCGCTTCAATATTTTACGTCTACTACAGCCCGAACAACGAATACGGCTACCGGGATCCCAAGCACCCTGCGCATTCCCGACCGATCACCTTCTGTTTCAACGGAGGTCCGGGCTCCTCTGCAGTTTGGCTTCACCTCGGCGGCCTCGGTCCGAAGCGCGTGAACACCTTGCTCGATGGGCGGCGACCCGACGCCACAGCGGGTCTCGCGGACAATCCCCTCTCCGTTCTGGATGTGACCGACCTTGTGTTCATCGATCCGGTCAATACTGGTCTCAGCCGCGTCGCCAAAGGGGAGAACGATAAGCAGTTCCTCGGAGTCGATGAAGATATCAACGCGGTGGCCGAGTTCATCCGGGTCTTCTGCATTCGGGAGAAACGGTGGGAGTCGCCTAAGTTCGTCTGCGGCGAGAGTTATGGAGGGATCCGCGGCGCCGGCCTGACCGCGGTGCTCCAAGAAAAACACGGCATCTATCTGCACGGCCTACAAATCGTCTCGGGCCTTCTGAATTACGGCCCCATGTACGATTCCATCGGCAACGACCTGCCGAATGTCCTCCAACTTCCTACGCTCACCAACATCGCACACGCCCACGGTAAACTCCCTGAAGACCTGCAAGCCGACCGCGAAGCAGCAGAAAAAGAGGCGCGCGAGTTCGCGACAAACGAGTACTCCGTCGCTTTGCTGAAGGGCGCCGCACTAAACGAAGGCGATCGCAAAAAAATCGCCGAAAAACTCGCCCGTTTAACCTCTCTACCCCAGTCAGAAATCCTCGAGAACAATCTTCGGATCGATCGTTGGGCCTTCCGCAAGCGGCTTCTCCGAAAGGAAGGTCTCATCATCGGGGGCTATGATGCTCGGGTGACCGCTCAGGACGTCGGTAATGCACCGCACAATGCCACCTTCGACCCATCCGCCGCCTTCCTGAAGGGTGCCGTTTCGGCATCTATCAACAGTTACGTCCGAGAAACGCTCGGCTACGAAAGCGATCATCCGTACCGAGTCATGGCCTCCGTAGCGTGGAACTGGACCCAATATTCGAACCAGTTCGTCGCCATGGAAAGCCGCCTAGCACGGGCCTTGGTGCAGAACCCACGCCTCCAGATCATGCTGCAAGTGGGGAGGGCGGACTTGGTGGTCCCTCAGGATGTCATGCGGTATAGCATCTCCCAGTTGCCGATCCCTCAAACCCTTCGAGCCAACATTCGCTTCGAAGAGTATGAAAGCGGTCACATGATGTACTTCCACGCCCCCGACGCTGCGAAGTTCCGCGCCGACACAGTCAAGTTCATCCAAGAGTCGTTGAAGTAACCGTCCTACAAAGGCATCGGCCTACCTTTGCCCCTGACGACGCGCGAACAAGATTGCCGCCCGCCCAAGGATGCGGCACCCGTGCCCGCCGGTTGAGTTCTCTCCTTCGACACCTTGGCGGGGCATGGGAGGGCGACCCAACGACCGCTAACATCCGCCTTTCAGCGCGATTCACTCCCACGTAACGTAAGAATCCTTTCCTATGCAACATCAGTCCCCCTCCCGGAACAAAGGCACCTTCGAATGGCCTCTCGCGCTTGTCTGCGCCCTCTCCACCTTGGCCCTTTCCCCCTCTGACGCAGATGCAAATCCAGTCGTCTACAAGGCAACCTCTAACTCAATCGGCAAGAAGCTCGTGCTTGTCGCAAGCGATCACGAATACCGCTCCGAAGAAACGATTCCCGCTTTGGCGCGCATCCTCACGAAGCATCATGGATTCGATTGCACCGTTCTTTTCGGCCTCGACAAAAACGGGGAGATCGAGGCGGGTTCCTCGAACGTCCCTGGCCTCGAAGCGCTGAGCGATGCAGATGGACTCGTCCTCTTCGCTCGGTTCCTCGCGCCTGCACCGGAACAGATGAAGCATCTCGACGCCTACCTCCAACGCGGAGGTCCCGTCGTCGGTCTGCGGACCTCAACCCACGCCTTCAACTACAACAAAAAGGACGATCCTTTCTACAAGTACCACTTCCGCTACGACGGAGCGGATTTCAAAGCCGGTTTCGGTCACCAAATCCTTGGTCAATCTTGGGTTGGTCATTACGGGCGAAACCATGCTCAAAGCACCCGGATCTCCATCGTTCCGGAGAACTCCTCACACCCCATCTTGAAAGGGGTCAAAGACGTCCATATCCAAGCTGGCGGTTACAATGCAGAGCCCGCCCCCGATTGGACGGTCCTCACGATGGCCCAGCCGCTCAATGGGATGGAGGCAAACTCTCCCATTGATGAGACCAAAAAACCCATGGCCAGCGAATGGACTCGTACGTACCAAGCAGCCAATGGCAAGAAATCCCGCGCATTCACCTCTCTCTACGGCGCATCGGAGGACATCCTCAACCCGGGCTACCGGCGGATGATTGTCAACGGCGTGTATTGGTCCGTCGGCTTAGAGGACAAGATCAGTCCCAACGCAGACATCAGTTTCGTTGGCCCATACAAACCGAACACGTTCCGTTTTGGCGGTCACGCAAAGGGAGTGAAGCCAGAGGTGTACAATGGCTTCGAGAGCCCAGTTCCAGCTCACAACAACGTCGAAGCACAACAAAAAAAGGCTGAACCGAAAGCCGCCGCTAAACCCGAAAAAGCGCCTGCACCAAAAGCCACCGCCACCGAAGCTACGAAATCTACCCCTACGGTGAATGTTCCTGCAGGCCACAAAGATCCTGCGCCGTTCGCATTCAAAAAAGGCGATACGGTCGCTTTCGTTGGTAACGCTCTGGCTGACCGCATGCACTCCGATAGTTGGCTCGAAACCCTCCTACAAAGCCAATCCACCGGCTTGCAGATTCGTCTCCGGAACATGGGGTTCAGCGGGGATCGCGTGGATAGCTCACCAAGGAGCAAAGGCGTTCCCTCGAATGAGGACATCCTCAAACACATCAAGGCCGACGTCATCTTTGCCTTCTTCGGCTACAACGAATCTTACGCAGGGGCAGACAAAGCCGAGGAGTACAAGAAGAAGCTCGTCGATTTCGTTCAGAAGACCCGAGCACTCCAGCCCAATGGTAAGGATTTCCCTCGAATCGTCCTCTTCAGTCCGATCGCTCACGAGGACCTCAAGAACCCGAACTTGCCTGACGGAAAAGAGAACAATGTCCGCCTAGAGGCGTTCTCCAAAGCGACCGAAGCCGCAGCGAAGGAAGCGGGTGTCGCCTACGTCGACCTCTTCCATCCGACGCTCGAGGCTTATCAAATCGCAAAATCTCCCCTAACCATCAACGGGGTCCATTTGAACGAGCTTGGAAACCAGCGCGTGGCTGAAATCGCTGTCAAGGCCCTCCTCGGAAAGGAAATCAAAGCGGACTCCTCGCTCGAGAAACTCCGAGCATCCGTGAACGAGAAATCCTTCCACTGGCACCACCGCTTTCGGGCAACCGACGAGAACGATGTCTGGGGCGGACGCTCAACGCTCGAGTTCGTTGACAAACAGAGCAACGCAACCGTACTCCAACACGAGATGACGATGCTCGACGTCATGACCGCCAACCGCGATGAACGCATATGGGCCCGTGCGGAGGGTAAGGACATCGTCATCGCGGATTCCAATGTGCCAAAACCGGTTCCGGTCACCTCGAACGTCGGCGGCGGCAGCAAAAGTTCGTCTGCCATGAAGGAAGGCGTCTTGAAGTACAATGACGGCCGCGAAGCCATCAAGGACATCTCCATCGCGCCAGGCTTCAAGATCGAACTGTTCGCGGATGAAAAGCAGTTCCCGCAACTGGTGAATCCGGTGCAGTTGCAGGTGGATTCCAAAGGGCGTCTCTGGGCGGCCGCTTGGCACACCTACCCGAAATGGGAGCCCGGCAAAGAGCTCAACGACGCGCTTCTCATCCTCCCAGACGACAACGGAGACGGTAAGGCAGATCGCGTGATCGAGTTCGCGAAGGTTCATAATCCCTTGGGGTTCGAGTTCTGGAACGGGGGGGTCCTCGTGACGGAGGGACCTGATCTGGTCTTCCTCAAAGACACGGATGGTGACGACAAGGCCGATCAGAAAACCATTGTTCTCCAAGGGTTAGGAACTGCTGACACGCATCATGCAGCGAACAACCTGATCATGGGACCGGATGGAGCGATCTATTGGCAGTCAGGCATTTTCCTTGTCAATAATCACGAACATCCGTGGGGGCCCTCGCTCCAGACGGGCGACTCTGGGATGTATCGTTTCGATCCCCGAACCCACAGCATCACATTCCACGCCCCGAACTCCCCTAACCCACACGGGATCTCGTTCGATCACTGGGGTTATCACTATGCGACGGACGGTACGGGTGGACGCGCCTACCAGGTCAAACTCGAAGGGACACGATTCAAAAGCCAAGAGCTGTTGAAAAAAGAGGTTCGGCCCGTGACCGCAAGCGAGGTGCTTTCAAGTCAGCACTTCCCCGATTCCATGCAGGGCGATTTTCTCATCTGTAACGTCATCGGTTTCAGAGGGATCAAGCAGTACTCTCTCGCGCGGAATGCGGACACGGGGAATGTGTGGGGCGAACCCCATGGAGCTGACCTGAACGTACAAGAGACCAATGCGGACGGATCGAAGACGCCTCAGACCTCAAAAGGTTTCCTCATGAGCGGCGACAAAAACTTCCGCCCATCCGATGTCATCTTCGGTGAAGACGGCTCGATGTACGTTGCGGATTGGCAAAATGTGATCATTGGCCACATGCAACACAACGTTCGCGACCCCAACCGCGATCATGCACACGGACGGATCTACCGCATCACTGCGGATGGCAGACCGCTCCAGAAAAAGGTTGCGATCGCAGGACAACCGATCAACGCGCTCCTCGAAAACCTCAAGCATCCAACCGACGGGGTACGCCATCGCTCGCGAGTGGAACTTAGCTCCCGAGACTCCAAAGAAGTGGGCGCTGCACTCGAGAAGTGGTTGAAACAGTTTGACCCGAACAAGGCCGAAGATGCGCATCACCTCCTCGAGGGGCTCTGGGTCTCCCAACAGCACAACCTGAAGAACGTGAGTCTGCTCGGCCAGCTTCTCAAATCACCCGAGCCACATGCTCGTAACGCCGCCCTTGTGGTCCAGCACCACTGGTTCAAAACCGCATCCGGTCAATCCGCTGCCCCAGTAAAAGAGAAGGAGGTGGCTGCCGTGAAATCTGGTGTCCTCTCAGACACACCAACGCTTACAGAAGTACGTATCGGCACCGTGGTTGAGAAGATGATCTACGACGTGAAGGAGTTCACCGTGACCGCCGGCAAGAAAATCAGGCTCACGTTCGCTAACCCGGACTTCATGCCGCACAACCTTGAGATCGTGAAGCCCGGCAAGGCCGACGAGGTTGCGATGAAGGCCGTGTCGATGGGGGCCGAGGGTTTCACGAAGGGATTCGTCCCGGATAGCCCCGACCTGATCATCGGAACGAAGCTCGTCGACCACGGCAAAGAGCAAGTTCTGGAGTTCAACGCACCGGATCAACCCGGTGACTATCCGTACGTTTGCACCTTCCCAGGACACCACATCCTGATGCGCGGCATCATGAAGGTGAAAAAATAGTCAGCCCACCCAACCCAACCAACGGCCCCGTCCGCCCTGCGGGCGGGGCTTTTCTCTTCGATATAGCCCCGATGAAATTCCTGCCCTCCGCGTCCGTGCTCGCTCTCGCAGCTCTCCTCCATGCCAACGCCGTTTCACATGCGGCTCCCATCCGCGTATTGGTTTGGGACGAACAACAACCCGCACAGAAACAGGCGTACGGCGACCGGTTTCTCGGAGAGACCATCGCCGATCACCTCAAGGAGCACGCGGAGTTCGAAGTGAAGACCACTCACCTCGAGGCGGACGAACAGGGACTCTCAGACGCAGTCTTGGACCAAACCGATGTCTTGATCATGTGGTCGCACGTCCGGAACGGACAACAGCATCCGACAAGGGCAGAGTCGGTCATGAAGAGGGTGCGCGACGGAAAGCTCGGGTTTTTGCCCATCCATTCGGCCCACTGGTGCAAACCGTTCGTCACCATCATGCAAGAGCGAGCCAAGGAAGACGCCATCAAATCGATTCCTGCCAATGAACGGGAAAGCCTGTCTCTGGAACTCATCAATGATCGTCCGTGGGGCCGTGTGCCTAAGGCCACAGACCGGATCACTCCTTTCCTTGAGAAGACCACCGCAGGAAAGTGGACGCTAACGCTGCCCAGTTGTGTGTTCCCCGTGTACCGCGCAGATGGTGCGCCCGGTCACATCACCACCCTCCTCCCAGATCATCCGATTGCCAAAGGACTTCCTCCGACTTGGGACGTCCATCAGACCGAGATGTATGGAGAACCGTTCCATGTTCCAGAACCTGACGCTGTCGTTTTTGAAGAGCGCTGGGACAAGGGTGAGCGGTTCCGTTCCGGATGCATCTGGAACTTCGGAAAGGGCCGCGTTTTCTACTTCAGACCCGGACATGAAACATTCCCCGTGTTCAAACAGGCCGAGCCCCTCCGTGTCATCCGCAATGCCGTGACCTGGCTTAAACCCTGACAGAACAGAACACGCGGTCCGCACAAAAAACCATGTTTCATCGGTTGCAAGACTCTTGAGCAACTCGGACCGACACAAAAATGTAACAGAATACAAAACTCTGCATTCCAGTTTTTTGTGAAACACCCATTCACTGCGCGGAAAAAACTTTTCGCGCGAAAACTCCCTCCCGCTAAAAAAACCTGCGCATGAACTCACGATCCCAAAGCATCTTCGCCGAACTTCTCGGCACCGCGAGCCTCAGTGCGGTGGTCATCGGCTCTGGGATCATGGCGGACAAACTCGCGAACGGAAATACGGCGATCGCCTTGATTGCGAACACCGGAGCAACCGCTGCTGCGCTGACCGTTTTGATCCGTTTGTTCGCAGACGTCTCGGGCTCACATTTCAACCCTTTGGTGAGCCTGTCGGAGCTGTTCGAACGACGGCTATCCGCTTCGCAGGGAATCGCCTATATCGTCGCTCAAATCGCTGGAGCGATCAGCGGAGGGCTTCTGGCGCACGCAATGTTCGATCTTCCGATCATCCAGGTGTCGGAGAAGATCCGAGCAACTCCAGGAGCCCTTCTCTCCGAGATCATTGCAACGGCGGGGCTGTTTCTTGTCATCCGCCGAAGCGAGCGGGTTTCCGCACCCGTCAACATCGCTCTCTACATCGCCGCAGCCTATTGGTTCACCGCTTCGACGTCGTTCGCAAACCCTGCAATCACGATTGGTCGGATCTTCACGAACACGTTTGCAGGGATCTCTCCGTCGAGCGCGATGGCCTTCATACCTGCCCAGTTCGTTGGTGCCACTCTCGGGCTGTTACTGGCGCGTCTCCTTTCACCGAACACTCCCTCTCAAACCCCACAATCATGAAGCCGCTCGTTCTCATCCTATGCACCGGCAACTCCTGCCGCAGCCACCTTGCGGAAGGTATCCTCCGTAGCCTCGCTGGGGACATTCTCGACGTCGCGAGTGCCGGCTCAAATCCCGCAGGTTACGTGCACCCGCTAGCGATCCGTGCTCTGGCTGAAATCAACATCGATATCTCCAAGAACGAGAGCAAGCACATGAACCTGTTCCTCGAGCGCCCCGTTGAAACCGTGATCACCGTGTGTGGAAATGCGGACCAGGCATGCCCCACTTTCCCCGGTCAAGTGAACCGACATCACTGGCCCTTCGTCGACCCCGCTCACGCCACAGGCTCCGAAGAAGAAAAGTTCGAGGTCTTCCGCGAGGTGCGCGACCGAATCCTCGCGGTCTTCACGGCGTATGCCGATGGCCGTCGCGACCAGCAGCGCGCCGCGCGCTGAGTGGCCGAGGGCGATGCCCTCCAATCAATCACAGGATTGGTACGGATGATTCTTGAGTGACTCCCATGAACTGGGTGCTCATCAATCTCCTATCTCTTTTCCTTCTCCTCTTTTCGTCTCCCCTTCTCGCAGCTGCTCCGCGCCCAAACATCGTGATCATCATGTCCGACGACATGGGCTTCTCCGATCTCGGATGCTACGGCGGCGAGATCGAAACCCCACATCTCGACGCTCTCGCAAACAACGGTGTCCGGTTCACCCAGTTCTACAACACCGCACGATGCTGCCCCACTCGCGCATCATTGCTCACCGGCCTCTATTCCCACCAAGCAGGCATCGGGCACATGGTCGATGCCTGGAGCACCAAAGCCGGAGAAGCCTATGCAGGCGACCTCAGTCCGCGCGCCGTCACCATCGCCGAAGTTTTGCGCAACTCCGAATATCGCTCCTACATGACCGGAAAGTGGCACGTCACCAAGGAGACCCGACCCGCCGACGAGAAGAGCAAATACAACTGGCCGCTTCAGCGCGGTTTCGATCGATTCTACGGAACCATCACCGGAGCCGGCAGCTTCTTCGACCCAGCCACATTGGTGCGCGATAACCAACCTCTTTCCGCTGCCGCCGATGAGCACTACAAACCCGCCTCCTACTACTACACCGATGCCATCAGCGATCACGCAGTCCAGTTCGTGAACGATCATCGAGAGAACCATGCCTCCGCCCCTTTCTTCCTCTACGTCGCCTACACCGCCGCCCACTGGCCGATGCACGCGAAAGAGGCTGACATCCAGAAGTATGCGGGCCGCTATGATCAGGGCTACGACAGCATCCGCCGCGCGCGCGTCGAGAAGATGCAGCGCCTCGGGATCATCGATCCGACGTGGAAAGCAACCCCAACCAGTGAGGACTGGAGCAAGGTGGCGAACAAGCCATGGGAGACGCGCTGCATGGAAGTCTATGCCGCAATGGTCGATTGCATGGACCAGGGCATCGGCCGCCTCGTCAAAGCACTCACGAAAAACGGACAACTCGACAACACGATCATCCTTTTCCTCCAAGACAACGGCGGTTGCGCCGAACCCATGGGCCGCAACAAGGCCGGTTCAGAACGCCCTCTCACCCCGACCTTGCCGCAGATCCCCGCAGAAGCTCTCCAAACCAGTGCTGTTCCAAAACAGACGCGAGACGGCTACCCCGTCCGCCAAGGAGAAGGCGTGATGCCCGGGCCCGCGGATACCTACATCGGCTATGGCCTCGGCTGGGCCAACGTCAGCAACACACCGTTCCGCGAGTTCAAACACTGGGAACATGAAGGCGGCATCAGCACGCCACTCATCGCGCACTGGCCCTCAGGCATTTCGGCTTCTCGCCGAGGAGCTCTCGAAAAACAACCCGCCCATCTCATCGACCTCATGGCCACCTGCATCGATCTGAGCGGATCATCATACCCCACCGAACGATCTGACGCGAAAGTCACTCCTTACGAGGGCGTAAGCCTCGCCCCTGCTCTCGCCGGGTCCTCTCTCAACCGCCCAAAACCCATCTTCTGGGAACACGAAGGGAACCGAGCCATCCGCGACGGTCGCTGGAAACTCGTCGCCAAACATCTACGCGCTTGGGAGTTGTACGACATGGAGTCGGACCGAACAGAGACCCATGACCTCTCTGGATCGCACCCCGATCGCGTCCTCTCCATGGCCAAAACATGGGAAGATTGGGCAACCCGCGTCGGAGTAAAAGCCTGGCCCATCGCCACAAAACAACAGTCACGCTGATCGCCATCGCCCGCACGTCATCCGGCCACAAAGCCGATAGCATGCGCTAGCCAAACCCCAAACCCACAACCTAATCCCCCGCCCCCTCAACGATGGATCGACGCTCCTTTCTGCTCAACTCGCTGATCACCGCGCCCGCATCCCTCCTCGCGTTCCCGCGCAGTCCCTCAACAGCGGCTCCGCCCAGCCAAACCGCGTTCCCAACGAACCTCGCGAATCCTGAAGGCTCATCCGTCGATAGACTTCTCTCCGCCATCCCAATTCCGCCCATGGCCGAAGTGGAGATCCAACACCCACGGCCCATCCTCGACTCACCCACGCACACACTACGCACCAAACTCGTCGCCTCTGGACTTCTCCAGAACATCCGCAGCGGGATGTCCATCGCAGTCGGCGCCGGTAGCCGCGGGATCGCAAACCTGCCCAGCGTGACAAAAGCGCTGCTCGACCAACTGAAAGAGCTCGGAGCGCATCCGTTTCTTTTCCCCGCCATGGGCAGTCATGGCGGGGCCACTCCCGCAGGACAACTCGCAGTGCTCGAGCGCATGGGCATCTCAGAAAAATCCATGGGCGTGCCGATCAAATCCTCGATGGATGTCGTCGAACTCGGGCGAACGGCGTCAGGGCTCCCCGCCTACATGGATGCACACGCCGCCGCCTCAGACGGAGTGATCGTTATCAACCGGATCAAACCTCACACCGCCTTCCGCGGACGCATCGAAAGCGGTCTCACCAAGATGATCGTCATCGGTGCAGGCAAACAGAAGGGCGCCGAAACCTGTCACAATCTCGGCTTCCACAAGATGGACTCCAATCTCCGAGAGCTTTGCAACGCCATCCTCTCCTCAAAAAAGATCCTTTTCGGAGTGGGACTGATCGAGAACGCATACCACGAAACGTGCGGACTCGAGATCGTTCCGGGTGCGGACATTCCCGCCGCCGAACCGGCACTGCTTGAGCATGCTCGTTCTCTTATGCCACGGGTGCCACTCAGCCCGATTGACGTTCTCGTCATCGATGAGATCGGCAAAGACATCTCTGGAGGCGGCTTCGACGCGAATGTGGTCGGTCGCTACGTCACCGCTGACATTCCTCTCAGGGTCGACGATCCACGGATCACCCGCATCGCCGTTCTCGACATCAGCGCTCCCTCGGACGGCAACGCAACCGGACTGGGCAACGCCGACTTCACCACGGAACGCGTCCTCAAGAAATACAACCTCCAAGAGACATACACCAACCTGCTCACCTCTGTTGCGACCAACAGCGGCCGCAT
>CAZAZT010000038.1:9632-13379 GCA_964489645.1 uncultured Chthoniobacteraceae bacterium | reverse complement strand
ATCGCATTCCGTGACCAATCCATCCCGAAGGCGGATAGAGAACTCTCGAGGAACTTGCCCCATGGATGATGCCGCCGCGCACAATGCCCACGGGGCCGCATCACACGCTTTTTATTCCCGTGACCAACGCCTTACCAAGGTTCGTGAGACTTTCCCAGGACCACCGAAAATCGTCTAGGATTTGAGCGCCCCAACGGTATACCGTTTTAGAACACGCTGAGGAATCCCTCTCATGAAACATTTTCTCCATCTCCTCGGCCTCTCCCTCGTTTCGGTGGTCGCTCGCGCAGATGGGCTTCCACCGGGGCTCATTGCCGACTTTACCCATCGCATCCGTCCCTTCCTGGAGAAGAGCTGCGGTGAGTGCCACGGAGACAAACCGAAGGACAACGACCTCAGCATCACCAATCTCTCCTCGGCTAACGCGATGTTGGCCAACCCATCGGTTCTCGAAGAAATCCGCGCGCGCGTCTCAGACAACGACATGCCCCCGAAAAAGGCGCCCCAACCGAGTCTTGAGGAAAGAGAGTCCCTCATCACATGGATCAATGCGGCACAAGACCACGCCGCTTCCGAAAAATCCGGTGACCCAGGCCCCGTCACCCTCCGCCGCCTCACCAACGTCGAACTCGACAACGCCATCCGAGACCTCACCGGCATCGACATGCGCCCCACCCTCGTACACGAGTTCCCACCGGACAGCGTCGGTGGCGAGGGATTCGCAAACGTCGGCGAAGCAATGCCCGTCACACCTGAACTCATCAACCGCTACCTCAGCGTCGCTCGTGATGTTGCCTCTAAAGCCGTGCTGCTCCCGTCCGGTTTCCGGTTCTCGCCCTCGCCCGATCGCCCACAATGGACCTCTCAGGCCGAGAAAGCGCTCCGCGACTTTCACTCTCGCCACACTGGTTCCGGTGGTAAACCTCCTCTCGAGAGACACATCGACGCAACCATCCGTCATCGTGACCGGCTCAGGACGGGCGGTGTTGCCGCACTCGCCGCCGTTGCAACCGAGGAGAATCTGAACCTCACCTACCTCACCGCCCTGTGGTCGGGCCTCAACAACACGACGCACTCCAGCCCAGAAAATCCCGAGCAAGGCAGAGTCTGGATGGATCAAGTGCGTGCTCTTGATGACGATTGGCAGCGTCGCAAGTCCGCCTTCCAAGCCGGAAAACGGAAGATCGATTCTGGATGGGCCAAAGCGAAACGCTTGCTCGCTGCGTCAGCAGTGGAGAACGCGGCATCCGTCCCATTCGAACAAACAGTGACAATCCGGAAGGGCGAGACCCT
Organism: uncultured Chthoniobacteraceae bacterium; assembly: GCA_964489645.1. Classification (GTDB taxonomy): domain Bacteria; phylum Verrucomicrobiota; class Verrucomicrobiia; order Chthoniobacterales; family Chthoniobacteraceae; genus JBEEPE01. The sequence continues at coordinate 12,086 of CAZAZT010000038.1, read as the reverse complement.
CGTTCTCTCCGTCCTTCCGAACAAGACGCATTCGGCAGATAGCACCCTCATCGAATGGAACATCCGAGAGACCAGCGGGGCACAACGCAAGTGGAGTGTCACGGAGTTCATCCCCGACCTTCTCAAAAGCAACCCGCGACAGGCTGAAGGAGGGGGCCAGTGGAGCTTTCTCGAGATCGCCAAGACGCCGATCTTCCTCACGCAGAAGCGCGAGTCGAACCAAGGCCGCTCCGAGATCAAATCATGGAGCATCGGCTCAGAGCCTTCTGTCTTCGTGAATGCGTCTCCCGATCCGATCACGGCGTGGACCACGCTCCCCGCACGATCCGTCTTCGTCCATCCCGGCCCGGCCCGGCCCGTCGGAATCGCTTGGACTAGCCCGACCGACGCCGAGGTCGTGTGCTCAGGGCGCGTTGCTGACGCACACCCCGGTGACCCCGACGGTGTCTCGTTTGAGCTGGCGCATATCGCTGACCCCGAACTGGGTCCGGCGCTCGCCGACCTAGGTTCAGACCAAAGTCCGCCCGCGACCGATCCACCGCCCGCCACGCTCGCTCTGGTGCAACGGATTTGGCAAGAGGCATCAGACCACCAGCCGGTGATACAAGCCATCAACGTGTTGCAGGACAAACTGTTCTGGAGCACCTACAACAAGTTCAAGGTGCTGGCCGTTGGGAATGGGTTCCCCGCGTGGGAAGAGTCCCTGAAAGTTGTGACAGTTGAAAAGGCGGAGACCGCGGCACGTGAAGCACGCTTCCGCTTGGTGACGTTGCAGGTCGAACCCTCGCAACCAGACACCTTTGTCGTCTGGGACAACCTCAGGCTCGAAGGCGCTGGTAAACCACCGCTCTTTCTTGCGGAACATCCCGAACTGCGCGCCGCAATCGAGGCGGGCGGACACCGCTTCGGACAGCACCCCCTCGGGCGAAGCGTCCCCCCGGGCGCCTTGGTCGTGAAGGCTCCCTCGGAACTGGTCATCGATCTTTCCAAACTGCCGTCTCCCCTCCTCGAATCCCTCACCCTCCCAAGATTCCTCCGAGCCGACGCCAGGCTCGACGTGGAAAGCCCTGAGAACGCCACGGTGCAAGTCTTCCTTCTCGGACAAAGCGGCGGCCCCATGCGCGACCCGGCACGATGCCGCCCTGCAGCGTGGCGCGATGGCGACCCACTTCGCCTCCCACGTCCCGATCCTCGGGTAGCCCAAGTCGTCCACCCAAAGATGCTCGCGCAGCGGGCCAACCACGCCGCAGCTTTTCGGGCCCTCTTCCCTCCCACAGCGCTCTTCGAACCCATCGTCCCAAGGGATGCGCAAGGCAGCCTCTTCATGTTCCATCGTGAAGACGAACCACTCCGCAGACTTCTGCTCGACGACGCTGGACGAACCGAGCTGGAGCGCCTTTGGAATGAGCTGCACTTCATCAGCGATGATGCGTTTGCAAACGAGCAAATGTACGAAGGGCTTCTCCACTACTATCACCAACCATCCGAACCGCCCTTGATGTTCTTCTACATCGAAACGGTCCGAGAACGGGTGCGTTCCGAAAAAGCGCAACTCATCGCCTTGAGAGCCGCCGCAGAGCCGATTCACCTCGAAAAACTTCTCTCATTTGCAGCGAAAGCGTGGCGCCGCCCGCTCAGCTCCGACGAAGTGAATGATCTCCTCGCAGCCTATCGGGGCGATCGATCCGAGGGGATGGAACATGATGCCGCTTTCCGAGCGAGCCTCGCACGCGTGCTCTCGTCACCTTGGTTCCTCTATCGCGTTGAACAACCCACTCCGGCGAACCATTGGCAGCCAGTTTCTGGCCGTGAATTGGCAACCCGTCTCAGCTTCCTCCTGTGGGATTCCATTCCTGATGAGGAACTTCAACGTGTCGCAGAACGTCTGCATGACCCCGAAATGCTTCAATCGCAACTTCAACGCATGCTCCGCGATGCGCGCACAATCGGGCTCGCCGAAGAGTTCGGAGCACGCTGGTTGGGCGTCCGTGACTTCGTCTCAAACCACGGACGAAGCCTCAAGGACTTCCCAGAGTTCACCTCAAATCTTCGCGACGCTCTCGCCGAGGAACCCGTCCGCTTTTTTGAGGACGCCTTCCGGAATGACCGACCGGTCAGCGAGTTGATCACCTCGGACGCTGCCGTTCTGAACGATGTTGTGGCTTCGTTCTACGGCATCCCCAACGTCGTCGGTTCCCATTGGCGGCGAGTCGAGAATGTAGCGACATTCGGTCGGGGCGGCTTGCTCGGATTCGGGGCGGTGCTCGCAAAACAGTCGGCGGCAGCCCGGACCAGTCCCATCAAACGCGGCGCATGGTTAGCTCACCTGATCGGAGACCGCCTCCCGAAGCCGCCTGCCACCGTGCCCCCCCTCCCCGAGACACCACCCGACGGCCTCACCGTCCGCGAACTCACTGAGCGGCATCGCGAAGATGCAAACTGCGCGAGTTGTCA
>CAZAZT010000038.1:0-9532 GCA_964489645.1 uncultured Chthoniobacteraceae bacterium | reverse complement strand
GGCGCCACGTCCTTCGAGGTCTCGGAGCGTCTCTCTCGCTACCGCTCCTCGATTGCATGAAACCCGCAAGAGCAGCTTCGGAGGGAGAATCGGTTCCTCCGCCCACTCGAACGCTAGTCACCTTCACAGGGATGGGATTTCATTCGCAGCACTGGTGGGCGAAAGGCCAAGGTGACTCGATGGAGCTCGGCCCCTGCTTGGAACCGCTCAAGCCATGGCGCAACCAACTCGTCTTCCTTCGCGGACTCTGGAACGAGCAAGCGAACAATGGAGTGATCCATTGCATGCAGACCGGCAACATGTTGAGCGGAGCCACGATGGCAAAGAATGAGGTGCACACTGGCATCAGCTTCGATCAGGTCATGGCTCGCCAGATCGGTCATCGCACGCGCCATCCCTCGCTCACGCTCGGGTGCGAGGATGCCACCCCAGGTCTTCAAGATGGGCATCCCCTCCTTTATGGCTCGCATATCTCATGGTCCTCTCCCGTATCACCTACCTGGACCGAGACAAGGCCTGCTCTCGCCTTTGACCAACTCTTCCGTAACGAGCGAGGTCGGGAGAACCAACGGATTGTCGATGCCGTCCTTCGCGACGCAAAAGCGCTTCAACGAAAGCTGTCGTCCTCGGACAAGCAGCGCTTCGAGGAATACCTCGGGTCTGTTCACGAAGTGGAAGGGCGCATCAAACGCGCTGGGAAAGAGCGTTCCCCAGGAGAATGGAGACCAACTCTCACAACGCCCAATCGCCCGCGTCCAGCGGACGGTATCCCCTCTGATCTCCCAGAATATTGGAAGCTGATGAACGATATCCTCATCCTCGCTTTCCAGACCGATTCGACGCGGGTCGCCACGATGAAATACTGCAACGACGCGTCGAACATCGTTCACTCGCATCTCGGAATCCGCGATCACCATCACTACATCGCGCACTCTCAACCCAAGGAACTGGTGACGCTGAACCAGTTCTTCATGTCGCAACTGGCCTACCTTTGCTCTCGGATGTCCGACATCCAAGAGGGCGGCTCAACCTTGCTCGAGAACACGACCATCATGCACTGCTCAAGCATGTTGCACGGAAATCACGATTCAAAACAGCTGCCAGTCCTGCTCTTGGGCGGCGCGGGAGGACGGCTGAAAGGTGGCCGCGCCCTGGACTACCTCGATCAACCAAATCGCCGCATGTGCAGTCTTTTCCTGAGCTTGATGGAGTGGGGCGGATACAAGGTCGACCGCTTCGGGGACTCATCTGAACCGTTGCGTGGCATTTAAGCTGTTCCATCAACGCTCAAAGACATCTTCTATTGCAACCATCTCGCCGCCGTGACGGCTTCAGAGCCGAACGACAGAGCCAGTTGAAAACCTTTACCCCATGCTGAATCTCCGACTCCAAGCCCTCTCCTTTACGCTGTTCGCTCTGCCCGCTATCGCGATGGCCGCCACGCCTGAACCTTTTGACGCATTCATCGAAAAGCACTGCATCCGATGCCATGGACCGGAAAAGGAGAAAGGTGATCTGCGGATAGACAAACTCTCACGCGATTTCAAGAAAGGCGGCGATACGCATCACTGGGCCGAGATGATCGAGCAAGTGAACTCCGGTGAGATGCCCCCGAAAAAAGAGAAGCGTCCCTCGAAGGAGGAGATCGCTCTGTTCGTCAGTAGTCTGGACGCTCGGATCAAGGAAGGGCGCGCCGAGCGCATGGCGTCGCGTCCACCCGTCACGCACTACCGCCTGAGCCGCAAGGAATACCAGAACACGGTGTACGACCTCCTCGGCGTCCGGTACGACCCGACAAAGCCCGGCGAGCTCAACGAGGACACCCTCTGGCACGGGTTCGAGCGCCTCGGCTCGGAACTGTCTCTCTCCCCGTCGCACATTGACCGCTACTATCGCGCCGCTGGCACCGTGTTGAACCGGGCGTTCCCTCCCGCTGCAGCAGAATCGCGTATCGTCCGTAAGACGGCTGCTGACCTCCGCTACGGCGGCGGCAAATCCCAACAGGAAGCGCTCGACCGGTTCGGCATCAAACGCCCCCTCCGCTACCTCCTCTTCCCCGGGTCCACCCAAAACGCGTTCTCCTCCGGTTGGTTCAACAAGACGGGCCCCGAGCACAGCGGCCTTTACAAACTGCGTATTCAGGCGAGCGGAATCCGGCCGATCGGTGGACAGATCGCGCATCTAAGCATAGGGAAGCGGACCAGCGAAGAGACGGTAGAAGCTCTCTGCGAGTTCGATATCACGGCCCCCGAGGACAAACCGCAGGTCCACGAGTTCGAACTTTTCCTCGAGATGCCAACCTCCCTCGATTTTTGCGTCGTCGCCACCAACGTGGTTGACCGCCGCGCCGGTGCAGCGTTCCGAGGTGCGCTAGGAAGCCGCAGTGGCTACATCTTCACCCACAGCAGCGAGACCCGATTACTGAATCCAAACGCGCCCCAGATGTTCGATGACAAGGGGAACGGACTCTTCTCCACCGTCCTGCTCGATTGGATCGAATGGGAAGGGCCCATCGTATCGGAATCCGAACACTCACGCCGTTCAGGTCTCATGGTGCCTGATGACGACAAACCGGAAATCGTCGCTGATCACCTCAAGCGGTTTGCAGAGCGCGCGTGGCGACGCCCGGTGAAACCCGAGGAGTTGACGGACTACCTGAAGTCCTACCGTGCGGAGCGCGACGCTGGAGAGAAGCCTGCAGATGCCTTCCGCGCCGCCATGCAGAGCGTGCTCACCTCCCGCAACTTCTTCTACATCGTTGAGGGTGAACCAGATCCGCGCGAGCGCCTTACGGATTGGGAACTCGCATCGCGTCTCTCCTTCTTCCTGTGGAGCTCCATGCCAGACGACCGCCTCTTCGATGCCGCCAAGGCAGCTGGTCTCCGAGATAAAAACCTCGCCAATGAGGTCGATCGCATGCTGTCCGATCAACGCATCCATCGTTTCGTTGACGACTTCTCGCGCCAATGGCTGCAACTCCATCGCGTTGGCATGTTCCCGCCGGACAAAAAACTGTACCCGAACTACGACGACTGGCTTCAAACCAGCATGAGGAATGAAGCGGTGGAGTTCTTCCGCGAGATGCTCACCAAGAACAGTCCTATCGAGGGGTTCATCGATTCCGACTGGACGATGGCGAACGCGCGGTTGTGCGATTTCTACGGGTTTCCTGAGCCAAAATCCTCCGGCTTCGAACGGGTCGCCCTGAAACCTGAACATCATCGCGGAGGGCTCCTGTCCATGGGTGCCATCCTTGGGCTCACCTCAGACGGCACCCGTCACCGCCCCGTCCATCGTGGGGTCTGGCTGAGCGAGGCGATCATGGGAAAGACGCCCCCTCCTCCGCCCGCGAACGTACCCGCGATCGAACCACCTACCGCGCAAAGCCCGAAAGCAAGCCTTCGCCAGAAGATCGAGGCGCACCGGGACAATGTTAACTGCGCCGCCTGTCATGCCAGGATCGATCCTCTCGGCGTCGTGTGGGACAACTATGATGCGATCGGCCAATGGAGGACCCGTGAAAAGGTCGTCGCAGGGGTCGGTGAGGATCCAAACATCGACGCTTCAGGAACTCTCCCCGACGGACGCTCCTTCAAGGACTCCACTGAGTTCAAGCGACTCCTCATTGAAGATCGGGACAAAGTAGCGCGCGCGTTCATCGAGCACGTGAGCACATACGCGCTCCGCCGCGTGTTGACCTTCGATGATCAGGAGGACATCAACGCTATCCAGAGCGAAGCGAAGAAGAATGGATACCGGTTGAAAGAGACACTCCGAGCGGTCGCGTTGTCAGACCTTATCCGCAAACGGTAGCCAACGAGCCTAATCTGTCAGAGCCACACAGCACACTACGTAAATCTTTCTAACCCCCTCCTATCCCAATACTACTATGAACATCCAATCTCAATCTTGGCTCATCGATCGACGTCACGCTCTTCGGGCGATGGGTACTTTCATCTCGCTTCCTCTGCTCGAGTGCATGGTTCCGTTGAGAGCCGCAGAAAAGGCTGCTTCGGATACTCCAAAACGAAGCGCTTTCATCTACTTGGCGAACGGGGTTCACTCCCTCAACTACCAGATCACGAGCACTGGAAAAGGCTACGAGTTCTCTCGCTCGCTCAAGCCCTTGGAGAAACACCGCGACTCCATCACGCCGATCAGCGGACTCCATCACCCCGGAGCACTCAGCCATCATCACGGCTGTATCAACGTGTGGCTCACCGGCGGAAAAATGGGGCCCTCTGATCGGAACACAATTTCCGTGGACCAGAAGATGGCGGAACTCACTGCCCCACTCACTCGTTACGCTTCCATGGAAGTGGCCCTCACCGGAGAATCCCTCGCATGGACCGCTGATGGAGTCCGTCTCCCTTCACTGCGGCGCTGCAGTGAGATTTTCGCATCCCTCTTCGAGGAACCCAAGGGCGGCACTGCCGTCCAACGCAAGGCACTGCGCCGCAAAGCGAGCATTCTTGATGACAATCTCGCCGAAGTTCGTCGCCTCGAACAGAAGATGGGGAAGGAGGACAAAGGTCGCCTTGAGCAGTACCTCACCTCGGTTCGCGAGGCGGAAATCCGGACGCGTCGAGCCGATGCTTGGCTGGATACGCCCCTCCCGACCGTCTCCGAAGCGGACCGCAAACGAACGAACCGTGACGTACCTGCAACCATGGCTGGCGACTACTTCCGTACGGTGTACGACCTGATGGTGCTGGCCTTCCAGACAGATGTCACACGGGTTGCCACCTTCAGTCTCGGCGGAGAAGGTGACGCATTCTCGATCCCAGAGATCGGTATCACGGAATCTCGCCACCAACTCAGTCACCACGGCGGCGACGCGGGATACATGGAAAAGCTCACAAACTACGACACCTTCGCGATCGAGCAATTCAGTTACTTTCTCACCCGTCTCTCCGAGACCAAAGACCTCGGCGGCAAACCTCTGCTCGGCAGCACAATGGCACTCTTCGGAAGCGGCATGTGCTACGGCCACAGCCACGGAAATGCGAACCTTCCACTCGTTCTCGCTGGCGGTTCGGATCTCGGTCTAAAACATGGAAGTCATCTCGACTTCAACAAGACGGCACCCGGATTCCAAGGCTACTCCCAGAATGCCGATGGATCATTGACCACCGCCCACTACCAGATCTGCAGCCGGCCGGTGAACTCTGATGCCCACATGAGCAACCTTCTTCTCCTCATGGCCCAACGGATGGGCGTCGAAACCGACAGGTTCGGCGACAGTAACAAAGTCGTCACCTTGTGAGGCCCCTCACGCTACTCGCTGTCGCTTTCGTCGCTCTCGCCGCCGGAGCCGCAAGGGTCAGTGAGCCTGCATTCCGTCCCGAGCCCCATCGGTTCGCGCCTCTCGAGAAAGCGAAAGAGTATCGAGGCGAGTTGGTGTTCGTGGACCACGCAAACCGGCGCGGAAGCCTTCGCGTGATTGGAGGGAGCGAGGTCTTCTTCCAACATGTCCCGAATCCCTTCGCGATGCTCCCCTACGGCGTCGTGCGCTACCACAACGCGCCGGCCGACCTGAGGAACATCCCTCTCGGCACCCTGCTCCATGCCCACGGATTCCTCCCACCCGACCCCGAAAACTCGGCGGTCCCAGTCATCCAAAAACCTTCTATCGAACAACCTGCAGAGAACCATCTCCTGCTCCTTGAGGATGAACCAAGCCGCTGCATGCGCGAAGGGAAGGTCTGGAAACTCAAGGAGATCGATGTCCAAAAACATCTCACCAAAATCGTGGCCTCCTTGGAGCCAAGGTCTGCGGGCAGCGCGTCCGGGACAGATCAAACAATGACCATCGATGCGGGGACTCGCATCTGGAGCGGTACCGAGGCGCTCTCCGCCAAGGACATGATCGCCAAAGGACTCTGGCCTGCTGAGGGCAAAAAATCGCTGGCGGGAATGTCCGCTCTGCTGGGGTTATCGTGGTTGCCCGCCGGCACATGGGAGAACCGCGTTGAAAACCAGTTCCACATCACGGACCTATGGCTCGATGACGCATCCATGCAGCGTGCCTCCGAGAGACAGATTGGGTTGCACCAGTCCCACATCCGAAGCCGACTCATGCCCGCGTGGATAGACGCCGTCGAATACAGCAAGTTCGGACGCGCAACGATCACGCTGACTCTTTTTGGCGGAATGGACCCAGCTCTTTACGAGGATTTCAAGAAAGGCGAACAGGCGGTGATTGTCTCGGCGGAGAACACGCTCAAACCGTGGTCCAGCATCGTAAGTTCCTCTCACATCGGTTCAAAAGGGACCATCCTTGAGACGTCATTGAAGAGGAAAGATTCGCCGCTCGGCGACAGCGGCATTGAGGTCCGGATGGATACGGATCTCATCATCGAGGGAATCCGGCCAGGCCGAGTCGTCCGGATCCGGCCAACAACTTGGCCGCACGTCTCCGCGCCTCGTGAAGAATACCTCATCGATCATCGGTCGGGACTGGATGATCGATTCCCCACGCCCGCCATCTTCCCAAAATACTGATCGCCCCAGCAGATTTTCAAACCGCACCCGTCACAACCGAAATGTCCAACCGCCACAACTCACTCCGAGCAACCTCCGTTGCGATTGCACTCACCCTCTCCTCTCTGGCGATTCTCGATCCTTGCGAGGTGAACGCCCAAACCAAGGGAACGCAACCCGCCGAAGAGGCCGTTTTCCGTCCCGAATCCGGGAAGTTTCCGCCGCTCGACAAAGCGCACTCCTACCGTGGTGAGATCGTGTTTGTGGATCATGCCAACCGCAGGGGAAGCCTCCGCATCCAAGGTGAAGGCACCTACTTCCGCAACGCGCCACATCCGTTCGCCCTCCTCCCTTACGCCATCGTGCGCCATCATGGAGCACCTGCCGATCTGCGCGACCTCCCGCTCGGAACGGTCGTACATGTGCGCGCCTATCTCCCGCCCGAGCCATCAACCTCCTCCGTGCCAGTTCTTCCCGTGAATAATCGCGACAAAACTGCCGGATACAGCGGCAAAGGTGTTGCCCCTGCAGAAAATCACGTCGCACTCCTCGAGGACGAGCCCAGCTACTGCCTCCGTGAGGGGCTCATCTGGAAACTTCAAGACATCGAAGTGAAAAATGGCGAAGGCATCATCACCGCACGCCGCGAAAAAGCCTCCGCCCGACAAGGCGAGGCAAACCCATCAGCCGAAGAAAAACTCACCTTCGATTCCGCCACGCGGGTGTGGCGGGGACGCGAGTTGTCGGGCGCCGATGAGTTGATCTCATCAGGCATGTGGCCCAGCGACGGAAAAAAAGCGCTGAACGGTCAATCCGTCTGGCTCGGCATCACCTGGAACCCGACGCCCGACGGCATTTTCACCCGGTTCCACGTGTCCGACATCTGGCTGGATGAAATCGCCATGAACCGAGCGACGAAAAGCCAGAACGAGCGCCATAAAGCGTTCATTCGCAAACGCTGGATGCCTGCTTGGGTTGATGCGGTCGAATACGGCAAGTTTGGGCGCGCCACCATCACAGCCACGCTGTTTGGCGGAATGGCCCCAGAACTGTTCGCCGACTTTCAAAAAGGCGTGCAAGTCAATGTGAACGGGGTTGAGAGCACCTTGAAACATGCAGGAGGCGCATACGGGCCCGCCCACATGTCCTCGAAGGGCCCGATCTTGGAAGTTTCTCCGACCTCTGCAGACGTGCCGTTTTTCAGCAGCGGCATCCAGATCCGGATGGAAACCGACTTGATCATCGAGGGGATCCGACCTGGGCGCGCAGTCCGACTACGCCCCGCCTCATGGCCCCTCGTGAATCTCCCGCGCGAAGAATACATCGGGGATAGCAACGCCCCGGAAGACCGATTCCCCGCTCCCACCATCTTTCCCAAATACTAAGGCTTCCCGCCTGAAATGATTCAGGACGCACCCGTCCTGTAGGCAGGCACTGGTGCCCTCCGTGGTTTGAATCGGAGCTTGTCCTAGCCCGCACGAACCCCCATCTTGCTCTGTTCCGCGATGTTGGGTCCCTTTTTGGTACCCCGCGGAAGTGATAGGTAACCCGAGGTCTGATAATAACATGATTGATATGAAGGAGTTGCTCGCGCGTCAAAGCATGCGTGAGTTCAAGGAAGGTAGCATCGTCAAGGGCAGCGTCCTTGAGATCCGTCCCCGCGAAGTGCTGGTGGACATCGGCTACAAAAGTGAAGGCGTGATCCCTCGCGCAGAGTTCGAGGACGTCGAAGACCTTCAGGTCGGCGATGAAGTCGAAGTGCTGCTCATGCGCCTTGAGAATGACCAAGGAATGGTCGTGCTCTCAAAAGAGAAAGCCGCCTACAAGCAGAACTGGGACAAGATCGTCCAAGTCGCCAAAGAAGGCAGCCCGATCAAAGGAAAAGTGCGTGGCGTGGTCAAAGGCGGTCTCGCCGTCTACATCGGTGTCGAGGCGTTCCTTCCTGGATCCCAGATCGATGTCATGCCTCCCAAGGACCTGTCCCAATACGTCGGACAGACCTACGATTTCAAGATCGTCAAGATCATCGAAGATCGGAAGAACGTGGTTCTCTCCCGCCGCGAACTCATCGAACAAGAGCGTCACGAGAAGCGTCAGCGCTTCCTCGAAGCCACCAAAGAAGGCGATATCGTCGTCGGCGCGGTCAAGAACCTCACCGAGTTCGGTGCGTTCATCGACCTCGACGGCATGGATGGATTGCTCCACATCACGGACATGACCTGGGGCAGGCTCAACCACCCCAGCGATTTGCTCAAGGTCGGTCAGGAACTGCGCGTCAAAGTCCTCAAGATCGAGATGGACAAAGGCCGCGTTTCTTTGGGGCTCAAGCAGACGGAGAAGAATCCTTGGGAAGAGACCGAGCGTCGTTTCCCTGTGGGTCAACGCGTCAAAGGCAAGGTCACAAACCTCGTACCTTACGGCGCATTCGTCCAGATCGACGAAGGTGTCGAAGGCCTCATCCATGTCTCCGAACTTTCGTGGACCAAGCGCATCACTCGCCCGAGTGACGTTCTCAGTCTTGATCAAGAGGTCGAGGCGATCGTTCTTGGCGTCAACAAGGACGAACAGAAGATCAGCCTTGGCGTTCGCCAACTCGAAGACAATCCGTGGGACGCGATCGAGATGCGTTACCCCATTGGGAAACAGGTCCATGGAACTGTTCGCAATATGACGGCCTACGGCGCGTTCGTGGAACTCGAAGAGGGAATCGACGGGATGATTCACGTGTCCGACATGAGCTGGACGCGGAAGGTAAATCATCCACAAGAGGTCCTCAAAAAGGGCGACGAACTGGATGCTGTCGTTATCGATATCGACAAGAACCATCAGCGGATCTCCCTTGGCATCAAGCAACTGAGCGACGATCCTTGGAAGACCATCGAGGCCCGCTACCGCATCGGCGAACTCGTCCACGGCAAGGTCAGCAAGGTCGCAACGTTCGGCGCATTCATCGAACTCGATGGAGACATCGACGGTCTCGTACACATCTCGCAGAGCAGCGAGGACCGCGTTGAGAAGGTCAAAGACCATCTGAAGATCGGTCAAGAAA
>CAZAZT010000037.1:0-29079 GCA_964489645.1 uncultured Chthoniobacteraceae bacterium | reverse complement strand
GGAAAAGGTCGTCGCGAGGCCATCACCGGACGCAAACCTGCAGCGACGGTTTAGTGCTTTCCCAACGGGAGGTGCTCAGCCTCTTTAAGGACGGGTGCCGAGTCTCTCGGCACTGGATGGACTTTTTCTTGGACACCCGAGTTCCTGCGGGTCGCATTGAAAAGGCTGTCCCAGTCGTGTCACAAACGAGAGTTCAGCCGATCGATTTGCGTGTTGAGATTGCAGAGGTCGTAAAGCCAACCGATTCCTCCAAGGCCGAGCGTGAAAAGCCAAAGTAGGCCGGTGGCCCACCGCCCCAAGTAAAAGCGGTGCAAACCGATGTATCCGAAAAAAACCAAGAGAATCCAAGTGATGGTGTAATCGTTGCGGCCTGGACTGAACCGGTGGTTCGCGTCTGCCACCATCGACGGGATGAGAAAGGCATCAATCACCCAACCGATTCCCAAGAGTCCGCCTGTGACGAGCCAGATGAGGCCGGAGACGGGGCGACCGAGGTAGAAGCGGTGCATCCCGGCAAACCCGAGAATCCAAGTGATGTACGCGATGAGTTTGCTGTGGGTGGGAGGGCGCATGGATGGGATTGGGTTGAGAAAAGGTCAGTCGCGCTTTTTGCGGACGACGACGATGTAGTCCCTCTCGAGAAGTTCGTAGCGGCCTTGGTAGCAGACCAGAAAGGCGTCGATGCCAGTTTTTGGATTGAGAAGGGGTTGTTTCGGATAGCCCTGCCACAGGTAGTCATCGAACGCCATGATTCCGTCGACCTTCAGGAGGTCGAACGACAGAACCGCATCTGACAGCACATCACGGGTGGTGTGTGATCCATCGACATAGATGAAATCCATGCTGGCGAAGGGGAGTTCTCGGAGTCGCTCGCAACTTTTTCCGCGGCGGATGATCAGTTTGTCGGGCGAATAGGAGCTCACGTTGTGGTTGAATGTATCCCAGATGGACGCCTTCTGGCCTGGTTGGTGTTCCATGGATCCTTCCCAGGTATCCACGCAGGTGACCGTGCTCTTCGTTCCGGTCAGGATGTTATCGAGGAGCCAGCAGGTGCTTCGGCCTTCGAAGGAGCCGATCTCGAGAAAGTTGAGATCGGGCTTTTGAGCGTAAGGTGCGAGGTGTTTTTGGAAGCTGGGGATGTTCCGGGAAAACCAATCAACGGAGAAGGAGGTGGACATTTTGCTTGGGGAGTTTGCGGCGGGTGTAGGGGCGGATGAGTTTGTCTGGCGGATTCGAGGTTGTCGGGTTTTGAGCTAATGAAGCACGGTTGGTGAGGTGGGGCTATAACAGGAGCGAAATCTGGGATAATTTGGCTGTGACAATGAATCATACCTTTCTCGTGTTCTATTCGGTGTGGAGACCCCTTGGACCTCTGCTTTCTGGGGCACTTCGTGTTCGGGCGGGGAGGATGCTTTTCGTGTCGATGATCCTGTCACTTGGACCGTTAATGGCAGCGCCTGTCCCTTCCTTTAACCGGGAGGTGCGTCCGATCCTGTCGGACAAGTGCTTTGGTTGTCATGGGAATGACAAGGCGAACCGGAAAGGGGACCTTCGATTGGATACCGTCGAAGGCGCCGTCCGAGATGCGGTTATCATTCCGGGACGTCCCGAGGAGAGCGAGGTGATGAAGCGGATCCTCTCACACGATGCGGATGACGTGATGCCTCCGCCCAAATCGAAACTAGGCAGACTGAGTCCGAGCGAGGTTGACATCCTTCGGAGATGGATTGCTGGGGGGGCGGTGTACGAGAGGCATTGGTCTTTCATCCCAGTGGATCTCTCGACATTTCGTGGAAAAACGCTGGATGAGGTTGTTCTCCAACGCATTCGGGAGAAGGGGTTGAAGATGTCGGGCCGAGCGGATCGGGAGACGCTCCTGCGGCGGGTCACCTACGATTTGACGGGGCTTCCGCCGACGCGGGCGGAGTTGGCTGCATTTCGGGCGGATGTTTCACCGGATGCTTTTGCGAAGGTTGTGGACGGATTGCTGGGCAGGCCTCAGTTCGCTGAGCGGATGGCCGCGGATTGGTTGGATTATGCTCGGTACGCGGACAGTTATGGGTTTCAGGTGGATCGGGATCGCGAGGTATGGCCTTGGCGGGATTGGGTCATCTCGGCTTTTGAACGGAACATGCCGTTCAATCAGTTCGTCACATGGCAGTTGGCGGGGGATCTTTTGCCGAATGCAACGGAGGAGCAGATGCTGGCGACGACATTCAATCGGTTGCATCAGCAGGAGGCTGAGGGGGGGTCGGTTGAAGAGGAGTATCGGATGGAGTATGTCGCTGATCGGGTCCAGACATTTGGATCCGTGTTCTTGGGGCTGACCTTCGAGTGCGCTCGGTGTCACGACCACAAATACGACCCTTTGACGCAACGGGAGTATTACCAGATGGCCGCCTTTTTTGATCAGATCGATGAGGCTGGGCTTTACAGCTATTTCACGCCCTCGGCCCCCACTCCCGCGATGCCGTTGACGACGGAGGCGAGTCGGTTGAGGCAGAGGGAGTTGGAGCAAAATGTGTTGAAGGCGGAAGATGCTTTGAAGGAGGCCTTGGCGGCTGCGGCTCAGCGACTTGGGGGAGTGCTGAATGATGAGGTCAAACCACCGGTTCCTGGTTCAGGGGCCCTGGTGTCCTTGGACTTTGATTCAGCGGATAAAGGGGTTTTGGTGAACGCGGTTGATGCGTCGAAGCCATCTAAACTTTCTGGAGAAAATGTTCTGGTGGAGGGGTTTCGAGGTAAAGCGGTCCGGTTTTCAGGGGATGACGCATTGGGAACTTCGGTGGGGAATTTCACCCGCTCGCAACCTTTCTCTGTTTCTTTGCGGATGAAGACTCCTGACCGGAAGGAGCGCGCGGTGGTTTTCAGCCGGTCCAAGGCGTGGACGGATGCGGCGAGTCGTGGATATGAGCTGCTGTTGGAGGAGGGAAAACTGAAGTGGTCTTTGATCCATTTTTGGCCTGGGGACGCGATTTCCGTTCGGACGAAGGGGGAGATCCCATTGGACCGTTGGGCACATGTGGTTGTGAGTTACGATGGATCGAGTCGGGCTTCGGGCTTGCGGGTTTGGTTGAACGGGGAAGTGGCTGAGGTGGAGGTGGTTCGTGACCGTTTGACGAAAGAAATCACGGGGGGAGGTTCGGATTCGATCGTTTTGGGCGAGCGCATGAGAGACCGCGGATTTCGGATGGGATTGGTCGATGATTTCCGGGTGTTTCCACGGGAATTAACCTCGCTGGAGGTGGCCTGCGAGAGGGATGCTGTTGCGCCTCAGGAGTGTATTGCTCGGGCAGCCTCGGGTGAGGCCGCGGCGATCGGGCAGGTCCGCGACTGGGTGGTTTCGCGGGATGAGTCTGTTGTGCGGGCACTTTCTGAGTTGGCGACCGCGCGCGGCGATCTCGCGAAACAGGTTGAGGGGTTGAAGGAGATCATGGTCATGCGCGATTTGCCCGGCGGTAAGAAGACTTACGTCCGAGAGCGTGGTGAGTATGACAAGCCGCGCGAGGCGGTGACTGCGGGAACGCCGGCTGTTCTCGGGTCCTTGGTGCCCGCTGAGCGCTCGGATCGTCTTGGGTTGGCGGGTTGGTTGACCGATCCTGCGAACCCGTTGTTCGCGCGGGTCACGGTGAATCGGATTTGGCAGAGTCTTTTCGGGCGAGGCTTGGTTCGTACCTCAGAGGATTTTGGGAGCCAAGGTGAGCGGCCTGTACACGTAGATGCCTTGGACCTGCTCGCTGCGCATTTCATGGATCACGGTTGGAATCTCAAGGCGCTGATCCGTGAGATCGTGCTTTCGGACGTTTATTGTCAGACGTCGAGGGGATCGGAGATGGCATTTGCAGATGATCCGGATAACGAATGGCTTGCGAGGGGGCCAAGATTTCGGTTGCCGGCGGAAGCGATCCGAGATGGGGCGTTGCATCAGGCGGGCCTTTTGTCGCTACGCGTGGGTGGGCCCTCGGTGAATCCGTACGAGTTGGCGGAGGCGTTTCGTCCGGCTGGGGCAGACAAGGGTGAGGGTGTTTATCGCCGGAGCCTGTACACGCGGTGGAGGAGGACGGCACCGCCTCCGGCGCTGTTGGCGTTTGATGCGCCGAGACGGGCGTCGTGCCAAGTCAAGCGGGAGCGAACCAACACGCCGTTGCAGGCTTTGATCCTTTTGAATGGGCCGCAGTTCGTCGAAGCGGCTCGGGTGTTGGGGGAACGGCTTTTCGAGGAGACGTCTGGAGAGGTGGGTCAGTTGGTGAACGAGGGGTTTCGCGCGTGTTTAGGGCGGGATGTGCGAGGGGATGAGCTGTCGATCTGCACGAGGATTTTCGCGGAGCAGCGGGAGTATTATTCGGAGCATCTGGCTGAGGCGAAGAAGCTGGTGGGGGTGGGGCAGGCTGCGCGCTCGTCGAAAGCGTCGGAGGTCGATGTGGCGGCGGCTGCGATGTTGATGCAGGCGCTGATGACCCATGATGCAACAGTTGTGAAGTATTGAAACGTATGGACGGAACATTTGCAGGCCTCTCGAGGAGACATTTTCTCAATCAATCAGGAATGGGTTTGGGGGGAATGGCATTGGGCGAGATGATGGCGCAGAGTGATCCTGGAGACGGGGTGGGTGGGGGGGGAGTGCCGAGCGGGTTGACCCATTTTGCGCCGAAAGCGAAACGTGTGATCTATCTGTTCATGTCGGGCGGACCGTCGCAGTTGGATCTGTTCGATCACAAGCCGTTGCTGAAAGAGCGGCACGGAGAACAGTTGCCGGATTCCGTTCGAGGTGGGCAACGGTTGACGGGGATGTCGGGGAACCAGTCATCCATACCGATGGTTGGAAGTCCCTTCGGGTTTGCGCAGCATGGGCCGTCTGGCGCGTGGGTGAGTGAGCTATTGCCGCAGACTGCATCGGTTGCAGGAGACCTGTGTTTCATCAACTCGATGTACACGGAGTCGATCAACCACGGACCGGGTGTGACTTTTTTTCAGACGGGGAGTCAGGTGAATGGGCGTCCGAGCATT
This sequence comes from uncultured Chthoniobacteraceae bacterium, assembly GCA_964489645.1. Lineage (GTDB taxonomy): Bacteria > Verrucomicrobiota > Verrucomicrobiia > Chthoniobacterales > Chthoniobacteraceae > JBEEPE01. The sequence goes on along the minus strand of CAZAZT010000037.1, from coordinate 24,072 downwards.
GGAGCGTGGTTGAGTTACGGGTTGGGGTCGGAGAACAAGAACTTGCCGGGTTTTGTTGTGTTGATCACCAAGGGCAAGGGTGGGCAGCCGTTAGGAGCGCACCTTTGGGGAAGTGGCTTCTTGCCGACCGAACATCAGGGCATCCAGTTCCGAGCGGCGAAGGATCCGGTGTTGTATTTGGGTAATCCGGAGGGAGTTGGGGCTGAGAATCGGCGGAAGATGTTGGACGGGTTGCGTCAGCTGCATGACGCGCAAGCGGTGGTGGATGGGGGGCCGGATTTGAGGAGTCGGATTGCCAACTACGAGATGGCGTTCCGGATGCAGTTCAGCATCCCCGACGTGACAGATTTTTCGTCAGAGACGGAGTCGACGTTCGAGATGTACGGTTCGGATGCGCGGACTCCAGGAAGTTTTGCGGCTAACTGCCTTTTAGCTAGGCGACTGGCGGAGAGAGGCGTCCGCTTCATCCAGTTGTACCATCAGGATTGGGACCATCACGGAGGGTTGCCGAGCGCGATACCAAGGCTGTGCAAGGAGACGGATCAGCCCGCTGCTGCGTTGATTCGCGATTTGAAGCAGCGAGGGATGTTGGATGAGACATTGGTGGTTTGGGGCGGAGAGTTCGGCCGCACCAACTATTCGCAGGGGAAATTGTCCACGAACTTCGGGAGGGACCATCATCCTCGGTGTTTCACGATCTGGATGGCGGGTGGGGGTATCAAGGGGGGATCCGTATACGGGCGCACGGATGAGTTTGGCTACAACGTGGTGGAGAATGGGGTGCATGTGCATGATTTCCAAGCGACGCTGATGCATCTGTTGGGGATGGATCACGAGCGATTGACCTACAAGTTCCAGGGGCGGCGGTACCGGTTAACGGATGTTCACGGGCGAATCGTCCGCGGGATTTTGGCTTAGCAGGCTTGATGTGCGCGATTTGATCGCCGAATGCTCGGGGGATGGCGAAGCAAAAGATTTTGGTGGTAGGTTCTGGTGGGCGTTTGGGAGCACGATTGGTGCAGGATTGGAGAGTGGCGGGGAGTGATGTGAGGGGGCTTGCTCGGGTGGATATCGGGTTGGAGGATTCGAACAGGTTGCGGGAACGATTGGAGCGAGAGGATTTTGATGTCTTGGTGAACTGTGCGGCCCTTACGCAGGTGGATCACTGCGAGACGCATCGGGATGAGGCGAATCAGGTGAACGCTGTGGCTCCCCGGGTGATGGCGGAGGTTTGTTCACGTCGCGGAGCGGATTTGATCCATGTGAGCACGGATTACGTGTTCGATGGCAGCAAGGGGGGGGCCTACGAAGAAACGGATGAGGCGTTGCCGATCAGCGAATACGGACGGAGCAAGTTGCGGGGGGAGCAAGAGGTTCTGGAAGTCTCCGACCGATTTCGAGTGGTCCGAGTTTCTTGGGTTTTTGGTCCGGATCGGCCCAGTTTTGTGGATCAAATCCTGAAACGGGCTGCGACGGATTTGGAGGTCTCTGCGGTGGACGACAAGTGGTCATCGCCTGCGTACACAAAAGATTTGGCGAAATGGATGGGGTTGATGGTGAGTGGGGCGGTCACTGAAGGTGGGATCTATCACCTTGCGAACGCTGGGACGTGCACTTGGCGGGAGTATGGTCAGCATGCTTTGGATGTTTTCTCTGCGGGCGGAGGCGCTTTGAAAGCGAACAGCGTGTTGCCGATTCGGATGGCAGATATTGCCGCGTTTGTGGCGCGGCGGCCTGTCCATTCGACCTTATTGTGTGGCCGGTTTGAACGATTGGCAGGCGTCCGGATGCGGTCGTGGCAGGAGGCCGTTGCCGAGTATGTATCGGGGATGCCTCTCAGCTTGGTCTGATTGCGCTTACCGAATGGCTTCCTTCCTGCTAAGGTAAGCTGAAAGTTTTTTACGATGAAAACCGTGATCTATGTCTTGGCGGGCGCTATCGCCTTGAGCTCTGTGGGTTGTACAGCGGGACGCAAGGAGCGTCAGGCCAAGGCCGAACCTCCGTCGAGTTCTAAGGCGGTCGCAAAAACCAAGACTTCGGCTAAAGCCGCACTGATTTCGTCCCAAAAGGCGACGACGCAACCGGCTGTGGTTGTGAGTCGTCCAGTCCAGGGGGCGAAGGACAAGGAGGCGGTTGTTGCAAAGGGTTCGACGGAAAAAAAGGGTTCAGGATCGGGGACATCGGTGAAGGTTTCATCCAACCCGTCTACCAAGGTGGCCAAAGTTGGGTCGAAGCCGGAGCCGCGTGCGAAAGCTTCTGACGACGGCAAGATGTCGTTCTCCACTCCAGCGGTTGAGGCTGTGGCCCCGCTCCCGAGACCTCCTTTGCCTCGGCGTCCGCTTCAGATGGTTGCCATTGAGCCGCCCGCGCCCAAAGCGACGGTGAAGGAAACTCCAGCGAAGGTTGAAACGGTGGCTGACAGCGCGAAAGAGGAGGCTCCGAAGCCTTCGAATCCGAGCAAGTCTGGCAGCAAGATGGTTGCATCGTCAAAGAGCGGCTCCTCGAGCAAGGAGCCGAAAAAAGAGGTCAGTAAGGAAGCGGTTCAAGCGGAGTTGAACAAGGCATTGGCGGATGCTGGGAGCGACGCGCGAGCGGTTGTGGGATCGTTGGTTCCAACAGCCACCGAGGCGTCCAAACCGAGTGAGAAGCCGCCTGTGGTTGAGGATGATGCGCCGAGCACGAGTGACACGGCAGCGGTGGTGAAGTCCCCGAGCACGATGAAGTCGAGCGATGCGGGCGTTCCTCCAGCGATTGTGGATTCGAAGGGGGACGTCAAAGAGGCGATGACCTCATCGAAGGGAACGGAGCCGGCCGCGGATCCGAAGGGTTCGCCGACCGCAGCGGTCGCTCCGACAGAGAGCGTGCCTCCGACAGTGCCTGCAAAGGAAGTCTCTACGCCGGTGGTTCCCAAAAAACCTGCCACGGCTCTGGAGAGAAAGGAACAGATTGCGGCTGCTTTACGGGAAGGAAACGAGGCGCTGAAGTCTGAGAATGGGGCGAAGGCGTTGGAGTTGTTTGAATCGGTTGTGAGCCAAGACAAGGACCAGCGGGATGCTTGGTTCCGGATCGGTTACCTCAAGGAGATGTCTGGCGACATCCAAGGGGCGATCAAAGCGTTTCGCGAGGTCAAACGCATCTTGGCGAACTGATCCGGATAGATCCGGTTGGAACGCAGGACCTTCTCGGAGCTGAACGTTTTGGGCCTTTCATCAACCCTTCTTGCGAACAGAGATCTGGTGACCTCTGACAGGCGAGAGCGTCTGATATCGGTTGACCCCTCGTTGAGAGGTACTGGGTACGCCATTTTGGAGCACGGAGGAGATCTCCAGAAACCTCTAGCCTTGACCTACGGCGTCGTTCGGAATCCACCCAAGCTGTTGCATTCGGGGTGTTTGGTTGAGATATCGAGGGTTTTGACGGATGTCATCCGGGAGTATGAACCGACCGTTGCGGCCTTTGAGGCGGTGATTTATGTGCAGAGTTTGCGGACCGCGATGACGCTCGGAAGTGCTCGGGGGGTGGCAGTTCTGGCTGCAGCTTCAAGGGGTCTGGAGATTTTCGAATATGCTCCTCGGCGCGTTAAACAGGCGGTTGTCGGGCATGGTGGTGCGGACAAATCGCAGGTGGGGTTCATGGTTCGTGCGATGCTGGGGTTAACGGAGACGCCTCCACCTGATGCGGCGGATGCATTGGCGATTGGGCTGACTCACCTTCAGATGGCGGTGGCGCGCGGATTGGATTTGACCAGCAAGGAGCGTATTTGATGGCTTATCGAGAGTTGCAGCTGCCGGACGGTCTGAGCGGGATTCGGGAGTGGCGCCAAATGGACGGACGTTGGCGGGTATTATGGCTTGGGCGTGTTGGGTACTCTGAGGCGTTGGATTGGCAGGAGTCGATTGTTGCCGCGAAGGCGAAGGAGACGGAGGCGGAGGATGTGTTGTTGCTGCTTGAGCATGAGCCGGTGTACACCATCGGGCGTTCTCCCGATCGGAGCAGTTTAGGGGATGTGGAGGCCAGTGGCGTTCCGGTGGTGGAAGTGAATCGAGGGGGGAAGGCGACTTATCATGGTCCGGGACAGTTGGTTGGATATCCGTTGTTCGACCTTCGGCGTGGAGGCAAGGACTTGCACCGGTATCTTCGGTCCATTGAGATGGGGTTGAGTGAGGCGGCGTTGGCTTTTGGTGTTGAGGCGGGGTTTCGAGAGGGGCTTACGGGCGTTTGGGTTGGGAATCGGAAATTGGCCTCGATCGGGGTGGGAGTTCGGAGATGGGTTGCGATGCATGGCTTCGCTCTGAATGTTGCGGCGGACGTCTCAGGATTTGGTGAGATCACGCCATGCGGCATCGCCGGAGTGGAGATGACAAGCTTGTCGCGTGAGCGCGGGCAAGAGGTATCGCTGGAGTCGTTTGCCGAGGTGGTGGCCGAGGTGTTACCCCGTCACTTGAGCTGAAGAGCGTCGGATGCTTGTTCGGGAATGGTCCGGCAAAACTCCTTTGAGGTTTGATGCACAGGAGGGCTTATCGCCCACTTGTCACTCGGCGGATGGCCTCGCCCATCTCTTTGGCGGCTTGCGCAGGGGATTGGGCGCGGGAGATGCCTCGGGAAACCGGGATGAGCATCCCTTTGCGGTCTGCACGCAGACCGGCGTTGAGTGCGGTTTCCAAGTCGCCGCCCTGAGCCCCAATGCCAGGACAGAGGAACCACAGAGTGGGAACGGCTTGGCGAACTTTCCGCAGGGCTTCCGGCTGGGTTGCACCGATGACCAACCCGATGTTGTCCCGAACATTCCACTGGTTGGCGAGTCGGGCCACGTGGAGGTAGAGGGGTTCGTTTGTTGAGAGGGATAAGTCCTGTAAATCGGCTGAGCCGGGATTGGATGTTTTGCAGAGCAAGAAGACCCCGTTCTGGGGATTACCGATGAATGGTTCCACGGAATCGCGGCCCAGATAGGGGCTTAGCGTGATGGAGTGAGCTTTCAGATGATCGAAGGCCGAGCGCGCGTAGGCGTCTGCGGTTGTGGAGATATCGCCGCGTTTCGCATCAAGAACAACGGGGATCTCAGATCCCAACCGTTTGGATTCCTGCGCGATGGCCTGGATGACTTGTTCGAGAACAATCCAGCCTTGGGCTCCGAACTGTTCAAAAAAGGCGACGTTCGGTTTGAAGGCTGCGGCGTATGGAGCGGTTTCCGTGATAAGGCGGATGCTGAACTGGAGAGCGGCTTCTGCTTTAGGAGCCGTGAGGTCCGAAACATGGGGGTCAAGCCCGACGCACAGAAGAGACCCGCACTGGTCCACTCGATTTTCAAGAAGGCGGAAGAACGATTCCATGCATCAGGATGGCGTACACTTGAACTGATGGAAAACAAAACGAGGCGCAGGCATACAGGGCCGCGAGGTTCTCCCCGCCGTCATCAACGTTTGCGGGCAAGAGATGGATGCGCAGTCAGCGGGGATGCACTCTTGTGCGATCCCCTTGGCGCTGCGTTTCGGCGGAGTTCCCTCAGATCTCGAGGGCTTGGGTGGAGTCGCCGAAGCTATCGAGCTTGAGTCCCATTCGGTCCGCAATCGTCATGAGGAGGCTCGAGAACTTGCGGTTCTGACTTTTCTCGAAATCCAGAGAGCGACCGGTCGCGAACGCTCCACCCAGTCCACCCGCCATGAGAAGGGGTACTTTTTCTGCGCTGTGGGCGACCCATTGTTCATTTGCGAGAACGATGCAGGAGTTATCGAGAACGGTGGCATCACCCTCTTGGGTCGAGGCCAACTTACCGAGCAGGTACCCGTATTGTTCGACCCAGAAGCGCGAGATCGATGCGAACTCCTTGTTCTGCCAGCTGTGCGAGAAGCTGTGATGATCGTCGCGCAAGCCGAGGAAAGGGTAGACCTGCCCGGAGAGGTTGTTTGTCAGCAGCATGGTCGCGATCCGTGTACGGTCGGCTTGGAACGCGAGCGCGATGATGTCGCACATCAGGCGGGCGTGGGCATCGAGTTGAGAGGGCAGCCCATTCGGGGGGCGTTTGGCTTTCAAGGCATCGCTTGCGGCATCTTTATCGTTGGCCTGAAGGCGGGAGAGTCGCGTTTCGACTTCTCGGACGCTCGTTGCGTACTCCTCGATCTTCGCTTTGTCTGAACGCGAAACCTTTCGGGATACGTTGTTGAGTTGTTCTCGCACGTGATCCAGCACGCTCACGTGCGATTGGTTGCCTCGACTCTCGAAAAGACTGTCGAAAGCCAGTGCAGGGTAAAGTTCTGCGGGGACGGGAGAAACCGGCGAACTCCAGGAAACGTGGGATGCATACATCATCGAGTTGCCGGATTCATGGAATCCGCTGATCGGGCGTTCGCAGGCGAGAACGAGGCTCGACAGAGCGGTTGCATCGCCGATGCGCTTTGCGAGGACCTGATCCAGACTGGCTGCCGCACGAATTTCCCGTCCATTTTTCGGCCCGACGCCGCTCAGGATTGCCGCAGCGCCTTGGGCGTGCCCTGATCCGTAGGGATTCTTCAACCCGTTGATGAAGTTGACTTTCTGTTTGACGGGTTCGAGTGATGCGAACGCGGGACCGAGTTCGAGGTTCGCTCCATCACCCTTTGACCACCATTCGGGGGGGTGGATTCCATCGCCAAAGAACAGGAAGGCGAAGCGTTTGGGAGGCGTTTTTTCCGAGGGCCGGTCGCCTGCTGCGTTGGAGATGGATTCCAGCCAAGGGAGAGCAACGGTCGCTCCGAGGCTCTTGAGAACAACGCGCCGCGAGAGAGGATGAGTAACCATATTGAGGAAAGTTTCTGTGGAGGGTTCAGGTAAAAGTTTTGGGTGCGAACGCGGCGGCCATCACTGGGCGCCCTTCTCTTCAGCAAAATCTCGGCCCCGTTGTTGTCGGAACTGCGGGCTGAGGACGACCGTCTCAAAGAGGGCGGAGAATCGTCCGTCGGTTTGCAAAGATCTCTCCATGTCGAGGAGAAGCGATCGGTCGGAGAGGAGGACGGAGCGTCCGAGTGCGTAGCCGAGGAACTTGCGACAGAACTGACGGTCGAAATCTTGGCGTCGGTTTTTCTCGATGTAGTCGATGAGGCCTGACACGCCCTGGATCTCTGCGCTTCCTTGGATTTTTCCGCTTGCCTCGATGTTCCTCCCTGCAAGGTCTTTGGATCGCACCTTGCCGACAGCATCGAACCCTTCCAGAGCAAGGCCGAGCCCATCGAAGTGCACGTGGCACATGGCGCATTTTGGGTCTGCGACATGATCTGCAAGAAGTTCGCGGATGGTTTTTGTCGCTTCTTTTTCGCTCTTTGGAAGTTCCGGAACATCTGCGGGCGGAGGTGGGAAGTGTTGTCCCAGAAGATGATGGACTACCCAAAATCCGCGCTTCACGGGGCTCGTCCGTTGACCGGCCGAATTTTTTGCGAGGATCACAGGCATCCCGAACAGGCCGCCTCGGCCGCTCTCTCGGAGCCCCTCCACGCGATGCCATTGGGATGGATCGGTGGAGATTTTACGGTACTGGGATTCGACGCTCCCGCCGTAATGTTTGGCGAGGGTCTCGTTCACGAAGGCTGCGTCGCTGCGGAGCAGTTCAGCGATGGGCTGATCCCTCTGGATGAGGTCCGTGAGCAGTCGGGTGGGGGCCTCGAACATGGCCTGTCGAAGCGTGTCATTGTAAGTGGGGAACACACCAGCGGGGATCGGGTCTTTGGTGAGGTAGTCGCGGTAGCGAAGCCATTGACCGAAAAACTCGCGAGCGAACGACTCAATCTTCGGATCCTTCAACATGCGGCGCGTCTGCGAGCGAAGCTCCTGTTCCGTTCGGAGGGAGCCAGCCTGAGCGGATGCGAGGAGGCTTTTGTCCGGGAGTGTGGACCACAGGAAGTAGCTCAGTCTTCGCGCGAGATCTTGATCGGAGAGCGGGTGGACTCCGGGACCGCTTGGGGCATCTGGGATGCGGTAGAAAAAGTCTGGAGTCATCAGGATTGCGGTGAACACGCCGCGTAGTGAATCTTCAACGCTCTGACCTTGCCCTTTCAGTTGGCTGTAGAGTTTTCTGAGCGATGCCACTTCGGATGAGGTGAGCGGACGGCTGTAGGCACGTTCGGCTATCTGCTCCAGTTGGCTGAGCGCTGGTTTTTCGGCTTGGTGCAGCTGTTTACGATGCTCGGTCAACCCTGCTCGTGTTCTCTCGAAGAAGCCGTGGATGAGATCGAACTGGGGGTTCGGGGATTCCGGTTGGATGGCGTTTTCCACGAGTTTCACCCCGAGCTTTTCGAGGTAGTGCCGCTCGAACTTTGAGAGGAGTTCGTCCTCGACGAGGAGAGGGTCTTCGGAGCGCAGGAAATCGAACCGTTTATCGTGGAGAACATGTCGTTCCGCGCGCTCGAACCACACGAAGCCGCGCAGGAGCGTTTCGACACTTTCCGTGATGAAATCGAGTTCCTGCCAGAGCCGGTCCAACTCGGCCTGATCCGCTTTTGAGATGACCTTTTCGACCAGCGGTTGGTCGTCGCGGAAGAAACCCTCGACCAGGTGGAAACCTGCTGCGAGTCCGCGATTGTTATCCACGAACGCGAAGCGGTTGGGGAAGACGAAGCACAGTTGTTCGGCTGAGGCAGCGATGTCCTTGCCGGTTTGGCTCTCGGTGTGCACCAGCAACTCGGTGTTGGCGTTTTTGAGCGATTCGGAGCGCTTCCCAAAAGTGGAGGAGATGAGCACTGCCGCATTTGGGGAGGATGGTGCATCCAGTTCGCAATCGAGCAGGATCTGTTTTTCAAGGAGGAACGAGACGGCTTCTGGGTTGAGCGGGATCTCGATGACTGCCGGAGTCTTCACAACGAATGAATCCGGTGCGATCGCAGCGCCGGTTGGGTGCGAACCGAAGGCGAGCGTCCTTGCTGCCTCAGGGGCATGGCGTTCAAGGATCGAGCGCAAGGTCACGACCTGGTGATCTTTTTCGTCCTTCTCGTTCCGTGGCAGGTTTTCGGACTTACTGAAAATCGGACGATGCACGATCACGCTCCCGCTCGTGGCGTTGTCGAAGGCGGGGTCGATGCGCAGGAAGATGGAGGTGCCTTGGGGGGCCGGATCGCCCTTGCGACCGGGAACGCGTCCGGGCTTGAGCGTGAATCGGGATTTCAGTGCACGCGGGTCAAACTTATCGCGCGCGGCTGCAGCTTGAGCGCGAAGTGCGAGGTGCGCGATCGGCCAGTTCCCAGCTCCGGGGTTGATGAGTTTGGGCTCCTTTTTGATGAGATTGGATTGGATCAGGCCGATGAACTGTTCGATCTCTCGGAGAGATTGTGGGACGTCCTTGGCGTTGGATGGAGCGGGGAGCGCTTTCCACATGGCGCCGAGTTGCTTGAGGGGGCCGACGCCGGTGTTCGCCTCGCGGAGTGTCTTGTCAACAAGCGCAAGGTACTTGCTGCTCAGGCCTTTTTGCTTGGCCCAGTCCTCGGTCGAGAGGTTCGGTTCCGTGCTCGCACGGTGCTGGAGTCGCCATGCGGCTTCGAGGTAGTCCCCGATCTTCACCTCATGCTTCTTGTAGAAATCGATGATCGCCTGCTCCGTCAGTTTTTTGCGCTCGTTGTAGGAGGTGACGGGAAAGGGCGCGAAGGTGATACCGTCGGGCTTGAGCACCAAGTGTTGGGCAACCCCTTGGGCGGCTGCGAGGTATTTGGTGAGCAGGCTCGGCGTCATTCCCAATGCTTCACCCGTGTTGTCGAAGCCTTCTCCACCGGCTGGGTCGGCAGGGAACTCCGCAGTGGCTCGGATGGCAATCCCCGTGAGGTCACGGATGGACAGGTCGTATTCCGTGTTCGAGAGGCGGCGGGGAAGGATGGTTCCTGGATCCCCAGCTCGCTTGTTCGCCTCGGCGATAAGCATGGTCTCAATCGAGGCGATCACCGCGTTCCGTTCCTGCAGGGACGGTTGCTTTTCGTCCTCGGGGGGCATTTCACCGCGTCGGATGAAATCGATGATGCTGTTCCACTTGCGGAAATCGTTCGTGACGTCGCGCTCCTTGCTGTAGCGAGTGAGGTCGAGGCCGCCTTTTGCTTTGTCGGGTTCGTGGCAGCTTTGGCAGTACTTCTTGGTGAAGGGGACAACCTGATCTTGGAAGGAGTCGCCTGCGACGGAACTGTTCGGGACAAGAGAGATCGCGAGGGCGGACAGGACCGCGGCGTGGAGGGGACGTTTCATTGGAAAAGTTTTTTGAAAGGAATGTTTGAGAAGTGCGACCGTCGGCGGAGCTTCACCTTAGCAGCCCGAGTGCTGAGCAGACCGAGGAGCAGGGTGACGGTTGAAAGCTCGGGGGGATGGGGTTTCCAATCCAGTCGGAATATGTCCCGGACCGCAGGCAACCCGACTGGGGAGGGATGTGGAGGCGATTGCCGAGGGTTGGGGGGAGGTGGTAGGAAAGCGAACGATCCGATGGATTTTCCCGACATACCTTGGTCAGTTGAACCGTTCACTCTTCCTCCTGCAACTCGCAGGGGGTGCTTGATCCGATGATGGAGCGGGTGGTGGTGACTGGGATGGGGGCCGTAACGCCTCTAGGGAACACGGTGGACGCCTTCTGGGATGGAGTGGTCCGAGGACGGAGCGGAATCCGTTCGATCTCGCGCTTTGATGCGTCGGCATATCGGTCGCAGATTGCGGGTGAGGTGGAGGGATTTGATGCGGGCGCGGCATTTGGGGATTGGCGAGACGCACGACATGCGGACCGCTTTGGGCAGTTCGCTGTCGGGGCCGCAAAGGAGGCGATCGATCAGTCCGGTCTCAGGGGGAGGGTTCCGGTGGATCGGGTGGGCGTGGTGATCGGGTCGTCAAACGGGGGGATCGCTTCGTACGTGAAGCAGGGGGAGATCTTACGAACGGCTGGGGTGCGTGGTTTGTCCCCGTTCGGCATTCCGATGTTGCGGAGTAATATGGGATCCGCGTTGGTCGCGAGGGAATGGGGGTTTCGCGGGCCGAGCCTGGGGGTTGGTTCTGCATGCGCCACGGCGAGTCAATCGATTGCTGAGGCGTGCCGATTGATTCGGCTTGGTGAGGTGGATGCGGTGGTTGCGGGAGGCAGCGAGGCTCCGATTTGCGAGCTGATCCTTGGATCTTTCTGCGCCATGCGGGCGGTGAGCACGCGCAACGACGATCCTGCTGCAGCTTCTCGCCCGTTCGATGTCCAGCGGGATGGGTTTGTCGTTGCGGAAGGAGCGGGCGTGTTGGTGCTCGAATCCGAGTCGACCGCATTGCGACGCGGGGCGCGGATTCTCGGCGAGGTTGCGGGGTACGGTTGTACGACGGACGCGCATCACCTGACGTTGCCTTTGGCGGATGGATCGGGGGCGGCGGGGGCAGTTTCGATGGCGATCCGGCGTGCTGGGTGTGAGGTCGCTGATGTCTCCTGTGTTTTCGCGCACGGCACGGGGACGCGGGCGGGAGATGCTGCGGAGGTCCGTGCTCTCGTTGCGGTTTTCGGTGAGAGGCGTGTCCCTGTGACCGCCTTGAAGTCCATGACGGGACATCTTTGCGGCGCGTCCGGAGCATTGGATGTGATTGCTGCGATTTGCGCGATGGATACGGGCATGGTGCCGTTCAATCGGAACTTGGCGACCGCGGAAGCGGATGATCCGCTGGATCATGTGACTGGGGCGGAGCGGATTGCGCGGATGGAGTGGGTGCTGTGCAACTCGTTCGGGTTTGGCGGAGTGAACTCATGCCTTGTGTTGAAACGCCACACAGGGTGCATTGGTTGAGGTGGCTTGCCACGTTGGTACGTGGCTTGCGTGAGATGTGTTCGCTCATGCAGACCTTTGCTCGACACTCTTTTCGCAGGCGCGGATGCGCAGTGGTCGCGTCAGTGGGTCAGCTTTGCGGTGTGTTCTTTTTCCTCACACTTTGCAGTTCTTTTGCGGCATCCACGTTGAGTTTCAACCGTGATGTGCGCCCGATCCTCTCGGAGAACTGTTTTGCGTGCCATGGTTTTGACGCGAAAAAGCGTGAGGCGGGATTGCGTCTGGACATCGAGGAGGGTGCGAAATCGCCGAAGGATGGTGTGTACCCAATCAAGGCTGGCGATGCGGTTTCGAGCGAGGTCTGGAGGCGGATTGTCTCTGAGGATGCGGACGAGGTCATGCCGCCACCGAAGGCGCATAAGACGCTGTCGAAGGCGCAGAAGGAGACACTCCGAGAATGGATTTCGCAGGGTGCTCCGTATCAGAAGCACTGGTCGTTGGAGAGTCCGATGCTCCGAAAGGGTGCGACGGTGGATGGGTTGCTCTCGCAGCGCCTGATGGCGAGTGGGGGCGAGTTCGCTGTCGAGGCGGATCGGGCGACACTCATCCGGCGGGTTGCTTTCACGCTGACGGGATTGCCTCCGACGATGGAGGAGGTTGATGCATTTGTGCGCGACGTCTCGTCGGATGCTTACGAGCGCATGGTGGATCGATACCTTGCATCACCGAGGTATGGAGAGGAGATGGCGCGGCATTGGTTGGATGTGGCTCGGTACGCGGACACTCACGGGCTGCATCTGGACAATGAACGGAACATGTGGGCTTACCGCGATTGGGTGATTCGTGCGTTCAATGACAACCTTCCTTTCGATCGTTTTACTGTTTGGCAGATTGCGGGTGACCTTCTTCCGGAGCCGACGGTGGATCAACGGATTGCAACGGGATTTTCGCGTTGCAACGTGACCACCAGTGAAGGAGGGGCGATAGATGATGAATACCGGCATCTCTACGCGGTGGATCGAACGGCCACATTGACCACGGCTTGGTTGGGGCTTACCGGTGGCTGCGCGCAATGTCATGACCATAAGTATGATCCGCTTTCGACGGCAGAGTTCTACTCTTTGTACGCGTTTTTCTTCAATGCGGCCGATCCGCCGATGGATAAGAACATCAACACGACGGATCCGTACCTTCGGTTGCCGCTGAGGGGTGAGCAGGAGCGGTTGGATAGGGCTATCAGAGCGGAACATGGAGCGGTGGAAGCGTTGGAGAGATGGGTGGGATCGGAACCGGTTGCCTTGGATGAGAGGAGAGGATTTGAGGTGATACGGCAGGTGCTTTTCGATGATGTGTTCGCGTTCGGTTCTGAGACGCGCAACACGACAAGGAACGCTTCGGATTGGGTGGATATGCCGGCGTTTGGGGCGCGTTCCGGTCGGCGCGTGCTTCGATTGAGCAACGGGCAGTTCAGTCAGGAATCCTTCTCTCCGGTCGTGATTCCTGTGTTGTTGGGGGCTGATGCGCGGCTCGCAGTTTGGGTGCGGCTTGACGATTTGAATGTGCCTCGAGCGGTGAGCGTGGAGGTGAACGGTGTGCGCGGTGTATGGGGAGACGGGTCAGTTTTTCAGGGGACCCCTTATGTGAGGGAGAACGACGTGCTGCTCGGTCCTCGGCCGGAACCGGGTGAGTGGGTGCGTCTGGAGGTGGACCTTGCGCGACTGAATGTGAAGGCGGGCTCGCGAATCAACACGTTGAGTGTTCAGCAGTTCGGGGGTACCGCATTTTTTGATCTTTGCGAGGTGCAGGGGCGGCATGAGGTGGACCGTCATCCGCTGACGTCGTTCGAGGCGTGGTGGAAGTTTGTCTCGAGTGGTAAGAAGAATCTTCCGGATGTCGCCTCCGAGATTTCAGCGGTGGCGACCTCCGATCCGGCTGGGATGAAGGATCCAGACAAGCGGGAGAAGTTGTATAGGTTCTACCGCGCGCACATTTCTCGATCGGAGGGTGATGTGCATTCGCGGTTACGCGCCGCGTGGGAGAGTGCGCGATCGGAGCGATCGGCGGCGGATCAGGCAATTTCGGGAACGTTCGTTTTCCGTGATTCTGAGACGGCAAAAGAGACGTTCGTGGCGATGCGAGGTGTTTACAATAAGTTGGGGGAGAGGGTTGAGCCGGGCACACCCGCATCTCTTCCGCCACTCAAGAGAGCAGGGGTGCGTGCGACGCGGCTCGACCTTGCGAACTGGTTGGTTACGCCAGAGAACCCGTTGACGGCGCGGGTCACGGTGAACCGCTTTTGGCAACAGGTTTTCGGAGTGGGGATCGTTGCGACGAGTCACGATCTTGGGTCGCAGGGAGAGACCCCGAGCCATCCTGAGCTGCTGGACCATCTCGCAGTGATGTTCCGAGAGGGCGGGTGGGATGTGAAAGCGTTGATGAAGGAGATGGTGATGACCCGTGCGTTCCGGCAGGGGGCAAAGGTGACCTCAAGGATGTTGGCAGTTGACCCGATGAACCGGCTACTGGGGCGCGGTCCGCGAATCCGGTTGGATGCCGAGCAGATACGGGATAACGCGTTGTTCGTCTCGGGCTTGATCAAGCTGGACATGGGGGGCCGCGGGGTGAGGTCCTATCAACCGCCGAACATCTGGGAACCTGTGGGCTATGGGGACAGCAACACGCGCTACTATTTGCAAGACCACGGGGACGCGCTTTATCGACGCACAATCTACGCGTTCTTGAAGCGCACTGCTCCGCCGCCCTTCATGAGCAATTTCGATGCACCGAATCGGGAGCAGAGTTGCACGCGCCGAGAGCGCAGCAACACCCCGTTGCAGGCGTTGCAGTTGATGAACGATGTTCAGCACTTCGAGGCGGCGCGGGCGTTAGCCGAGCGGGTCCTTGGTGAGCGCGGGATGGATGAGAATGGTCGGATCGGTGGGCTGTTCCGACGGGTGCTGAGTCGGGAACCGGATGCAGCCGAGCGAGGGATGTTGATGGAGGCGTTGACGCGTCAGCGTCAGATCTTCCGGAAAGATCCGAGTGCGGCGGAGCGTGTGATCAGGAATGGGGAATCCAAGCCGCTGATGGAGGCATCTGTGCCGGAGATGGCTGCTTGGACATTGTTGGCAAACTTGGTCCTGAACTTGGATGAGACGGTGACCAGGAACTGAACGACTGAACTGAGGGAGATGATGGATCCGATCTTTGAATCACAGGTGATGAGCACAAGAAGGCAGTTCATCGGGCAGACAGGTTTGCGGTTTGGTGGCTTGGGGATGGCTTTTCTTGCTGGAGGGGAGGGTGATGTGAAGGGGGCCTCGGTGGTGCACCCTGCTTTGGATGGGGTCCCGCATTTTCCGGCGAAGGCGAGGGCGGTGATCTACTTGCACATGAACGGTGGACCGTCCCAGATCGACCTTTGGGACCATAAGCCTGGGTTGGCGGAGTGGTATGACAAGGATCTGCCGCCGAGTGTGCAAGGCGGACAACGTTTGACGGGGATGACTAGCAAGCAGGCGCGTTTCCCTGTTGCGCCGAGTCTGTTCCGCTTCGCTCAGCACTGCCGTTGTGGTCGGTGGGTGAGCGAGTTGTTGCCTTACACGGCGCGGCATGTGGACGATATCGCGTTGATCAAGACGGTGCACACCAATGCGATCAACCATGATCCTGCATGCACGTTCGTGATGACGGGCCGCGAGGTTCCTGGATTTGCAAGTTTGGGATCGTGGTTGGCTTATGGATTGGGGAGTGAGAGCAACGATCTTCCTGCGTTTGTGGTTCTGACCCCGACATGGAGTGCGAAGTCCATGGCCCAAGCCTTGTTCACCCGGATGTGGAGCAGCGGATTTTTGCCGGGCAAATACAGTGGCGTGGCTTTGCGATCGGTTGGGGATCCCGTGCTGTACCTGCGAAATCCGGATGGTGTTTCCATGGAGAATCGTCGACAGATGCTCGATTCGATGGCTCGGATGAATGAGCACCGTTTCGCGGCATTGGGTGATCCAGAGATCCAGACGCGGATATCTCAGTATGAGATGGCTTTCCGGATGCAGACGAGCGTTCCTGAGTTGGTGGATCTCACGGATGAGAGGGCTTCTTCGTTGGACCTTTATGGGCCGGAGGTGAGGAAGCCTGGCACGTTTGCGGCCAGCGCGATTTTGGCGCGTCGCTTGGTGGAGCGAGGGGTGCGGGTGGTCCAGATCCTCCACCGTGGTTGGGATCAGCATGGCAACTTACCGAGCGACATCCGGTTGCAGTGCGGGGACACGGATCAGGCGATTGGAGGTCTTTTGAGCGATCTCAAGCAGCGAGGGTTGTTGGACAGCACTTTGGTGGTTTGGGGAGGGGAGTTCGGGAGGACGGTGTACTCGCAGGGTGGGTTATCTCGCACGAACTACGGTCGCGACCATCATCCGCGGAATTTTTGCATGTGGATGGCTGGAGGAGGGATCAAAGGGGGGGTGTCATACGGGGAGAGCGATGATTTCAGTTATAACATCGCGTCAGACCCCGCTCATTTGAACGATGTGAACGCAACGATTCTCCATCAGTGCGGGATCAACCACGAGCGGTTGACCTACAAGTTCCAGGGATTGGACGCTCGGCTCACTGGGGTGGAGGAGCAGCGTCCGATCAAAGCGCTTATCGGCTGAAAGCGACGTTGGAGTTCGATGCGTCCATGCCGCTCCGCTGCTCGCGAGAAGATCCGCGAGCAACGTGTGGAAGCGGGTCAGTTCGCTGACGTCTCGGTGGGTTTAGGGGACGCGGAACTGAAGGATTTACCGGTCATCTTCTCGAGGAGGCTGATCCCGAAAAAGCCGTTCATCATGTTGGAGTCAGAGCCTCCACCGATGACGAGGTTTTCTGGGATGATCTTGAGGTTGCTGGAGGCGATTTTTTCGATGACGCGGATTTGTCCGAACACGTCGCGTCCCATGGCTTCCACTTCGAGGCGGTAGGCTTCTGCGTTGGAGCGACCTTTTGCGAGGATGACTTCGGCCTCGGCGGCACCGACTTTGCCGGTGGCTTCGGCTTCGGCGACCGCGGTGACCTTGGTGGCTTCAGCTTGAGCGAGGGCGCGCAGTTTGATGGCTTCGGCCTCGCCGGAGGCTTGGAGCACGGCGGCGGATCGCGTTCCTTCCGCTTCCTTGACGCGGCCTTTTGCCAAGTTCTCTTGGATTTCCACGTTTCGCTCCGATTCCACGACTTTGGGCTGCATCGCCGCTTGGGCGGTCGCATTCTCGAGCGCGCGACGCTCTTCTTGCGCGGCCTTTTGGGTGGCGAATGTCTTCCGCTCTTGCTCGGCGATTTGACGATCGGTCACGGTCTTCGTGAGCTCTGCTGGAAGAACGACATCGGCGATGAGGGTATCTTTGGAGTCGATGTGATGGACCTTCAGGACGCCGTCGATGTGTTCTTTGGCCTTGATCTGGAGTTCGCGGCGTTCGGTGTAGAGATCGAGCGCTTTGATGTATTGGGCGGCATTGCGGAAATGCGAGCTGATGGCGGGTTCGAGAACCTCCGAGATCATGTTGCGAACGGAACCGAGGTTGGCGATGACCTTGGGCGCGTTGCGCATCGGGATGTGGATGATGACGCTGACGTCCATGTTGACGTTGAATGCGTCGGACGTTCGAAGGGTGATGGTCTTGAGATTGGCGTCGAGTTCGTGGGCGCTGGAGCGATTGTCGGCCCAGTTGAGAAGGATTTGGGTCGTTGGGACGATGTCGACCTTCATGATGCGAGTGTTGAGGGGATGTTTTCCGGGTTGTAAAGGGTCTGCCCAGATGCCTTTACATCCGTTCTGGACGATCTTCGCATTGACCGCATCGTCGGTGAGGTCTGCTCCCTCGGGGCCGACATAGCTTGTGACCACGCCGCAGAAGCCGATGTCCACGCGAACCATCGGCGCTTTTTCGACGGTGGCGAACCACGGGTTGATCGCGTAGTTCCCTGCGCGCAGTACGGGGATCTGGAGTCCTTTTTGCCCTCCAGCTCCGAGGAAGGCGGATGGGTCTTGGAAGTTGTTATGTGATTCGTGAGGAAGTTCTTCCGCAGCGATTTTGGTGGGGTCGGTGATCGGGCGACCTTCGAGAACGGTGACGATACCGACCTGATCGGCTTCGACATTTGTCCAGTCGGTCACTGCGACGAGCCGGAAGAGGAGCGGGTTGAGACGGTAGCGTCCTGGCATGAGGATCTCGAGTTGTCGGCCTTTTTCGCCACCGTTGTGGATGAAGGCTTGGCCGTCGAAGAAGCTGTTGTGACCGTCCACTTTTCGAGCGAGGAGACGGCCCTCGGGGATGCCTGAGCCGTCGGCGGCTTCGACAAGCCCCACCTTGCCCCCTGCGATCTGCGTGATGGGGAACTTCATCACATTGAAAAGGATGGTATTGATGCGGTAGAAGCCGGGCATGAGGAACGCGATCTGAGGGCCGCGTTCGCCGCCGTTCTGGATGAATGCGTCGGCGTCTTGGAAGCTGTTGCAATCGACGGGAGCGCCGAAGTTCCCGCCGGGGCGGGCGACGGGTTTTCCTGCAATGGCTTCGACGCAGCCGATCTCGTCTTCACCGATCATGATGGCGTCGACGACGTCGACCTCGAAGAGGTGCGGGTTGATACGGTATTGGCCTTCGGGGAGGATTTGGAGTTGGGGACCTTTTTCGCCCCCATTGATGAGGAAGGCTTCTCCGTCCTGGAAAAGGTCGCATCTCACGGAGCGCGCCATGAAGAAGCCGGAGGGGATGGGGGCGCCGGTGATGGCGCGGACGACGCCGACCTTGTTCTGCGGGATTTCGAGGAAGGGACGTTTGCTGGTGCTGTAGATGAACGGGATGAGGAAATGGATGCCTGGGCCGAGGACGCGAGCTTGCACCCCGACTTCGTGGCTGAGAGCGACGGTGCGGCCATCTGGCATATGGGAACCGAGCCAGCGGCGTTCGAGGAGGACGACTTGGTCACCGCCGGCGATCGTGATCGAGCTGTAAACGAAGTAGAGGCCGATGAGGATGAGCATCGTTAGGGCAGGGTGAGCGACGATGAATGAGAAAACGGTTTCCATGAGGATTGTGGGTTGGTTCAGAGGCTGCGTGGAGGGGGTAGATGGGGTGACGTCAGGGCGAGTCGTGAGATAAGACTCTCGTTGATGTGTGTTGATGTCACTAATAATCAGGCATTTTGGAGGGCCGCATTTGTCGAAGCGAGCGGGGCCGTCGCGATGGACTTTGTTCTTTAGGGAAGGGTTGTTTGGTCCCATACTTTACCTCCATTTTCATTTCATGAGCACACACAAGGTATTGGTCGCAGATCCGATTTCGCAGCGGGGCATTGACGAGCTTCAGGAAGGAAAACTTCTTGATGTGACGGTGATGACGGGCAAGTCCCAGGAGGAGTTGTTGAAGGTGATTGGCGAGTATTCAGGACTTGTGGTGAGGAGTCAGACGAAGGTGACGTCGAAGTTGCTGGCGGCTGCTTCCAAGTTGAAGGTGGTTGGCCGGGCGGGTGTGGGGGTGGACAATGTTGATGTTGATGCGGCGAGCAAGGCGGGGGTCATTGTGATGAACACCCCGGGCGGGAACACGGTTTCGACGGCGGAGCACGCGTTTTCGTTGATGGTCTCGATTGCTCGGAACATCCCGCAAGGGGATGCGAGTGTGAAGTCTGGCAAATGGGACCGGAAGAGTTACGAGGGGGTTGAGTTATACGGGAAGACCTTGGGGATTTTGGGGATGGGTCGTATTGGGACGGAGTTCGCGAAGCGGGCACAGGCTTTCGGGATGAAAGTCTTGGCTTTTGACCCTTACCTGTCCCAGGCGCGGGCGAAATCGATGCAAGTGGAGTTGGTTGAACGTTTGGACGATTTGATGCCCTTGGTCGATTTCATCACGATGCACATGCCGTTGACGGATGAGACGCGGCACATGATCAATCGGGAGCGTTTGGCGAAAGCGAAGAAAGGCGTGAGGATTGTGAACTGCGCTCGGGGTGGTTTGATTGATGAGGTGGCGTTGATGGAAGCTTTGAAAACACGGCATGTTGCTGCGGCTGCGTTGGATGTGTTCGAGGTGGAACCTCCCCCAGCGGATTACCCGTTGCGTGCTTTGCCGAATGTGGTTTTCACGCCGCACTTGGGAGCATCCACTGCCGAGGCTCAGGAGAATGTGGGGATTGAGGTGGCGCAGCAGATCCGAGCCGCCTTGTTGAACGGCGAGATCCGCAATGCGGTGAACATGCCGAGCATTGATGGGCGCACGCTGGAGTTGCTCGGGCCACAGATCGCGATGGGCAACCGACTCGGGAAGTTCCTTTCACAGTTCGTGGGTAAGCGCTGTGACACCCTGAACGTGAACTACCAAGGCAAGATCAACGAGTTGGACACCAAGCCGGTCACCCGTTCGATCTTGCTCGGTTTTCTCGAGAAGGCCGGCGGCGGCGAGATCAACATCGTCAATGTTCCGGGCTTCGCACAGCAGCTCGGGTTGAAGGTGTTGGAGAGCCGCGAGGCAGCGAGTTCAGAGTTTGCGGAGTTGATGGAACTCACCGCTACCGGTGAAGGCGGGTGGGTGTCCGTCGCGGGGACGTTCCTTGGGAGCAACCCCAGGATCGTGAAGATCAATGGTCGCCATGTGGAGGCTCGTCCAGAGGGGGTATTGTTCATTTTTGAGAACACGGACCGTCCGGGAATCGTGGGCATGGTGGGAACGATTTTTGGAAAGCATGGGGTGAACATCGCGGGGATGTCGCTTTCGCGTGACAAGGTCGGTGGACGCGCTTTGACGGTGTTGAACTTGGATTCGGTGCCGGGGGCGGAGTTGGTGGCGGAGTTGGCTGCGAGCGGGGACATCTACAACTGTCAGACGGTCAACCTTGGTTGAGTCATGGACGTTCGAGTCGTTGCTGATGCGGGGTTGGGCAAGGTGAGGGTCCGCTTTGTGGATCCGACTTCTGCGAGACGGGAGTTGCCGGGGGTTCCTGCGTGCGAGTTCTCGGGGAAGGCGCGGACGTTTTTCTATGACCATCGGGAGCGGGTGTTGCATGTGGGCATCGGTTCCGAGGATTTGGCGACGCGGCGGACGTGGCGCGAGGCGTCTGGCGTTGCGGGCAAGTTCGCTCAGCGTGCTGGAGTGGAAGGTTTGGTGGTGGAGGTTTCGGATGTCTGCATGGACTTTGTTGGCGACATCGTTGATGGGTTGATGGCTGGCAATTACCTTTTCGACAGATTTTTACGTTCGAAAGGGAAGGCGCTTTCCAAGCTCGTCTTGGA
Source organism: uncultured Chthoniobacteraceae bacterium (assembly GCA_964489645.1). Taxonomy (GTDB): domain Bacteria; phylum Verrucomicrobiota; class Verrucomicrobiia; order Chthoniobacterales; family Chthoniobacteraceae; genus JBEEPE01. The sequence goes on along the minus strand of CAZAZT010000037.1, from coordinate 3,087 downwards.
GTGTCCCAAGCCCTCGATGCCCTTGGTGCGCAAGCAGGTGGACGAGGGGTTGGCCATGGGTGAGTCGGTGGTCCGCATCCGGGAGATGGGGAACACGCCGGGGAACGTTTTCACCCCAGAGACCGCAGCCGCTGAGGCGGCTCGGATTGGCAAGGAGAGTGGTCTGAAGGTGACGGTGCTTGGGGATAAAGAGCTGACCAAAGGGGCGTTTGGGGGGATCCTTGCCGTGGGGGCCGGGAGTCGGGTGGGGTCTCGTTTGGTCGCGATGGAGCACGCGGGAGGGAAGAAGGGGGAGGCTCCGTTGTTGTTTGTCGGCAAGTGCATCACGTTTGATTCGGGCGGAATCTCGATCAAGCCTGCCGCTGGGATGGAGGACATGATTTTTGATAAGTCGGGGGCGATGGCGGTGATGGGCGCGATGCGGGCGATTGCCGAGTTGGGAGTGAAGCGGAATGTGATCGGGGTGATTGCTGCGGCGGAGAATATGCCGGGCGGAGGGGCGTATCGGCCGGGGGACATCATACGGATGTTTGACGGAACGCATGTGGAGGTGGTGAATACGGATGCGGAGGGGCGTCTGGTTTTGGGCGACGCGATCGCTTGGGGAATCCAAAAGTATCAGCCTGAGGCAGTGGTGGATCTGGCGACGCTGACGGGTGCGTGTGGGGTGGCATTGGGAGAGGCTGCAGCGGGATTTTTCCACTCGGATGCTGCGTGGGGCGAAGCGGTGGCAGCTGCTGCGGAGCGCGTGGGAGAGGCTTTATGGCATTTGCCCATCTTCCCGAAGCATCGGGAGCAGATCCGGAGCAAAGTTGCGGACCTCAAGAACTCAGGGGGCCGTTTAGCAGGGGCTTGTACGGGGGCGGCGTTCGTTGGTCATTTTTCAGGGAAAACGCCTTGGGCGCATCTGGATATCGCTTACATGTCGCATCGCGACAAGGACGCGGCGTATCAGACTCGCGGTGCGACGGGATTTGGCGTTCGTTTACTGACGGATCTGGCTTTGCATCACGGGCGATGAGGGGAGTCGACGTGAAGAGGCGCGGATTTATCCGATCTCTAGCGGGTGGATTGGCTTGGACAGTTGGGATGTGCGGTCTGGGAGAGGACCGCTCGCGGAGGTGGATTTTCGAGCGTGCGGAGATGGGAGTTCCCTTCCGGGTGACGATCGACGAACCGGGGGCAGATGTGGAACGGGTTCGTGAGGCTGCGGAGGCGGCGTTGGATCGCGTGCGAGCGTTGAACGGGATCTTCTCGGACTACGAGGAGGACTCCGAGGCGATGCGGATATGTCAGGAGGCGGGCAAGGGACGTGCGATTGAGGTCAGCGTGGAGATGGCGGATCTGCTGGGATTTGCGATGGACGTGGCGGAGGAGACGGAGGGTGCGTTTGATGTGACGGTTGGCCCTGTGGTTTTGTTGTGGCGGCGTGCGCGGCGTCAGCGAGTGTTGCCGGAAGGGTGGCGAATTGATCGTGCGATGGAGTCCGTTGGGTGGAAGGGGGTTCAGCTGGATAGGGATCGGCGTTTGGTGGAGTTGAAGCGGAAAGGGATGCGCCTTGATTTCGGGGGTGTGGCGAAGGGTTATGCGGCGCGAGAGGCGTTGAAGGTATTGCGCGAGCGTGGATTCCGTACGTGCATGGTGGCGGGAAGCGGCGATATGGCATTGGGAGAGGCACCTCGTGATTCAGGGGGGTGGAAAATCCGTGTTTCGGCGTTGGATGGAGTAGAGGTTCGGGGTGAGGTTTTGACGTTGTCGGATCGGGGAATTGCCACGAGTGGCGATGTGAATCAGTTCGTTGAGTTGGATGGGGTTCGTTACAGCCATGTCATCGATCCTCGCACGGGATGGGCATTGACTCGGCGGGTGATGGCCACGGTTGTGGCCGGTGATGCTATGCGAGCGGATGCCTATTCTAAGCCGGCGGGAATATTTCCTCGGGAAGGGGTTGAACGCATGGTCAAGCGGCACGGCGACTTACGGGTCTGGGTGCAAACTGTCGGGGAGGCGGGTGTGGTGGTGGAGCGGTTTGGCGGTGCGGAGACTGCTTTTCACAAAGGATAAGTTTTCGACTATGTTGGATATTCGTTTGATTCGGGAAGATGCGGTGGAGGTGAAGCGGCGATTGGGTCTGCGGGGAGGGGATTACGCGGGGTTGATCGATGCGGTACTGGGATTCGATCGGGATCGGCGTGCTGCTGAGACGCGATTGCAAGCTTTGCAGGCGGAGCGGAAGCGGTTGAGCAAGGAGATCGGGATGCGCAGAGGCAAGGGCGAGGATACTGCGGAGGCGGAGGCTAGTGTTCGGGCGATGGGTGATGAGATGGATGCGCTTCAAGCGGATGTGGTGAAGATGGATGCGGCACAACGAGATGCGCTTCTGCATTTGCCGAATCTTCCCCATATCGGCGCGCCGGTGGGGGCAGATGCCGAGGCGAATCCTGAGATTCGCCGTTGGGGCGCAAGGCCCGAGTTCGGATTTCAACCGAAGAGTCATGTGGAGATCGGGGAGAAGCTGGGTTTGTTCGATTTTGAACGCGGGGCGCGGGTCACGGGGAGCGCTTTCGTGGTGTTCACGGGCTTGGGAGCGAGACTGGAGCGAGCGCTGATCAACTTCCTCCTCGATTTGCACACGATGAAGCATGGGTATCGAGAGGTGAACACCCCGTTCGTGGTGAAGCCGGATGCTTTGGTGGGAACGTCTCAGTTGCCGAAGTTCGAAGAGCAGTTGTATCGGTGTGATCGGGACGAGTTGTATCTCGTTCCCACGGCTGAGGTGCCTGTGACCAATCTGCATCGCGAGGAGATTCTCGCTGCGGATGCGCTGCCGGTGAGGTACGCCGCTTACACCCCTTGTTTCCGTCGCGAGGCTGGATCTGCTGGTTTGGGCACGCGTGGGCTGATCCGGATGCACCAATTCGACAAGGTGGAGTTGGTGAAGATCACGACACCTGAGGCGTCAGAGAACGAGTTGGAGGCGCTGACGGCGGATGCGGAAAAAGTGTTGCAGTTGTTGGGTTTGCATTACCGGGTGATCGAGTTGTGCACGGGGGATCTGGGGTTCGGCTCGGCGAGGACCTATGACAT
>CAZAZT010000036.1:0-29693 GCA_964489645.1 uncultured Chthoniobacteraceae bacterium | reverse complement strand
CTCGAAGAAACCCTCGTGGTCTGGGGCGGCGAGTTCGGACGCACCCCCATGAGCGAGAAAGGGGACGGACGCGACCACAACCCCACCGGGTTCTCCATGTGGATGGCCGGCGGCGGCGTGCAAGGAGGACAGACCATCGGTGCAACCGATGACCTCGGCCTCCACGCCGTTCAAGACCGACTCCACGTCCATGACATCCATGCCACCATCCTCTGGCTGCTTGGTCTCGAGAACCTCAAGGTCACCTACCATCACAAAGGGCGCCCAGAGAACCCCACCCTCAACGAAGGCTCTCCCTACACCAAGATCGCCGTCTGAGTCTTCCGCTCCCGTGCACCGCGTCATTTTCCACGTCGATATGGATGCCTTCTTCGCATCCGTCGAACAACGCGACAACCCAGCCCTTCGCGGGCTCCCCGTCGTCGTCGGCTCCCCTCCAGACCAACGCGGCGTCGTCTGCGCCGCAAGCTATGAAGCCCGTCAGTTCAAGGTGCGCTCCGCCATGCCTTCCCGCACCGCCTACCGGCTCTGCCCCCACGCAGCCTTCGTGCGCCCACGGATGGAAGCCTACCGCACCGAATCAGACCACCTCATGGCCATGTTCGCCGAACTGTCGCCCCTCATCGAAAAGGTCTCCGTCGACGAGGCTTATCTCGATGTAAGCCATCTCGCCACCGCCGCATCCACGCCCGATGAAGCCCTTCGTCTCACCCTTCCCTCCGCAGTGGCGCTCAAACAGAGGATCCTCCAAGAACGTCACCTCACCGCCAGCATCGGCATCGCCACCAACAAGTTCCTCGCCAAACTGGGAAGCGATTACAAAAAGCCGGACGGTCTCACCCTCATCCCCGAACAAGATAAAGTCGACTTCCTCAGACCCCTCTCCGTCCGGGATATCCATGGAGTCGGTCCCGTCACCGCCCTCGCCCTCGAACAACGCGGCCTCAAAACGATCGGCGATCTGCAAGACACCGATCAACCCCTCGAGCCCGCCGTCGGCTCCTTCGCCCTGAAGCTGAAGGAACGCGCCTTCGGGATCGACCCGCGCCCCGTCGAAACCGGCCACGAACGCAAAAGCATCAGCGCCGAGAACACGTTCCCAAGCGATACGGAACATCGTCCCACCCTCCGTGCCGCACTCCGCGAAATGGCCGCCGATGTTGAATCCTCTCTCTTCAAACACCAAGCAGGCGCACTCACCATCCAAGTCAAGGTCCGCTACTCCGACTTCCGCACCCTCACTCGACAACACCGTCTCGAAGACCCCGTGTCCGCCGCCCGCGACATCTACCGTCTCTCCTGTCACCTCCTCGCAACGCACGCGCTCGTCAACCAACCGCTCCGACTCCTCGGGATCGGTGCGTCCACCCTCGTTCCCGCGTCGACCCCGCGCCAACTCCAACTGCCCCTATAACCCATGCGCTCCCTCCGTCGCGTCTGGATCATCCTCGCGCTCATCCTCGCCGCGATCATTGTCCCCTTCCTCCTGTGGGGCGATTTCTTCGAGTCCCTCCTCAACGTCGACGCCACACGCATCTTGCTCGAACGGAACCGTCCCATCGCTTGGCTGATCGGGATAGCCCTGCTCATCGCCGACCTCGCGCTCCCCATCCCCAGCACCATCGTCATGTCGGCCCTCGGATGGCTCTATGGCCCCCTTCTCGGAGGCCTTGCCGCCTCGCTCGGCTCATTCCTCTCCGCACTCGTCGCCTATGGCCTCTCGCGGAAGATCGGACGCCCGCTCGCGCTCCGTCTCGCCGACGCATCCAGTCTCGATGCCGCAAGCGCGTGGTTCACCACGAAGGGTGGCGCCGTCATCGCACTCTCCCGATGTCTACCTGTCCTCAACGAAGCCGTCGCCTGTCTCGCGGGCCTCAGCAAATTCCCTCCTCGAGAGTTCATCCTCGCCTCCCTCATGGGCGCACTTCCGGTCGGCTTCGTCTTCGCCTGCATCGGCCACCTCGGACACGATCACTCCAGCACCGCAACCCTCCTCAGCGCAGCAATCCCCGTCCTCCTCTGGCTCGCGTACCGATGGATCTCGCGGAAATCATCCGCTTAGCTCACACGCTTCATCGGTCGCACCGAACCGATCGGAACGTGACCGTCGGCGCAAAGAAGTTCGGGCTTCGTTCCGTCACATCATAAACTCTCGGCCACAAGGGGCTTGCCGATCCGGACAACGGAGGCACCAACCAGCTCCAATCCCCTGTCACCGTCCGCCCCGCCGCACGCTCCGCCTCCTCGAACCGGACATGCATCTCGCACGCAGAATGATGGTCCACCATCCGCACACCCGCCGCGCGAAACGAATGCAACACCGCTCGGTTCAACTCCACCAACGCTCGGTCCCGCCAAAGCGACGCCTCATGTCGCATGTCCAAGCCCATCGCTCGCGCCACCCGCGGAGCGAGATCCAACCGATCCCGATCTCCGAAGTTCCGCGAACCGATCTCCGTCCCCATGTACCACCCGTTGAACGGCGCCGCCGTATAGCGCAACCCTCCGATCTCCAACTCCATGTTCGAGACAAATGGCACCGCGTACCAACGCAACCCCAACTCACCAAACCAAGCATACTCCGGATGGGTCATCCCCACCTCCAAGACCGCGTCCGCCGGAACCGGATACGTTCGGGTGTTCCCATCAGGTCCGCAAATCGCCAACGGCAACACATCCCAAGCCCCACGCTCTTTCGATGGCACCCACCCCGCCTCCCGACAGAATTCTGTGAACTCGCACTCCGAACGGTCACCACGCATCTGCCCATCCCCCAACCGATGACCCGCGTACCGCACCAGTTGGTAGTTCCAGATGCGCCAGGCGTTGCGCCGTTCCGATGCAGGGAACACCGTCACCATCGGACGGATCCTGCCGCCATTCGTCGCACGCCGGATGTGCCGAACACATCCTTCCGCAACCTCGTCAAGTGAGCGGACAGACCGCGCATCCACCACCTCAAGCTGATCCCACATCGCGCGCCCAACACACCGAACACTGTTCCGCCACGCCACACGTGCGCCAAACTCCAACTCCTCCAAGCGATGCTCGTAATGTCCGTACCGCCGGATCTCCGATCGTACCTCCTCCCACCGACTCCCTTCCACGACACCCGGTAACTCGCTTTGCATCAGCCGGAAAAACGCGGCCGCACGATCCTCCAAGGTGTCACAAACAGCCGCCGCATGGCCCGTTGTGCTCCCCGAGCGAGACGCCGGACACGCACCGAGTTCCCCGTCGCTCATGACGAAAAATCCGTCCCTTCCGCGAACACCGTCCGTTCGAGATCCCGCATTCGCGCGGCCGCCGTGCGTCGCGACTTGTCACCTGCATATTTCCCCAGCGGTACCCGGAGCGGACAGTCCTCGCGCGACACAAGGTCCATCACCGCAGCGGCAGCCCGCTCAGGATCTCCGGATTGGCGTCCTTCCATCGAGGCCAACAGTTTCATGAACTTACCCACCGTCGCCTCATGCGCGGGTCCCGCTCCCGAGGATCGGCTCAACCCAGCCCTCAGGAAGCCGGTTCGGAACGGGCCTGGCTGCACGATGTGAACGCGGATACCGTGCGGCTTCACCTCCTGCGCCAACGCTTCAGCCGCACATTCGAGAGCCGCCTTTGATGCGCCGTATGCTGCAAATCCAGGATAGTTGGCGATGGCCGCAGCCGCTCCCATCACGAGAACGACGCCCCCGCCGTTCGCTCGCATCGCAGGAAGGCAACGGCGGATCACGTCCATTTGCGCGATGAAGTTCACCTCCATCATCTCCATCACATCCCGCATTTCCATCTCCTCCACCGGAGCGAACACGCCAAATCCAGCATTCAGCAACACCACATCCGGTGTCCCTATCTGCAACACGCGCTCACAAGCCTCACCCCGAGCCCGATCATCGCGCAACGCATCAACAAACAAGGACAACCGGTCAGGGTGCGCCTCAGCGACCTCTCGCAATCCATCTGAATCCGGTCGGCGCGTTGTTCCAGCCACGCGGGCCCCCGATTCCAATGCCTTCCGCGCAATGGAAAGACCAAAGCCAGAGGACACGCCGGTGATGAACCAAAGTTGCGATTTCACCTTCTGGTTGTGCGGCACTCGCATCCATATGGCAACTGCGCTATGCCATCATGCATGCCCTCCCTTCCCCTCCCCACCCCTGGTCAGGACCTTTCCGCATCCGAAGTTCGTGAGGCCATCTCAGCCCTCCTCGATCCATCGATCGACGATGGTGCGAAGGCGGATTTCCTCGTGGCGCTTCGTCAAAAGGGGGAGTCGGAGTCCGAGATCGCGTCCTTCGTGCAATGCCTGCTGGAACACGCCGTGGTTCCCCCGCTCGACCCGCACCGTCTGCCCGGACCGCTCATCGATATCTGCGGCACCGGCGGAGATGGTCTCGAACTTTTCAACATCTCGACCGCCACCATGTTCGTGCTGGCTGCCGCCGGCGCATGCGTCGTGAAACACGGAAATCGCGCGATCACCTCGCGTTGCGGAGGCGCCGATGTGCTCGAAGAGCTCGGCATCCGCATCGATCTGGACCCTTCAACTCTCAACGAACGTCTGGCGAAGAGTGGCCTCGCCTTCCTTTTCGCCCCGCTCTACCACCCCGCCTTCAAAGCCATCGCACCCATCCGCAAACAACTCGCCGCCGCAGGCAAATCCTCCGTGTTCAACCTGCTCGGCCCATTGCTCAACCCCGTCCAACCGGATTTCCAACTGGTTGGCGTCCACTCGCCAACCCTCACCAAGATGTACGCCAGCGTCATGCAAAAGCTCGGCAGAAAAAAGGCATGGGCCGTCCACGGCTGCGGCACCGATGAGCTCACACTCGGAGGGCCCTCCATCGGACACGAGGCCACGCCCACAGAGGTTTGCCCTCTCTCTATCGAACCGTCCGACGCCCGCCTGTCGATGGCACCCAATGAGTCCCTCAAGGGCGGCGACCGCACGGCCAATGCCGAGATCATCGTCAATATCCTGTCCAACAAGGACTCAGGCCCACACCGTGACGTCGTGATCCTTAACGCCGCCGCGGCCCTCGTGGTGTGTGGGCTCGCGAAGGATCTCGGAGAGGCCGCCGAAAACGCCCGTCGGTGCGTCACCGATGGGAGGGCCTTCGCCAAGTTGGAATCCCTCCGGAGTCTCTCCCATTGAACGGATTGCACCGGACCTGATTCTCAAATCCCCCGAGTGATCGGACTGGCCCGACACCGGCTGTCAGCGCCTCACCGCCGCGCCCGACGCCACACCAACACCGAGACAGCCATCAGCCCGAGGATCACCAACGGCAGCGTCCCGATCGCGTACCACGCGCGATCAATGCGCGTGTCCGCCTCGATCGCATGCGCAAAATCCAACTGATTTCCTGGGTTCTTCACGAACACCCGGAACGAGTGCCGGATCCCCGGAGGCAGCTGGTCCACCCGTGCAGCGATCCGCGAACCGCCAAACACCAGTCGAACATAGTCCGGACGCACCGGGACCCACTCCACCAGAAGCCCCGTCACCGTGATGCTTCCCGTCCCTTTCTCGTTTCCCTCAGCACCCGCCGGGATCGTCCGATCCTCGATCCGTTCACGGCGGATCTCCAAATGGAAATCCGACGGCTCGCGCCGCTGCGGATTCTCCCACTCAAGCACCACATGGCTCGACCCAGCAGAAGCCACGCGGATCCCGTGACTCGGCATCGCACCGAACACTTCCATCGTCTCATAAAAACCCCGCTGCAATCCACGCCGCGATTCCGCCGCGCGAAGGCCCTTCACCGCATTCGCGATCCGATCCGCCTCCGCATCTGCCGCACCCCCCGCATTCACCACCATCGGCCGCACCGATACCGGTGTGGTCGCTTTCACGGCAGGTTTCTCACTCGGAACGGGTGCCGCCGGCTTCGCGGACGCCTCCGCAACACTCTCCGCCACCGCGCTCACAGCGGGTGCCGGATTAAGCATCGCAGGTTTCTCCGCGACCGTCGCCGTCACAGGCGCTGGCCGCTGGAAGGTCCACCGGACAGCAAAGACGGATCCCTCCGCCTCAACCTCGATCACCCCTTCGCGGAAGTCCGAGTTGGCATCGTGCGCCAAGGGGAACTCGACAGAACCCTGAGCCTGAATCGCGACCTCCTTCGGATGCAGCAGATTCGGCGTGGACCGTAACCGGACCTGCACCGGATACGGAGCGCGGTTCACCAGCTTGAACCCTTCTGCTGGGAAGGTGATCCCACGCTCCTTGGCCGCGCCAGTCCACTCCTCGTCCTTCCATCGCAACGCAACAGGAGCCAACGCTAACACCTGAAAGGTCACGGGAGGTTCGCCCCGACCCACAAACATGAGTTGTCCGCGGTGTGTGCCACTCATTCCGGTGTTCAGGATCACCCGCAAGAGGCTTTTCCCGCGACCTGCCACCAAAACGGTCCCGTCAGGCTCCAGACCATCCACTCGGTAAGGCCCCCGGACCTCCGGTCGAACCCGAACATCCACTGCGGAATCGTTCGTGACTGGCACCTCAAAATGGAAAGGTTGCCCGGCCCAAACCGGCTCATTGACCGACATCTCCCGCGGCAACCCAAGTAACACCGGTGGATCCACGATCTCCACACGGACCGTGGCAGGGAACGAGACGCCCGCGCGGTTTTTTACCGCGAACTCGAAGGCGTCCGAACGGACATTCGGATTATCCGGCGGACGGTAGACCACGGATGCCGTCGTGAGGTTGAGTTTCTTCGGCTCACCGAGCAACCGACCGTGCCCCGGTGCTTTCTTGATCACGAACTGCGCGTCCACATCTCCCTCGAGACACGCGATATGGATCTCCGCATCACGCCCACGCTTCACGCGTAACGGTTCCGCCGAACCGATCGGCTGAAGCACCTTCGTGCTGGGCGGCACCGGCTTCGGCGCACACCACGCATCATTTCCGATGAAAGGCGCACACCAGATCAAGAACCACGCGAACACCCTCAGAACTCGAGACAACGCAATCATCACAAAAGCTCTTTCAGCAACATCCGGGCGCCCAGAACGACCATCAGCGCGCCAAACCCGATGGTAAGCTGTCGATTGCTCAAACTCCGAAGCCAATCCGACGCGATATACGCCACCACCGCTCCACCGCAGCCTGCCAACAACGCCACACGCCACTCCACAAAAGCGTTGCCCCAGTTGCGATACGACGCCGCCATGGACGTCAAAATGATGGCCGCTAAAGACGTCGCCACCGCCTGTTTCTGCGGCATCCCGAGAATCGCCGTGAACATCGGCACCATGATCACCCCTCCTCCAACCCCCGCCAAAGCAGCCACTAATCCGCTCACCGCACCGATCCCCAAACAAATCAGGACATTCATCATCGCCATTTCAACTCCTCCATCAGGAACACAAACGGACCACCAACTGCCGCGTCAAATCCTCCGGATTGTCCGACGAACTCACCATCGCCACGTTGGTGCGCAAACAGTCCGCCAACATCGCTGCCAAACGTCCCGCCGTGTGTTTGCCTGCCTGACACGCCGCAATCCCCAGCGCGTACGTGTTGATCTCGCCATCCTTTTTCCGAGGCAAATGCGCGATCGCGGAAGACGGAAGCGCCTTCAGCTTGTCGGAGAACGCAAAAGGACGCGACGGGCGCGGGATGCGATGACGCTCCATCAGATCTTTCGCCAGCAGAAGATTCCGCACGGTAGGGATGATCGCCACCAACATCACCGTGACCGGCGTCGTCTCCTGTTCGAACAACAGCTCCAACTGGGCCGAAGCCCTCTGCAGATCCTTCGCTGCAATGTGATTGCCTAACTCGAAAATCCCCGCCTCCCGCGACACCGGCACCATCATCTCCACCTCGTCGACCGTCACCGGCTCCACGCTGCCACCCCGATAAACCGCAAGCTTCTCCACGTTGTTCAAGATCGCCCTCCGATCCGGTCCCGTCCGATTGACGAACACGTCCAACGCATCCTCCGCAAACCGCAACCCCTGCGCCCGACATTCCGGCATGACAATCCGATCCAGCACCACCTCCTGCCATCCATCCTGCGAGGCATCCACCAAATCGTGCACCGTGACTTTCGCGATCCGCGTCAGCGTCTTGTAAAAGCTGCGTCGCTTATCAACCTTGCCCGCGCTCAACAAAAACCGCGTCCCCGCGTCCAAGCCCGCCTCCAAGGTGGCCACCAATCGCTCACACGCCGACACAACCGCCTCACTCGAGCCCGTCCGTGAATCATCGAAAAAGTTGCACCCCTTCAACCAGACGAACTTTCCCGTGCCAAAGAATCCGTACGTCCTCAACGCCTCATCCGCAGCATGGAGCTTCGACACCGCGTCATCCACGGTCATCACCATCCCGTCTATCACCTCCAACGAAAACGCATCGGCTCCGGGCGGCGTGAGCTTTTCCGCAAGGGCAGACGCCGATCGTTTCACCTCCGTCTCATCGGACCCGATCACCGCGTAGATCTGGGCCTCTTTCACACTCGCTGCCATCCCCTGAACCTACCCGTTGTCACACCTCATGACCAACCCAGCTTTTCCACCGGAACGCGCAAGACCTCTCCAACACATTTCAAGAAGGCCTCGGCCATCCGCCCCAGCGCCGGTCCGCGCGCCGTCAGGTAGCCCAACCGCCGCGTGACCGCCGCCCCAGGCAATCCGCTCACCACCAACCTCGAGCCCGCCCGAACGGCCGCCATCTCCGGAAGGATTGCGATTCCCATCCCCGCGGAAACCAGCGCGTGCACCGTCTCCAACTCGCCAGTCTCACACACAACATTGGGTTCGAACCCATTGCCCCGGCACCACTCCAAAACGCGTGCCCGAACATTGCCTTTGAACAGGATGAAATCGGCTGCCGCCAGTCGTGAAACCGTCCACCGGCCCGCCTTCCCGAGCGGACTCCCAGATTGGTTCAACACAACGAACCGCTCGTCATGCAACGGATGGAAGGCCAAGCGGTTCCCCCCGGCAGGCGCTTGAACGAATCCGATCTCGGCAACGCCTCGCTCGACCAGTTCCGCAACCGAGGCCGAAGAATCCTCCAAGATCGTCAGCCGGACCCCCGCATGCTGTCGCCGGAATCCTGCAACCGCGCGACTGAGCACCGCCGCACTGAAACTCGGGATCGCAGCAACACAAAGGGTACCAACCTCCCCAGAGCCCGCCTCCCGAGCCGCCGCCGCAGCCCGCTTCATCCTCGCCAGAACATCCCGCGCCAACGGCAAGAACGCGGAGCCCGCAGGCGTCAGCGTCACACCACGCCGCCCGCGCTCAAACAGGGGCGCTCCGACCGACCCTTCGAGATTGCGGATGGCTTGGCTCAATGCCGACTGCGCCAACCGGAGTCGAGCCGCCGCCGCCGTGAACCCGCCTTCCTCCGCAACCGCAACAAAATACCCCAGTTGATACGACTCCATGCACCCATCACCGTTCGCGATTTGATCGATAAAAACAAACGATTATCGCGATGGCATCCGTGTGGCTTATCGTTCCAAACATGTCCTCCTCCGCTCACGACCCCATCGCGATGCTCAAGCCACGGCGCCGCATCGAAGGAAACTCCGCGATCCTCCTTCCGTTCCTTCGTAACGGTGACGTCGATTGGAAGGGGTTCACCGACCATGTGGAAAGGACCGCCCAAGCAGGGCTCATCCCCGCCGTCAACATGGACACCGGTTTCGGAAACCTGATCGACGATGACATCCGCAAAGAAGCCCTGCGCCTGACACACGCCACGCTCGCCGGTGGACGCTTCCTCGCTGGCGCATTCGTCCTGGATCAGCCCGGTGCACAATTCAACTTCGATGCGTACGCCGCACGGATGCACGAGATCCAGACCGCCGGAGGCACGCCCGTCATCTTCCAAAGCCACGGTCTGACCTCTCAGTCGGATGCCGAAATCGTCGCGTCCTACGAGAAGATCTCCACCGCCGCCTCGGAGTTCATCGGCTTCGAACTCGGGACCATGTTCGCTCCGTTCGGCCGCATCTATTCTCTCGATGTTTTCCGTGCTTTGCTGGGCATCAGCCGCTGTACAGGTGCAAAACATTCCTCGCTCCGACGCGACCTGGAATGGGATCGCCTCCAGATTCGGGACGCGGCGCGGCCCGATTTCAGGGTGTACACCGGTAACGACCTGGCCATCGACATGGTCATGTACGGTAGCGACTACCTCCTCGGGCTCAGCACCTTCGCACCCGATATGTTCGCGCGCCGCGACCGCGCATGGCTCGAGGGTGATGCAGCGTTCTATCCGTTGAACGACATCCTCCAGTACCTCGGGTTCCTCGCATTCCGAGCGCCTGTTCCAGCCTACAAACACAGCGCAGCGATGTTCCTCAAACTTCGCGGCTGGATCGGTTGCGACCATACCCACCCCAAGTCTCCCACTCGGCCGGATTCGGATCGTGAAATCCTCGCAACCCTCCTCGAGCAGATGGCCCCCCACTAACCGACCCCTCAAGAGCGCGCCAAGATTGCCCGGAACGCCCGCCCCCTCCGCAGCGCATCAGTCCACGTAAACGCTCTCATTCGAGATCAAGAGCGCCTGACAAAGGCTCGTCCATCGGTCGATCGGCTTTGATTTCTCGTCTGGCGCTCCATGGGCAGGACGGGACAGATAATCCCGTACCAAGCCTGCCTCCGCTGCCGTCGGGCTCCGCTGGAACAGCATCGCGAACAACGCACCCACCCGGGTCCCAACGTCCCCCGCAGGTAATCGTGCCGCCAAAGCGCGAGCCCGTTCGACGAGGAAATCGTTGTTCATCAAATACAACGCCTGTTGCGGAACCGTCGTCTGAAACCGTTCCGGCGTCGAGGTATCAGGACTCGCAAAGTCGAAGGCCCGAAGAACCGAAGGCACATCCTGACGGTCCACAAAAGCGTACACCGCCCTTCGGAGAGGATACGGCGGCTTCGTCAGGATCTCCGGTCTACCACCCACACGCGTGTCCAGTTCGCCGCTGGCAAACACCAGCGTATCGCGCATCGCCTCAAAGGTTAAACGCCGCCGATCTTGTCGATGGAAAAATGCATTGTCCGGGTCCTTGTCCTCTTGCCCTGCAACTGAGCCGGACGACATCCGGTATGCTCCGGATAGCACGATGCGCCGGATCAACGCCTTGCTCGACCAACCGTCAGCAACGAAATCGGCCGCCAAAAGATCCAGCAATCCAGAGACCGCCGGCGGAGGAGTCCGAACCCCGAAATCGCCCGGCGTGGTCACCAGCGGACGCCCGAACAGGATTCCCCACACCCGATTCGCATAGACCCTCGCGGTGAGAGGGTTCGACGGACTCGCAATGGCCTGCGCCAACTCCAAACGTCCACTCCCCTCCTTCCAAACCTTCCGCTCTCCCTCCGACAGAACTTCCAAATACTGCCTCGGGACGACGGGACCGCGATTGCCAGGATTGCCGCGGATGAAAACCACCGGCTCCAGAGGCTTGCTTCGATCCTTCAAGATGATCGCCCGATCCGGCGCTCCCGGATGCGTGCCCTCGAAGACCTGGACGACCTCCATCAACTTCTGTCTCCGCTCGCGATACTTCCGCGGAAACGCCTGTTCAACCTCCGCTTGCGTCAGATTCAACGGGCCCGATTCCTCATCCATCCACCGACGAACCGTCTCTGCATCCGGCTCAGATAACCCCTCGGGGAACGGCTTCCCCGCTTTGTCCGCCGCTTCCACCGCTTTTTTCCAAAGGCCATCCACTTCCATGACCACGCGACCCAACAGATCCGAAACACCCGCAAGGCCGGACACCTTTTCCTTCTCGATCGCTTTCCGGACGAGCGCTGTCCAACTCCCGTTCTGCGGGTGTTCCCGAAGTTTCACGGACCAATCGGCACCGTCCGACAAACCCGCCCCAGCGAGCTCCAAAGCGGCCTTCCAGACGCCCATCACTGGGTCCGACGTCTGCACGGAATCCACTTTGCGACGCCACTTCTCCAAAGGCAGAGACACGAGCCCGCGTTCACCGACGAACGTGTCCATGTTCGCAGGAGCGCCTCTTCTCAACTCCTCCACCGCGATGAGATATTTCGCGGTTTTCTCGCGGATCGTCCGATTCAACGAGCGCGCCTCCTCTCGCAATCCCTTGTCGACCTGCGCCATCTTCTCCGCACGCTTGGTAAGGTAATCTGCGCGATCAGGATTGTCCTCCCGCTCTCGGATGATCTCCGGATCCATCGGGACCTCTGAACTGTTGAACACCCCGTACAAAGAGTAGTAATCCTTCGTCGGGATCGGGTCGAACTTGTGATCGTGGCACCGCGCACATGCCACCGTAAGTCCCTGTAAACCGCGCATCACCACATCAATGCGGTCATCGATGATGTCGTTGTTGTTGTTCAAGAAGGTCCGCCCCAACGTCAAGAACCCCAACGCAGGCAAAGTCCCACGATCGGCGTCAGGCAATCGGTCCGCAGCCAGTTGCTCAAGAATGAACCGGTCGTACGGTTTATCCGCGTTGTAAGCCGCGATGACGTAATCGCGATACGCGTACGAGTAGAGGAATCGCGCATCCGCCGTGATCGGCACCGGCACACCACGCGTGTCCGCGTAACGCGCAACATCCAACCAATGCCGCGCCCATTTCTCCCCAAACCGTGGCGAAGCCAGCAACTCGTCCACCAATGCACGGTACCGCTGTTCGGTCGGCTCTCGCTCGAAAGCAGCCACCATCTCAGGCGTCGGCGGTAGACCCGTCAGATCGTACGAGAGTCGACGAACCAAGGTGCGCGGATCCGCCGGCCCCGCCGCAACAATGCCCCGCCCGCGCCGCGCCTCGTCCAAAAGCCGATCAATGTCCGTGATCCCGTCACCTCGCACCGCCGGACGTTTGACCGGTTGGAACGCCCAATGCCCTCGGGCGACAGCCATATCCATCGCCGAAGACAGCGCCGATGCCCCAACACCCACTCGCGGATCCGGTGCACCACGCCGGATCCATTCCGCAAGCGCCCCGATCTGCGCGTCTGAGAGCTTCGGGTCTTTCGGGGGCATCGCGATCTCCTTCGTCTCGTGACGGATCGCACGGACCAACAAGCTCTTGTCAGGATCGCCAATGACCAACGCCGGTCCCGTATCACCACCCTTCAACAGCAGTTCGCGGGAGTCCATGGCCAACCCACCCTTGGTCTTCTTCTCAGCAACGCTATGGCACTTCATGCAGTGCTCCACCAAGACCGGACGAACCTGTTTCTCGAAGAACTCCACGTCCTGAGGGGACAACTTCCCCTCCGCAAAAACCGCCGCACCCCTCACGAAGAGGATCCCTCCCCAAACCAAAACCCACTTCCGCACCCCACTCATGCCAGCACCTCCTGGATCACATTCCCATGGACATCCGTCAGTCGGAAATCACGCCCCGCATGCCGGAACGTCAGCTTCTCATGGTCAAATCCCAACAGGTGGAGAATGGTCGCGTGCAAGTCATGGACATGAACCGGCTTGTCCACCGCACGGAACCCGAACTCGTCCGTTGCCCCGAACACCGTCCCCGCTTTGACCCCACCCCCAGCCATCCACACGCTGAAACCGTGATGGTTGTGGTCTCGTCCGTTGATCTTGCCCGCGTTCGCGCCCGGCATCGGCAACTCCACCACCGGCGTGCGCCCGAATTCGCCTCCGAAAACGACGAGCGTATCGTCCAACATGCCCCGCTGTTTGAGGTCCTTGAGAAGCGCTCCCAAAGCCTGATCACACTCCTTCGCCAATCGCCGGTGATTCACCTCGAGATCGTCGTGGCTGTCCCACGGCTGGCCCGCTCCATGCCAGATCTGGATGAAGCGCACCCCCCGCTCAAGCAACCGCCGCGCAGTCAGGCATTGCCTTCCGTGGGTCCCGCTCCCGTACATCTCGCGGATGTGCTGCGGTTCACGCACCAGATCGAAGGCGTCCGTCGCCTCCATCTGCATCCCGAACGCCAACTCAAACGACTGGATCCGCGCATCAAGGGCCGCATCCCCCAGACGCGACTCCCGATGCATCCGATTGAAAGCCTGGATCAAGTCCAACTGCTCGCGCTGTCCCGCCGGATCCAATGCGTGGTTGCGGACATTCTCCACCAACTTCTCCAAGTCGGTATGCTTCATGTCCACGTGCGTCCCTTGCAAGATCCCCGGCAAGAAGGCCGAGGTCCAGTTGGGAGCGCCCCCCGTCGGGTAGCCGTTCGGGCACAAGGTCATGAACGCCGGTAGGTTCTGGTTCTCCGTCCCCAAGCCGTAAGCCACCCACGATCCCATGCTCGGCCTCGGCAGCCGCGCCTCACCACAATTCATCAGCATCAAGGACGGTTCATGGTTGGGCACATCCGCCTGCATCGAACGGAGCACGACCAACTCATCCGCGCTCTGCGCAACCGTTGGAAACAGTTCGCTGATCTCCAACCCACTCCGCCCGTGTCGAGCGAACTGGAACGGCGACGCGAACAAGGTGCCGGTCTTGCGCTCCGTCTTGAGGTTCCCGGACGGCAACGGTTTTCCATGAAGCCGCGTCAACTCCGGTTTCGGATCAAAGGTGTCCACCTGCGACGGCCCGCCATTCGCGAAGAAATGGATCACACGTTTGGCTCGCCCTGGGAAGTGTGGCTGCCTCGGCTGGAGCGGGGACGCCATCGCCGCCGATCCAGCGGCCGAGCTCCGTTCGCCAAGGAGACCCGCCAAACCGAGCATGCCCATGCCCATGCCACAGCGCTCGAGGAATGCGCGCCGAAGGAGTGGCGCTCTGTTTGTTTGAAATGGATCCCGAATCATGATGGTGGTCCGCGGTCTTCCCTTGGAATGACCCTTGCGTCAGTGTGTGTTTAGCCACGGATCCGGTTCCGGGGAATCCTTTCCTCCCAAATGCACAGCCTCCCTCTCGCGCGCAGAACTTTCTGCAGGAATGTCCTCGGCCTCGGCCTAGCGTCCCTCGGAGGCGGGCCATCCACTGCGCTCGCGAAGCTCTCCAGCATCATCGCCCCGAAACCGGATTGGACGATGCTCAAGCGATACAACAACACACTCACCCGCAATGAGTTCGAGTCCCGCCTGAAGTCCATTTTCGTGGCGGACGATGAGGCGTTGCGTTTCTTCGATACGTCCGAGTCAGCGGTCAAGATCCCTACTGGCGATGACGCAGAACCGACCATCGAGATCGCATTCCTGCGCGCTGGCCAGGCTCCAGCGCAGACCCCGCCCTCGCAAGGTTTCCCTGCATGGAAGCCAGCCAATGCGCTAGCCCCAGTGGCACCAGAGCGCGCCCTCGAAGGTCTGCACATCGCGCTCGATCCGGGGCACATCGGCGGATCATGGGCGGTCATGGAAGCGCGCCATTTTCGCGTAGGGAAATCGAAGCCCGTTCGCGAAGGCGAGATGACCCTCGCCGTGGCAAAACGCTTGGAGAAGCGGTTGCGCGCCCTCGGCGCCAAAGTCTCGTTCGTCCGGAAATCGCTATCCCCGGCCACCGATAAGCGCCCGAGCTTTTTCAGCAAGCTCCTCAAAAAGGATGAGGAGGGGATGAAGCTCGAAGCGCCAAAACTCAAGAGCCAAAGCGAGCTCATGTTCTACCGCGTCAGCGAGATCCGCGCGCGGGCCGAACTGGTGAACCGGAAGATCCAGCCAGATCTTGCCATCTGCCTCCACTTCAACGCAGAGGAATGGGGCGACCCCGAAAACCCCACGCTCACTTCCACCAACCATCTCCACCTGCTGGTGAATGGTTGTTACCATCGGTCCGAAGTCGAGAAGGACGATATCCGCTTCGAGATGCTCATCCAACTGTTCGGCGGAATGGTGAACGCCTCCCTCGCCCCCAGTGAAGCAGTAGCAAGATCTCTCGCTGCAGCCACGGAACTGCCCCCCTACACGTACAAGGGCCGCAACGCCGCTCGCATCGGCTCCTCAGGCTACGTCTGGACCCGCAACCTTCTCGCCAACCGGTTGTACCGTGTGCCCACCCTTTTCCTCGAACCCTACGTGATGAACAGTCAACCAGTGTGGGAACGTATCCAAGCAGGCGACTACGAGGGAGTGCGATCCGTCAGCGGAAAATCGCACCCGTCCATCTTCGCGGAGTATGCGGACGCTGTATCCGCCGGCCTCCAGAAACACTTCTCCAGCGTCCGCGGCAATGCGTGACACGGACGCTGATCACCTCCCTCAGCGGCGCCCCTTCCGCGTGTTCATCGAGAGGATGCCCGCTCCGTGCGTCACCCAACCGCTACCCCCAGTGATGACTCGGCGCACCGGCTCACCCGTCTCAGGATGTTTCGTGAGCGGCGGGTCCGACATCTTCTGTTGAACCTCGAACTGGCGAGGCTTCTTTTTCGGGTCTTTCGGGATGGTTTCGTAAACGTAGGTAGCCATGACGTGAGGTTTTTCGCTGCGTGTCCGTCGGACATCCGAAGGACCGCTGTTGTTCAATGTGAGCGCTCGCTCCGTGGGGTCAATGCCATCACTTACCCTTTCGCATTCGGATGCGTGTAGTTCCCCAACGATGTCGTCCACAATGGTCAGGGCGGACACATCCCGCTTTCAGAACTTGTCTGCGCGAAGAACCCGGACGTCGCTTTCGCGCACCACCATAGCGAAGTGCTGGAAAAGCTGATCATGCAACCGTTGGATCAATGTCTGGGCCGCTGTTTCACGGAGAATGACCTCGATCTGGACGTTCCCGGTCTCCGCGATGTCCGCATGGCGTTCGCCTTGGCTTCCGCTGCCGCGGACTGGGAATGCCGTGTGTCCGTGCGCGCCACATTCGATCAAAAGGTTCACGACCCGTTCCTCAAGCACCGATTCGCAGATGATGGTCACCAGTTTCATGGGATGGAGGTTCATGGCGTTTCAAGGTTGCAGACGTTTCGCGATCTCGAAGAAGAATGGGATTCCGATCGTCACATTGAACGGGAACGTGATGCCCAAGGCGGCAGTCAATGAGTACGCAGGATTCGCATCCGGTAAGGAAAGCCGCACGGCAGCCGGAGCGGCAATGTAACTCGCACTCCCCGCGAGCGTCCCAAGCAGCGTCGCGCCTCCTGAGCTCAGACCCGCAATCGTTCCGACCAAAACGCCGAGCGCACCGTGCGCGATGGGAGCAAACAAGCCAAAGATCACAATCCTCGCTCCAACGCGCCGCAGATCCGAAAATCTTCGCCCGACAACCATCCCCATCTCGAGAAGGAAGAGGGTGAGAACGCCTTGAAACGGCGTCACAAAAAAGGCCTCCACCATCCCCATTCCTCGCTCACCGCAAACGCATCCGATCACTAGCGCACCCACAAGGAGCAAAATGCCGCGGCCAAAGACGACGTTCCGAAGAACATCCCTCACCCCTGCGTCCCCGCACAGGTTCGCCCCACCCAAAAGGCCCTTCCCAAGGATGACTCCAACGATGATCGCCGGTGAATCCATCACCACCAACAACGCCGACGCATAGCTCTCGTGCTCCTGACCGATTCCGCGCAAGAAGTTCGTCGCAGCAATGAAGGTGACGGTGCTCACGCTCCCATAATGCGCCGCCAACGCGCCGGCGTCCGACAAACTGAACCCCATCGCCTTGCGGAGGATCACGAACGTCCACAAAGGGACCATCACGCCCAAACCCATTGCCGCAACGGCTGGAAGCCACACCACACCAAAGCCCGCCTCACTCACCGCAACGCCGCCTTTGAACCCGATGGCAGTCAGCAAATAGATGGTCAGCGTGTTGTAAAGCGCCTCCGGAAACTTGAGGTCGCTTCGCGTCAGCGCGGCGAAGATGCCGAGACAGAAGAAGAGGACCGCGGGACTGAGCAGATTGGATTGGATGGAGGTGATGAGATCCATGTGTGCGAAATCATGGTCCGGTGACCGTTTTCGTTCCATGTCATGTTTTTTGACAAACCGTTCGTTTTATTCGAACGATAAGGACATGCCGTTCCTGAACTATCATCACCTCCGATATTTCCGCGCCATCGCTCACGAAGGGAACCTCACGAAGGCAGCACAACGCCTGAACCTCTCCCAATCTGCATTGAGTGTCCAACTTCGAAGCCTCGAAGATAGCCTCGGGCAACCGCTGTTCGAGCGTCGCGGCAAGTCGCTGGTGATCAATGAATCAGGACGGATCGCCCTGAAGTATGCTGAAGCCATTTTCAGCTCAGGCGAAGAGATGATGGAGGTCCTCCGGTCCGGCCACCACGGCCCTCAACAGGTATTACGCGTCGGGTCCGTCGCCACGCTGTCGCGGAACTTCCAACTCGGTCTGCTGAGACCCCTCCTCGGGCGCGACGATGTGGAGCTCATCCTGCGGTCCGGCAATCTTCGGGACCTGCTCACCCAGCTGCGTGTGCACACGCTAGACGTCGTGCTGTCCAACCTTCCCGTCAAACGCGACGCGGAGACCCCGTGGCACAGTCACCTCCTCGACGAACAGCCTGTCAGTCTGGTGGGCACTCCAACGCGCAACGCCTCGCGCTTCTCCTTCCCGAGGGATCTCAAAAACACCCCGCTCGTGCTGCCGAGCCTCGATAGCAGCATCCGCTCTGCATTCGACCTCTTGCTCGAACAGAACAACATCCGCCCGATCATCGCCGCAGAGGTCGACGACATGGCCATGCTCCGGCTTCTCGCGAGAGAAGGCATTGGCCTCGCCCTCGTCCCGCCCGTCGTCGTCGCGGGTGAACTGCAAAGCAAAACGCTCGTCGAACGGTGTCGCGTCCCCCAGATCAAGGAGAGTTTCTACGCCATCACCCCGTCGCGCCGATTCCCCAATCCGCTGCTCGCAGAAGTCCTCCGATCCCGCGCTTCACTGAAAAAGGGTTCCTCGTCTTGAGGAAATCCCGCACCGCAGATTTTTGTGGTTTCAAAGCTCGCCACGCCGTCCATCCGTGGTACCCTGCATTTTCAATCCCTCTGGCCCGCAAATGTGTCACCTACCGTTCAATAGACACCATCTGTTAGCTCTCGTAACCGTCCTCATCGGAATGGGCTTCAGCGCATGCGCCACCGCCAACTACTCTTCAGATTTTGCGCTGCACAACCCGCGGACCGCTCAATCACTCAGCGGCGAACAAAAAAGCCTATTCGGTCCACGCTCGAGCCAATACCGCTACGATGCACGAATGATCGAAGCGGCGCAGATCGCCGCAGGACGCGCCCGAGCCCACAGCACCTACAGCTGCTGGCGATACGTCAAGAATGCGCTCCTTGCTGCCAACCTGGTCGATTCGTACCCGAAAACCCAGTACGCCAAGGAGGCCGGCGACGAGCTGCAGCTCTCCTACGGGTTCAAACGCATCTCCATCCCGAACAACGACCCTTACCGCGCCCCTGAGGGTGCCGTTCTTGTCTATGGAGGGAAGGGTCCGGGACACGTCGAACTGCGCACGCGCGCCGGATTCGTCAGCGATTTTGTCTCTGAACGCCCGTGCCCGCGCCCCCTCATCGGCGTATACATCAAACCCAAAGTTTGACCGATTCTTCGCAAGACTCCTGCGATGTCGAAACCGGTCCAGCTCGGATCAACACCCCGCGGAATTTCCATCCGCGCCGTTCCCAACGCAAAACGCACGGCGTGGGACGGTAAACACGGCGATTCTTGGAAACTCAAAGTCGCTGCTCCCGCCCTCGAAGACCGCGCCAACTCCGAAATCCTCCGCTTCATCGCTGAGATGATGGAAGTCCCAACCCGCTCGGCAGTCCTCATCTCCGGCCAAAAATGCCGCGACAAAGTGGTCGCAGTGGAAGGTTTCAGCGCCGCAGAAATCGAATCACGCATCCACTCCGCGTGAATCAGCGGAGCGCCATTCGGCCCTCCGTCGAAAATTCCCCGGCAAATCGCGCCCGCATCGGCATCTTCCTTCACGTGCCGCCTCCTCAAAACAGCGACCCAGCCCCCGAACACGCCCGCTTCCTGCGGCTCTACTCCGCTCACGAAGCACCGCTCCGCGCCTTCGTCCGGTCCATGCTCCCAAGCCGACAGGAAGCCGATGAAGTCATGCAAGAGGTGGTCGTCGCCCTCTGGACCCACTTCGAAACCGCATCGGACTTCCGTCCATGGGCCTACGCCGTGGCTCGAAACCAAACCCTGATGTATCTGCGCCGCCGCGCACGGGATCGTCACATCTTCGACGAAAGCCTCCTCTCCCAACTCGCCGATCGTCAGTCCTCGCTCACCGAGCGTCACAACGCTCAACGCGAGGCCCTCACCCACTGCCTGCGTCGCCTCACTCCCCCTCAGCGGGACCTCATCCTCGCGGCCTACCAGCCCGACACCCAAATCCAAGACCTCGCCCGAACACGAAGCGAAACCCCCATGGCCCTCTACAAAAAATTGCACAGGATCCGCCTCACCCTCCTCGCATGCGTCAGGAGAGTCCTTAACCAAGAGGAACTCGCATGAACAACAACTGGCCCTTGCTCATCCAACAGTACATCAGTGGCGACATCCTCGATGCCGATGCCGCCCGCCTCGAGGCCCAGCTCAAAGAACATCCCGCCCTCCTCGACCTTTACCTCGATGCCGTCCAACTCGACTCCGCGTTGGCCGCCACCGCCGAGGCCACCACTATGGCGCACCAACTCGGCACCGCCGCGCATCCGTCCCTCCCTTCCGCAACGTCCGTCACCAGAGGCAACGCCTCTCGGAGCCTTCCTCGCCGCCATGCAATCGCAGCCATCGCCGCCGCTTGCGCAGTCCTCCTCGCCCTCTGGCAGCAATCGACCCAAGCGGAGGTCGAGTTCGAGGTCGTCCGCGTTTCCGACCCCTCAAACTCCCCGTGGAAAGCCGGAGACCGCGTCAAACAACACTCCGTGCATTGGGCCGATGGATCCCTCGAGATCCGACTCAACAACGGCATCCTCCTCACCCTCCAAGGACCCGCCAAACTCACATTCCAGTCCGGAATGGAACTGCGCCTCCTCGACGGACGCATCACCGCCAACGTGGGCGACCACGGAAAAGGCTTCATCATCGAAACGGCCAATCACCGCATCGTCGATCTCGGCACCGTCTTCGGAGTCGACGCCACCCGCACCGCAAAAACGGACGTCGTCGTGTTCAACGGACAAGTCGAGGTCCACGAAAAGGGTTCCTCCCAACCCGCCCTCCTGCTCTCGCAAGGTGAAGGCATCCGCCTCGAACGGAACCGCCGCTCCTCGCGCATCGTCAGTGTCAATGGCCCAGACGCCTCCGGCGCATGGTCCGCCGCCTCCCCCACCCCGACCGCGCTGATCTCCGCCGTCAGCGACAGCATGAGTGCAGACGAAGCAGAAGCCGCCAAATGGCCCTCTCTCCGCAACTTCTACCGCATCGTCCCCCAGGGATTGACCGAGGGTTCCCTCGCCTTCTCAGACACCTTGGACGAATGGTCCCATGTTCCGCCCTCTCTCGTCGGCGCGGATCAGGTCCGCACCTTCGCCGTCGATCGTTACAACTGGTGGATGCGTCTCACCCTCGATCTCGCGCATCCCGCAGAACTGTTCGTCATGGTCGACCAACGCAACCCAGTGCCCCGCTGGGTCTCCGAATCGTTCACCCCGACCGGGGAAACGATCATCCTCGACTTCAAACCGGATCAGGCCCGCGGCACCGTCGTGAAACGTTTCCCTTACGATGTCTGGAGCCGACGCGTCGAAACACCCGGCACCATCACGCTTGGCGCCCCGTACGAGAATCCTCCAGCTGACCGTAAAAGTTTCAGCCCGAATAACATGTTCGGCATTGCCGCAAAGGCGCTCCGTTAAAACACCCCTGCACAGCCACAACAGAACCTCCGCCGAAAACAAACCCGTCCCTCCAAAAACCATCCTCCTGTCCATGAACCCTTCCCTCGACCGCCGCCACTTCCTCCGCAGCACCTCAGCCTGCATCGCGCTCCCCTTCCTCGAATCTCTCGGGTTCCGTCGGTTCGCCAACGCTTCGGCCCCATCCGCCCGCCCCAAAAGGATGATCTTCCTCGCCATGGGCTGGGGCGTCACGAACGAGAGTTGGTTCCCCGACGTGAAACAGACCGGTGCCGAATGGACTCTCCCCGAGGGCCTTAAACCGCTCGCCAAACATCACAAAGACATCACGGTGATCCAGAACTGTTACCACCAGTTCTCGACCGACGGCCATCAGGGCAGCACCTTCTGGCTCACCGGCGCCAACCCGCTCGGCGTCCCCGGGCGCAGCTTCAACAACACCATCTCCGTCGATCAAGTCGCCGCCGAGCAGTTCGGTCGCGACACCCGTTTCGCCTCCCTCGTCTTCAGCAACCCAGGAGGCGAAGGCGGCCACGGGAGCGCTGTCTCATGGAATCGCCAAGGTAAACCGGTCGCCGAGATCCCCGATCCCGTCGCGGTTTTCCATAAGCTTTTCTCCGACGAAAAGACACCGCTCGCTCAACGTCGAGCCGCTCTCGAACGTCAACAAAGCGTGCTCGATACCGTCTTAGAGGAAGCCCGTGACGCAGCCCGCGGTCTCGGCAAGGAGGACACGGACAAGCTCAGCGAATACCTGGAATCCATCCGTGAGATCGAACTGCGATTGGCCAAGGAAACCCAGTGGCTCGAGGTGCCCAAAGCGAGGCCTGCTCAGACCATCCAAGAACCGCGCAAAGGGATGAGCGGCGAGCAGGAAGTGCGGCTCATGTACGATCTCATGATCGCCGCCTTCCAGACCGATGCCACCCGCGTCATCTCCTATCGCCAGCCCGTGAACTCTTTGCTCAGAAGCCGCGGGGTGAACCTCGAAGGCCACAGCATGAGCCACTACGACATGGGCCCACGCAAAGAAGCCAGTCAGACCCGCGACCGATGCCAGTCCGAACTTCTCGCCTACTTCATCGATCGCTTGAAGCAGTCCCGTGAACCCGATGGTTCAACCCTGTTCGACCATGTCAGCCTCACCCTCGGGACCAATATCCGGACAGGACACATGCTCGACAACTGCCCCACCATCCTCACCGGGCGGGGCGCAGGAATCCGCCTCGGTCACCATCTCGTCATGGAGGATCCCAAAACCCCTCTCTGCAACGTCTGGCTCACCTTGCTGAATGGCGTCGGCGTCCGCGCCCCATCATTCGGCGACAGCACCGCTCCCATCGAATCTCTGCGCGCTTGAACCGTCCCGCATTTCCCATGCTCCCCCGCTCCGCCGCACACACGCAGCCACGCAAGCTGCGCATCGGTCTCCTCTCGGCCATCTGCGCAGCCGTCACTGCCGTCGCCGCTCCAGACCATGCGCCGGTCGCTCAGATCCCTGAGTCAAAACAGCAGTTCTTGAAAGACTACTGCTTCAACTGTCACAACGCCGAAAAACAGAGCGGCAAGGTCCGTCTCGATAACCTCTCGCTCCGGATCGACGACATCCCCACGGCGGAGCGATGGCAGAAAGTCCTCGCCTCCCTGAACTCCGGCGAGATGCCACCGGAAGACAAAAAACAGCCCCCCGCAGAGGACAAGACCACCTTCCTCGAGCTGCTCTCGCGCCAAATGGTCGTCGCCAGAAAGGCGCTCGCGGACAGCGGCGGAACCATCACCCTCCGACGCCTGAACCGACGGGAGTACGTCAACACCTTGCGCGATTTGCTCGACGTGGAGGTCAACGCGTTCGATCTGCCTTCCGACGAAAACGCGTCAACCTTCGACACGGTCGGCTCGGGCCTTTTCTTCTCCAGCGACCAACTCGAACAATACCTCAAGCTAGCGCGCGCCGCTCTCGACGACGCCATTGTGACCGGCCCACGACCGGAACGCCGCACGGTTCGCGTGGAGAGCGAGGAAGCTGCGTTGCGCGAAGTGCGAAGCGAGCTGGAGCGGACCCGCAAAAGCCTCGCGAAGATCAACGAATGGCGCAGTTCAGGACGGCCTGCGAAGGAGTTCGGCTTTGGTGACGATGTGGACGCTGGGTTGAACGAGACCGTACTGCGTGGCGGTCATCTCAAGGCCACCACCTACCTCGATAACCCACTGTCGCTCACCGGTTCGCTCACCCCGTTCTCGCCCTTCCCCCAGCACGTCACCATCCCAGGCAACATGCCGCCTGGCCGATACCTCGTACGCACACGGCTCGCCTTCGCAGAGCCGGCTTCCACCGGACAACGCTTCATCGAGTTCGGCGCACAAGGCGATCAGGGTTGGCCCGCAGAGATCGCTTTGCTCGGTTGTCATCCTGTGTCCGGTACCCCAGAACGGCCAGACGTCTTCGAGTTCAAGGTACAGGTGTCTCGGACCGGACATCGCGTGTTCGCCGTCCGCGAGCGCATCCACAACCGGCCCGTCGGCCAGGATCAACAACGGTTCTTCGTGCAGGTCGGAGTGCCGATGGACACGCGACAACGCCGGCCATTTACACAGACTCCGAGGTTGTGGGTCGATTGGATGGAATGGGAAGGCCCGCTCACCGATCAATGGCCACCCCGATCCCATCGTTTGGCTCTCGGTGAGGCTGCAGACCTCGAGAAGCCCGCCCCCGACGACGTTCGCTCCCTCCTCGCCGCCTTCGCCGCTCGGGCATTCCGAGGGAAACCCGTTCGCACCGGCTTCATCGACCGCCTCATGGTCCACTTCGAGGAACGGACGAAGGCTGGAGAACCCTTCCTCCAAGCCATCAAGACCCCCTTGTCCATCATCCTCGCATCGCCCCGGTTCCTCTATCTTCTCGAACCGCCCGATCGACCGGCAGAACCCATTCCCGAGCGCTCCGCTGCCTCCCTCGTGACGCTCCCTAAACCCCCTGCCTCCAGCCCATCCAAAGGCCACACACCGCCCGTCGAACCCACTCAGCGCGTGCCCCTCACGAATGCAGAACTCGCCAACCGGCTCTCCTATTTCTTGTGGGCCAGTCCACCCGACGAACGGCTCATGGACTTCGTGAAAAGCGGCCGTCTCGGCGATCCCCGAGTGTTATCAACCGGCTATGAGAACGAGGTCGACCGCATGCTTACCGATCGGAAGGTCGAGCGCTTCATCGCCGGCTTTGTGCACCAATGGCTCCACATGACGCGCCTCGACTTTTTCCAGTTCAATGCGCGGCTGTATCCGAAGTTCGACGGGAGTCTGCGCAACTCAGCACGACGTGAAGTGTACGAGACGGTACGGACGCTCCTCGCCGACGACCTTCCCATCGGCACGCTCTTGAAATCCGACTTCGTGGTGGTCGACGACCTTCTCGCCGATTACTACGGCCTCAAAGGAGTTCAGGGGAGTGCCTTTCGTAAGGTCTCTGTTCCTGAGGGGGTTCCCCGCGGCGGCCTGCTCGGCATGGCGGCCATCCTCGCCATGGGCTCCGACGGCGAACGCAGCTCGCCCGTTGAACGCGGCGCATGGGTCCTCCGAAAGCTCCTCAACGATCCGCCCCCGCCCGCTCCCGCCAACGTGCCGCAACTCTCGCGGTTCGGGGACAAACTCATGCCCGCTCGAGAACTCCTCAACGCGCACCAAGAGCAGCCGCAATGCGCTCAGTGCCATCGCCGGATCGATCCGATCGGATTCGCCCTCCAGAACTTTGACGCTGCCGGACTTTGGCGTGACCAAGAATACGCTGAGTTCTTCCAATCGACCTGGAAGGCCGTGAAAAAGAAGGAGCTGTTCCCGATCGATCCGTCAGGCACGCTCCCGAATGGAACGTCCTTCGAAGGCTTCCACGGTCTACGCGATTCCGTCGCTTCCCAAGATCAGGCGTTCGCACGCGGGCTCATCGAAAGCCTCATCGAATACTCGCTCGGTAGGCCTTCGGGATTCTCGGATCACCAACTGGTCGAGAACATCCTGAAGCGGGCAACGGACAAAGGCATGACGCTTCGAGCGATCATCCATGCCCTGATCGAGAGTCGAGAATTCCTCACCAAATGATCCGCCCACTCCATCATCGTCAGGATCGGCGCCACTTCCTCCGCAGCACGAGCGCCTGCATCGCACTCCCTTTCCTCGAATCCCTCGGCTTCCGTCGCTTCGCTTCCGCAGCCCCCGCAGCACCCCGACCGAAGCGCATGGTCTTCCTTGCATTCGGCTGGGGCGTCACGCGAGAGACGTGGTTCCCACGCATGGATGAGCCTGGATCGGGCTACGGCTTGCCGCCGGGCCTCGCACCGCTGGCTCGTCACAAGGAGGACTTCACCGTGGTCCAAGGCTGCACAAACAAGTTCAGCAACGAAGCGCACTGGGGCAGCACGTTCTGGCTCACGGGCGCCAATCGCTACTCCCAACCCGGTCAAAGCTTCGCGAACAGCATCTCGGCGGATCAGGTTGCCGCAGCGCATCTTGGCAACGAAACACGCTTCGCATCCATCCAACTCGGCACGCATGACGCCATCGAACAAGGACACGGCCCCGGACTCTCGCTGGCATGGGACGAACGCGGCAAGCCGGTCGCGGGAATCGATGACCCCTTGAATCTCTTTCACCGCCTGTTCTCCGCCGAATCCGCATCACTGGCTGAACGCGTCGCGATGCTCGACCAGAAACGAAGCGTCCTAGACCTGTTGCGCGGAGACATCCAGCGGCTCCAACGCAGTCTCGGTCACGAGGATCGGAACAAAACCGAGGAGTACGCGCAGAGCATCCGAGACATCGAAGTGCGACTTTCCAAGGAGCGGCAATGGCTCAAGGTCCCGAAGGCTCCAGCCCCCTTCGCTCAACCCCGCAAGGGATTGTCCGGACGGGACGAAGTCCAAACCATGTACGATCTGATGATCGCAGCGATGCGCACCGACACAACGCGGGTCCTCACCTTTCGCCAACCCGTCAACTCGGTGCTCAAGGACATCGGCGTCCCTTACACCGGACACGACCTTAGCCACTACGAGCGGTCTCAAGGCGATCGGATGGAGTTCTCGCAGCGCAGGGACGCCGTTCAGAGCGAGATGTTGGCGACGTTCATCGACAAACTCAAAGCCACCAAGGATGACTCTGCGACCAGCCTGTTCGATCACATCGTGCTCGGCTACGGCAGCAACATCAGCTCCGTCCATTTCCTCAACAACTGTCCCACGCTTCTCGCAGGGCGGGGCGCGAACATCCGTCTCGGCGAGAACATCGTCCTGCCGAAAGACACCCCTCTTTGCAACGTCTGGCTGACGCTCCTCCACGGGATTGGTGCGAACGCAGAGCGTCACGGCGACAGCTCGGGAATCGTGAAGCAGCTGATCGCGTAGTCACGCGTCTGGCCCTCCCAAGATGGAACACCGAATCCTCATCCTGATAGCTCTCCTCGCCACGTTCGGAGCGCTCGCAGAGACCCCTCCCGCTGAGGTGGATCCAAGCGTTCAAACATTCCTGACGGAACATTGCACCAAATGTCACTCCGCCGAAAAAACCAAAGGGGATCTCCGTCTGGACAACATCGGTCCAACGCTCGACTCGCTGCAGCGCGCCGAAGTCTGGCAGAAGATCCTGAAGAGCGTGAATGCCGGCGAGATGCCACCCGAGGACGCGCCGCAACCGCGCGCTCACGCAAAAGCCGACTTCCTC
This sequence comes from uncultured Chthoniobacteraceae bacterium, assembly GCA_964489645.1. Classification (GTDB taxonomy): domain Bacteria; phylum Verrucomicrobiota; class Verrucomicrobiia; order Chthoniobacterales; family Chthoniobacteraceae; genus JBEEPE01. The sequence continues at coordinate 2,285 of CAZAZT010000036.1, read as the reverse complement.
GATGCACTCTCAAAAACGCTGATGACCGCTCGACGTCGCCTCAGCGATTCGAGGGGACACTCCACCATCCGACGACTGAACCGCCGGGAATACGCCAACACACTTCACGACCTGCTCGGCGTCCGCGTGGATGTGAGTACCCTGCCGCCGGATCAGGGGGGTGGAACGTTCGACACCGTCGGCTCCTCCCTCTTCCTGTCGAGCGATCAGATCGAACAATATCTGACCATTGGCCGGCGCGCTCTGGATGAGGCATTTGCGCTGCGTTCCAGCACGGGCAAACCTTTCAAGATCCACACGGAACTGGAATCGGTCGCAAGCCTCCAGCTTCGGGGTGCCGTGGAGTTCCTCACCAGAAAGGTGGGCCCCTACGACTGCTGGACCGCCGCAGTCGATGCGAGCGCGGAGGAAGCGGAAAACATGCAACAAGCTGAAGCCATCCGAGCGCTGGATGAAGTGGTGAAGGAACCCAGACGCTTCTATCGCCACTGGAACAAGATCAAAGGGGCTCCGTCGCCAACCGAGTTCGGCTTCAAGGACGCCGCGGAAGGTGAAGGAGTGAAGCATCAGTTCGACGAAGAATCCGGCAACGTCGCCAACTATTTCGAACTGCCGCACGTCGATCGAGGCTCGTACCTGTTCGTTTTCATTGTCCGTCCGCAAGAGCAGATCACCGCCCCGAAGCATTGGCCGGCAGGCGAATACGTTCTTCGCGTTCGGCTTGGGACGGTTCCTGGAATCCCGGCCTCACGGCATTTCATCGAGGTCGGGCATCCCACCCAACCCGGTGCCTTCGACATCTCCAGTTACCACCATGTTCTGGGGACCATCGAGGAGCCGCAGACCATTGAGATCCCCGTCACGCTCACGAGCAATGGAAGCCGCCAGTTCGCCATCCGCGAAAAACGCCTCAACTCACGGGAGCAAGAGGTCGCCATCGCCGTTCTGCACCGCAATAAACACAAAGCGTGGTATCCACCCGCATTCTGGATCGATTGGATGGAGCTGGAGGGACCAACGCCTCCGCAAAAGCACGCACACGCGTTCGCGGACGAGCCCGTCCGAAACACCATCGAGCGGTTCGCTGCGCGCGCGTTTCGCGGGAAGCCTGTCGATCCCGACCTGATCGATGGATTGGTGGCGCACTACGATGCGCTCTGGAACCGGGGCGTTGTCCACGAGGAGGCCGTCAAAGACGTGTTGAGCATCCTCCTGACGAGCCCCAACTTCCTGTACCTGTCCGAACCATCCGCGCAGAAAGGTTCTCGGCGCCTCTCCGATCAGGAGGTTGCGACGCGTCTTTCCTACTTCCTCTGGAGTGCGCCTCCTGACCAAGAACTGCTCCGGACCGGGTTGCAAACTTCGGAAGCGATATCCCTGCAGGTAAGGCGGTTGTTGGACGACCCTCGCTCTATTGCGTTTGTGAGGGCGTTCACGCACCAGTGGCTTGGTCTGGATCGCTTGAGCTTTTTCCAGTTCAACGCACGAGAGTTCCCTGAGTTCGACGACAGCCTGAAGTCCGCGGTCGCAGCGGAAGTCCACGAGACATTCTTCCATTTGCTCCAGTCGCGTGGCGGTCTCGGGCGCCTCTTGCATTCGGATGAGGTCACGGTGAATGGACTGCTCGCACAATTTTACGGCGTCGCCGGAGTGACCGGGGATGCATGGCGAACGGTGAGGGTTCCGCCCAACCTGCATCGTGGGGGGCTGTTAGGAATGAGCGCAACCCTCGCCATGGGGAGCAACGGAGAACGTACAAGCCCCGTGGAGCGCGGTGCTTGGGTTTTGCGGAAACTGCTCAACGATCCGCCGCCTCCCGCGCCGCCCAACGTTCCGCAGATCAGTCGCCTCGCCAACAAGCCGCTTTCGCCGCGGGAGCGTGTCGCAGCGCATCAGGAGGAACCGCAGTGCGCGAGCTGTCATCGAAAAATCGATCCCATCGGTTTTGGTTTGGAGAACTTCGATGCAATCGGTCGTTGGCGTGAGACGGAGACCTACACGCGGCAGACGGGAGGTCGCAAGGCGTGGCCCATCGACGCGAGTGGGCGGTTCCATCAGGGCGCTTCGTTTTCAGGTTTTGAAGAACTACGTGTCGGGATCGCTCAGCAAACGGAACGCTTTGCGCGCGGGTTCACTGAGTCGCTCATCGAGTTCGCGCTGGGTCGTCCGTGCAGTTTGGTGGACGAACCCTTGGTTGAGGAGATCCTGCGCAACGCGCGTCGCGATCAGTTCTCTCTTCGCTCGTTCATCGAATCCATTTGCATGAGCGAGACCTTCCGGAGCCG